>NZ_CP090059.1:600000-907500 GCF_021391395.1 Sphingomonas cannabina | reverse complement strand
GGCGCTGCTTTATGTGACGACGCCGTTCATCGCCCTCCCCTTCGCCCTGCTCGCGCGCGAAATGGACTTCCGCAAGCAGGCGACCGTGAACATCGTCGCGGCGGTGGCGGGCGCGATCGCCGCGCTCGCGGGCGCGCTCGCGGGGCTGGGGGTGTGGACGCTGGTCGTCGCGCCGCTTGCGCTGTTCACGACGCGCGCGATCGGGATGATGACCGCCGCCCGTGCATGGATGTGGCCGAGCTTCGACTTCCGCGGCGCCGGCAGCATGGCGCGCTACGGCGGGCTGATGGCGGCGGGGCAATTGTTCTGGTTCGTGCAGAGCCAGGCCGACGTGTTCATCGCCGGCCGTCACCTCGATGCGCACTGGCTCGGCATCTATACGACCAGCCTGTTCCTGACCCAGATCTTCGTGTCGAAGTTCGTGCCGGCGCTGAACGAGGTCGCCTTCTCCGCCTATGCGCGCATCCAGCACGACCGCGAATCGGTCGCGCGGGCGTTCCTCACCGGCGCGCGGCTGGTGATGGTGGTGGCGATGCCCTTCTATATGGGGCTGGCCGCGGTCGCCGATCCGCTGGTGCATGTCGTGCTGGGGCCCAAGTGGCTGGAGGCGGGACGAATCGTCGCGCTGCTCGCGTTGGCGATGCCGTTCATGACGCTCCAGGTGCTGTTCGCGCCGGCGAGCGACGCCTGCGGCAAGCCGGCGATCAGCGCGCGCAACAGCGCGACGGGCGCGGTCGTGCTGCCGGTCGCTTTCCTGATCGGCATCCAATGGGGCGTGACGGGAATCGCGGTCGCGTGGATCGCGGCCTATCCCTTCTATCTCGCGATCAGCGCCTGGCGGACGCTGCCGGTGATCGGAGTCACCCTATCTGCGCTCGTTCGCGCGATCACTCCGCCGGTGCTCGCCGCACTGATGATGGCGGTCGCGGTAACGCTCGTCGACCGGGCGCTGCCACCGCTGGCGCCGCTTCCACACCTCACCACCCTAATCGCGATTGGCGGGATCGCCTATATCGGCAGCCTGCTCGCCTTCGCCCGCGCGGCCGTCACCGAAGCGATCGGCCTGATCCGACGCCGCGGCTAGCGCGCGCCGCGCATTCGCCCTATCTGGCGCGCTTTCCCAGATCAGACGAAAGCGCATCCATGGGTTTCCGCTGCGGCATCGTCGGCCTGCCGAACGTCGGCAAGTCGACGCTCTTCAACGCTCTCACCGAAACCGCCGCGGCGCAGGCGGCGAACTATCCCTTCTGCACGATCGAGCCCAACGTCGGGAACGTCGCGGTGCCCGATCCGCGGCTCCATAAGCTGGCCGAGATCGCCGGTTCGGCCAAGATCATCGAGACGCAACTCGGCTTCGTCGACATCGCCGGGCTGGTGCGCGGGGCGAGCAAGGGCGAGGGGCTCGGCAACCAGTTCCTCGGCAACATCCGCGAGGTGGACGCGATCGTCCATGTCCTGCGCTGCTTCGAGAACGACGACATCCAGCACGTCGACAACAAGGTCGACCCGATCGCCGATGCCGAGACGGTCGAGACCGAGCTGATGCTCGCCGACCTCGAGAGCCTCGAGAAGCGCGTGCCCGCCTTCGTCAAGAAGGGCCAGCAGGGCGACAAGGAGGCGAAGATCGCCGCGAGCGTGCTGGGGCAAGCGCTCGAGCTGCTGCGGGACGGCAAGCCGGCGCGGCTGACCCAGCCGAAGGACGTCGAGGAAGCCAAGGTCCTCCAGCAGGCGCAGCTGCTCACCGCCAAGCCGGTGCTCTATGTCTGCAACGTCAACGAGGAAGATGCCGCCAACGGTAACGCCTATTCTGCGCGCGTGTTCGAGAAGGCCAAGGCCGAGGGCGCCGAGGCGGTGATCGTCTCCGCCGCGATCGAGGCGGAGATCGCGACGATGGCGCCAGAGGAGCGCGGCGAGTTCCTGACCGAACTGGGGCTCACCGAGACCGGCCTCGCCCGCGTGATCCGCGCGGGCTACGAGCTCCTGCACCTCATCACCTTTTTCACCGTCGGCCCCAAGGAGGCGCGCGCCTGGACCGTGCACAAGGGCGCCAAGGCCCCGCAGGCAGCCGGCGAGATCCACACGGACTTCGAACGCGGCTTCATCCGCGCCGAGACGATCGCCTATGACGACTATGTCACCTACAAGGGCGAAGCCGGCGCGCGCGACGCGGGCAAGCTTCGCGCCGAGGGCAAGGAGTATGTCGTCCAGGACGGCGACGTGATGCTGTTCCGCTTCAACGTCTGAACCGGATCAACTCGAAGGCAGTGTGCTGACGACCCCATGGGCGGATGACGCTTCCCCTTCTGCACGCGACGGTGTATTATCCGACCATGACTGTTCGCGGCCTCCTTCTGCTCTCGATCGTCTGGACCGCTCCCGCGGCGGCCGCGACGACCGCGCGCGTCGAGCAGCAGCCGACCGCGGAGCAGAAATGTCCGACCCTGCCGCCGATGCTCTCCGCCGAGCGCCGCTGTCCCAAGCAGCCGGCGATGCTGGTCGGCGATCCCGTCCGCTGAGACCCGTTCCGCCGCCATCATGAATGTCACAGGATCGCCGCGAAGCGCTGGCAAGGGCGCGCGTATGCGCTGGATCTCCCGTCTCGCCGCCGTGGCGCTCGCCGCCTGCCTGCAAGCCTGCGTCACCGCGCCCGCGAGCGCGCCGGTCGCGCCCTCCGCCGCCGTCGCCGAGGCGCGCGCGCCGGTCACCATCCTCGTCTCGATCGACGGCTTCCGCGCCGACTATCTCGATCGCGGCATCACGCCGAATCTCTCGAAGCTGGCGGCGAACGGGGTGCGGGCGGCGATGCGGCCGTCCTTCCCGTCCAAGACCTTCCCCAATCATTATGCGCTGGTCACCGGGCTGAGGCCCGACCGCAACGGCATCGTCGCCAACAAGATGGAGGATGCGGGCCGGCCGGGCGAGGTCTTCACCATGGCGAGCGACGATCCCTTCTGGTGGAACGAGGCGACGCCGATCTGGGTCGATGCCGAGAAGGCGGGCGTGCGCACCGCGACGATGTTCTGGCCCGGATCGAACGTGCCGGTCGGCGGGACCAAGGCAGCGAAATGGCCCTATACGGTGACCGGCGGCACGCGGCCTTCGGACTGGCAGCAGTATAATGAAGCGATCGCGCCCGGGCAGCGCGTCAACACCATCCTCGACTGGATGCGCCGACCGGCGGCGATCCGGCCGCGGTTCGCGACCATGTATTTCGAGGAAGTGGACACCGCCGGCCACGTCTATGGCCCCGACGATGCGCGGACCAACGCGGCGATCGCCGACGTCGACCGGGAGATCGGCGCACTGGTCGACGGGCTGGCGGCGCTCGGCCAGCCGGCCAACCTCGTCATCGTCGCCGATCACGGCATGGCGGCGACGAGCAGCGAGCGGACGATCGCGCTCGATCGCCTGCTGACCGCGGGTGACTATCGTGTGGTCGAGGCCGGTCCCTATGCCAGCCTCGCCGCGGTGCCGGGACATGAGGCGAGCCTCGAGGCGAAGCTGCTCAAGCCGCACGAACATATGCAATGCTGGCGCAAGGCCGAGATCCCGGCGCGCTTCCATTATGGCGCCAACCCGCGCGTGCCACCCTATCTCTGTCTTGCCGAGACGGGCTGGCAGGTGCTGGAGAAGGCGCCGCCCGCCGGCTCGACCGGCGGTGCCCACGGCTATGACAACGCCGCGCCCGAGATGGCGGCGCTGTTCCTTGCCAATGGCCCGGCCTTCGCGAGCGGCAAGCAGCTCGCGCCGTTCGATAACGTCGACGTCTATGCGCTGCTCCACGACCTGCTCGGGCTGGCGCCGGCAAAGGATGTGGATGGCAGCGACTCGGTGTTTCGCGAGGTACTGGCCTCGAACCGGCGCTGATCGTCGCAGAGGGCTTGCGCGGGATCGGTTTCGGAGCGAAACTGATTCCATGCGCTACTGGGAAGACATCAAGGTCGGCGACCGGGCATCGTTCGGCCGCTATGAGGTGACGCGCGAGGAGGTGCTCGACTTCGCACGCAAATATGATCCGCAGCCCTTCCACCTCTCCGATGAGGCAGCAGCGAAGACGCATTTCGGGCGGCTCGCCGCGAGCGGCTGGCATACCTGTGCGATGACCATGGCGATGAACGTCGCGCATATGCAGGCGGATGCGGCGGAATCGGCGAGCCTCGGTGCGGCGGGGATCGACGAGCTGCGCTGGCTGAGGCCGGTCTATCCCGGCGACGTGCTCCGCTGCGAGGCGGAGATCGTCGAGACGCGCGCCTCGAACAGCCGGCCCGACATGGGCAGCGCGCGATCCAGGCTGACGGTGTTCAACCAGAACGACGAGCCCGTGATGAGCTTCATCGCGATCGGGCTATGGCGGCGGCGCCCGGTGGAGAGCGCCGGCTGATCGCTACCGGCGATCGCGACCACGCCCCGACCAACCGCCGCGACGACCCTCGCCACCGATGCTCGGACTCGGCCGGTTCGGCATGGTCGCGCGCGGCTGCGTCTGGCCCTGGCTGCCGCGCCATTGCTCGCGACGCTGCTGCCATTGCTGGCGCTGCTCGGGCGTGGCGCCCCGCCACTGTTCCCGGCGTTGCTGCCACTGCTGACGCTGCTCCGGCGTGGCATCGCGCCACCGCTGCTCCCGGCCCTGTTGCCACTGCTGGCGCTGCTCGGGCGTGGCGTTGCGCCACTGTTCCCGGCGCTGCTGCCATTGCTGGCGTTGCTCGGGGGTGATGTCGCGCCGGCCACCCCAGCGGCCGTCGTTGTCGCCGCGGCGCCCACCGCGATCCCACCGGTCCCAGTTGGGCTGGTCGCCGCGATTGCCGCGCCATTCGTTGCGGCGGCGCTCCCAATAATAGCGCTGGCGATCGGTCCAGCGATGCGGACGGCGGTAGCGGTCGTAGACGTAGTAGCCGGTGCCCGGATAATAATAGTCGCCGTACCAGCCCCAGTAGGGCGAACCGCCGTAGCCGTAGTAGCCGCCGTCCCAATAATCGTCGTAATAGCCGCCGGAACCATAGCCGACGGAGACGCCCGAATAGCCGTAACCATCGGTGCAGGCGGCGAGGCCGATGCCGGCGGCGGCGATCAGCCCGAGATTGCGAAGCGTGCGGATCATTGCTCGAGACTCCCAGATACGCGGGACCATATTCTGCTACGCAAGATTAATGCCAGCGTAACCGCGCAGGCGAGCGCGTTGTTCCGTCAGTGCCCCTCGAAGGCCATCAGCGCCGTCACTTCGATGCCGTCCGAACGGAGCGCATCGGCGCCGCCCAGCTCCGGCAGGTCGATCACGAACGCCGCCTGGCCGATCTCGGCGCCGGTCTTGCGGATCAGGCGGACGGCGGCGCGGGCGGTGCCGCCGGTGGCGATCAGGTCGTCGACCAGCAGTACGCGCGCGCCGGGCGCCAGCGCGTCGGCATGGATGGTGATGCGGTCAGTGCCGTATTCGAGCGCATAGTCCTCGGCGATGGTCGCGCCGGGGAGCTTGCCGTCCTTGCGGATCAGGAGTGCGCCGGCGCCGAACCGGATCGCGAGCGGCGCCGCGAACAGGAAGCCGCGCGCCTCGATGCCGGCGACGAGGTCGACCGGCCCCTTCACTGCCGCCGCCAGTCGATCGATGGCGAGCGCCAGGCCCTGCGCATCGAGCAGCAGCGTGGTGATGTCCCGGAACTGAACCCCGGGCTTGGGAAAGTCCGGGATCGTGCGGATCAGCGCCTTGAGGTCGTCGTTGTTGCTCACCGCATACTCCCGTTCGGGCTGAGCCAGTCGAAGCCCTGTCTTTCTTGAAGAAAAGGACAGCCCTTCGACAAGCTCAGGGCGAACGGGGAGAGGTCAGCTTACACTCTCAGTGCTTCACCCCGCGCCAGACGCTGAGGTACGCGCCATAGGCCAGGAAGCAGAAGATCGCGATGAAGATCACCGCCGCCCAGCCCGCGCTGTGGCGCGCCTCGAGCTTGGGCTCGGCGGTCCACACCAGGAAGGCCGCGACGTCCTGCGCCATCTGGTCGACGGTCGCCTTGGTGCCGTCCTGATAGGTCACCTGCCCGTCGGTGGTGAGGGGCGGCGGCATCGCCAGGTTGAGGTTGGCGAAGTACGGGTTGTAGTGCAGCCCGTTCGGCGTCTTCGCGTCGGGGAACTTCTTGAGCAGCTCGGCCGGCTGCTCCTGATAGCCCGTCAGCAGCGAATGGATATAGGCCGCGCCGTCGTGCCGCGCCTTGGTCATCAGCGACAGGTCGGGCGGAATCGCATTGTTGTTGGCGGCGCGGGCGGCGACGTCGTTGGCGAAGACCAGCGGGAACTTGTCGGCCGGCGTGTTGGGCCGGGTCGCGGCCTCGCCCGTCTCCGGGTTCACCGACGGCTGCTGGATCGCCCATTGGCTGGCGATCGCCTTCACCTGCGCCTCGCTGTAGCCGATGCCCTGCAGGTCGCGGAAGGCGACCAGGCGGAGCGAATGGCACGCCGCGCAGACTTCCTTGTAGACCTGGAAGCCGCGCTGGAGCTGCTGCGTGTTCTTCGAATAGCCGCCGAACGGCCCGTCCGACGCGAGGTGGAGCTCCTTCGGGTGAAGGTGGAACTCGTGCTCGGCCGTGGGCGCCGCCGGTTCGGCGACGACGCCGTAGACGCTGCCGAACAGGGCGATGGCGAGGACCAGCGCGAAGCCGAGCCCGATGATGCCGCCGATGATGCGAACCATGTGCTTAGACGCCCCTTATTCGGCTGGTACGGCGCTGCCGCCGTCCACCGCAGATTCACTCAAGCGATTGCCGCCCTTGCCTGCCAGCACCGCCTCGGTGATCGAGTTCGGCAGCGGCCGCGGCCGCTCCATCGCCGAGATGATCGGGATGATCAGCAGGAAGTGCAGGAAGTAATAGGCCGCGGCGATCTGGCTCAGGATGATGTAGAAGGGCTCCGCCGGCGCGCCGCCGCAATAGCCCAGCACCAGCACGTCGGCCACCAGCACCCAGAAGAAGAGGCGGTAGGTCGGCCGGTAGTTGGCCGAGCGCACCGGCGAGGTGTCGAGCCACGGCAGGAAGAACAAGAGGACGATCGAGCCGAACATCGCCAGCACGCCCCACAGCTTCGCCGGCAGGATGAAGTCCGCGGTGAAAGCGCGCAGGATCGCGTAGAACGGCCAGAAATACCATTCGGGCACGATGTGCGCCGGGGTCGAGAGCGGGTTGGCCGGGATGTAGTTGTCCGGATGCCCGAGGTAGTTCGGCGCGAAGAAGATCATCGTCGCGAACACCAGCAGGAACACGCCGAGCCCGAAGCCGTCCTTGGCGGTGTAGTACGGGTGGAACGGCACCGTGTCCTGCTCGCCCTTCACCTCGACGCCGGTCGGGTTGCCCGAGCCGGGGATGTGCAGCGCCCAGATGTGGAGGATGACCACGCCGGCGATCACGAACGGCAGCAGGTAATGGAGCGAGAAGAAGCGGTTGAGCGCGGCATTGTCCGGCGCGAAGCCGCCGAGCAGCCACACGCGCACCCACTCGCCGACCACGGGGATCGCCGAGAAGAAGCCGGTGATCACCTGCGCCCCCCAGAAGCTCATCTGCCCCCAGGGGAGGACATAGCCCATGAAGGCGGTCGCCATGATGAGGAGGAAGATGACCACGCCCAGCAGCCACACCATCTCGCGCGGCGCCTTGTACGAGCCGTAGTAGAGCCCGCGGAAGATGTGGATGTAGACCACCGCCAGGAACATGCTGGCGCCGTTGGCGTGCGCGTAGCGGATGAACCAGCCGGCGTTGACGTCGCGCATGATGTGCTCGACCGAGTCGAACGCGACGCCGCCGTTCGCGGCATAGTGCATCGCCAGCACGACGCCGGTGACGATCTGGATCACCAGTGCGGCACCGGCGAGCACGCCGAAGTTCCAGAAATAGTTGAGGTTGCGCGGCACCGGATAGCCGGCGCCGACCGCATTGTAGACGAAGCGCGGCAGCGGGAGCCGGTCGTCCACCCACTTCATCAGCGGGTGCTTCGGCTCATAATGCTTGGCCCAGGGAAAGCTCATCTCGTCCTTGCCCCCTTAGCCGACCGTAACGACGGTGTCGGACGTGAAAGTATAGTCGGGAACGTGCAGGTTCTGCGGCGCCGGTCCCTGGCGGATGCGGCCGGCGGTATCGTAGGCCGAACCGTGGCACGGGCAGAAATAGCCGCCGAACGGCCCCTTGTTCTCGCCCTCGCCCGCGCCCAGCGGCACGCAGCCGAGGTGGGTGCACACGCCCAGCGTGATCAGCCAGTTCTTGTGGTTCGGCTTGGTGCGCTCGTCCAGCGTCTGCGGATCGCGCAGCGACGAAAGCGGCACCGCGTCCGCCTCGGCGATCTCCTTCGGCGTCAGGTTGCGCACGAACAGCGGCTGCTTGCGGAACTGGGTCTTGATCGCCTGGCCGGGCTGGATCTGCGAGATGTCGACCTCCGTGGTCGACTGCGCTAGCACGTCGGCGGACGGATTCATCTGGTTGATCAGCGGCAGCGCGACCACGCCGACGCCGACGCCCGCCCAGGCCACCGCGGCGATCTGGAGATAGTCGCGGCGGCGGGGATTCTCGACCTCTTCATGATAGGGCGCTGCGGATTCGCCGGGAGGAACAGCGTCTTCAAGCGTTGCCATGCACTAGCCCTTGCACTCGTAAATCTTGGCGCGGGGAATGCGCCGGGATCGGATACGACGTGGGATACGCCCCGCCGAGCCCCCCGGTGCCCCCGGTGGCTGCGGGCCTGATAAACAAGCCCCTTGCGCTTTGCCAACAGCTATTTGCGCGCGCTAGGCGCTACGCCCATGCGGATCGCCCTCTATGAACCCGATATCGCCGGCAATGTCGGCACCATCCTGCGCACCGCAGCGTGCCTGGGCGTCGGCGTCGATCTGATCGAGCCGATGGGGTTTCCGTGGGGCGACCGGGCGCTGGCGCGGTCAAGCATGGATTATGCGGCGCGGGTGGAGGTGAAACGGCACCCTGACTGGGCGACGTTCGAAGCGGGAGTCGGCGGGCGGATCGTACTGGCGACCACCAAAGGTGCAGTACGGCTCGATGTGGCGCGGTTCGAGGCCGGCGATGTGCTGCTGTTCGGCAGCGAGGGCGCGGGCGTGCCGGAGGCCGTGCACGCGCGGGCCGATCTGCGCGTCACTATCCCGATGGTGGCGGGCGTGCGCTCGCTCAATGTCGCGGTGTCGGCGGGAATCGTGCTCGGCGAAGCACTGCGGCAGACGAGGGGATGGCCGTCCTAAGCTCCTCCCCGCTTGCGGGGAGGGGGACCACCGCCGAAGGCGGTGGTGGAGGGGGCCCTCCTCCAGTGAATCGCTTGGGGCCTGCCCCCTCCACCACGCCGCTTCGCGTCGCGGTCCCCCTCCCCGTGCCGGGGAGGACCTGTTAGGGGCACCTCATGCTTCCCCTGGACGAACAACAATCCGCCGCCCGTGCCTGGTTCGAATCGCTGCGCGACCGGATTTGCGCCGAGTTCGAGGCGATCGAGAAGGAGGCGGGTTCCGACGCCGCCTTCTCCTATACCCCCTGGGACCGCACCGATCCTTCGGGCGAACCGGGCGGCGGCGGGGTGCGCGGCGTGATGAAAGGCCGTGTGTTCGAGAAGGTCGGGGTCAACGTCTCGACCGTCGGCGGCACCTTCGAGGGCGATTTCGCCAAGACCATCCACGGCGCCGGCGAGGACCCGCGCTTCTTCGCCACCGGCATCAGCCTGGTCGCGCACATGGCCAATCCGCACGTTCCCGCCGTGCACATGAACACGCGCTTCCTCGTCACCACTAAGCGCTGGTTCGGCGGCGGTGCCGACCTCAACCCGCCGATCCCCTATGAAGAGGATACCGCCGACTTCCACGCGCGGCTGAAGACGGCGTGCGACGCGCACGATCCGGGGCATTATCCGCGCTTCAAGAAATGGGCGGACGATTATTTCTACATCCCGCACCGCAAGATGCACCGCGGCGTCGGCGGCATCTTCTACGATCATCTGGAAGGCGATTTCGATGCCAATTTCGCTTTCACGCAGGACGTCGGCCGTGGCTTCCTCGACATCTTCCCGACGATCGTGCGGCGGCGGATGCACATACCCTTCACGGAGGCGGAGAAGGCGGCGCAGCTCGTCTGGCGGGGACGCTATGCCGAGTTCAATCTGGTCTACGACCGCGGCACATTGTTCGGGCTCAAGACCGGCGGCAACATCGATGCGATCCTGATGAGCCTGCCGCCGCTGGCCGCATGGGACTGATCCCCGTCCCCGACGGCGAGGTGGCGACGATCGTCACCACGCTGGAGATGCGGACACGCCCGCCGCTCCGCCCGCTGCCCGATTCGGCACTGCGCCTGGCCGAATGGCCGAGCCCCGCACCCGACAAGTACCGCGCGCTGTTCCGCCGCGTCGGCGAACCGTGGCTGTGGTTCTCGCGGCTGGCGATGGACGAGGCGCGGCTAACTGCGATCATCCACGATCCGGAGGTGGCGGTGTTCGCCGTCACCGACCGTACGGGAATCGAGCTCGGGATGCTCGAACTCGACTATCGCCGCGCCGGCGAGTGCGAACTCGCCTATTTCGGGCTGGTGCCGGAGCTTGCCGGCAAGAGCCACGGCCGCTGGCTGATGGCGCATGCGCTGCAGCGCGCATGGCGATCGGGGGTCGAACGGGTGTGGGTGCACACCTGCACGCTTGACCACCCTCGCGCGCTCGGCTTCTACCGCGCCTCGGGCTTCACGCCGATCCATCGCACGATCGAGACCTTCCCCGACCCGCGGCTCACCGGCCTGCTCTCAATCGACGCCGCGCCTCACGTCCCCTTGCTCGTCAGCCGGCGATAGGCGGCAATCGCGACCAGCACGGTCGCAACGGTCGCCGCGCTCTCGACCGCCACGGCGGCGGCGACGGTGATGCCGACCGCGACCGGATTGCTTTCCCCAAGGTGCCCGAGCGTAACCAGCACGCTGCCGAACACCATCGACGCCAGCATGATTCCCGCCAGCACCCACGCCAACGGCCAGCCATTCCCAAGGGTCAGCCGCCAGCTTCGCCCAATGGAGGCGATCGCGCCGATCGGCGATTCCGCCACCAGCACGGTGCCGGTCAGCGACATGCGCGCATAGATGTAGAAGATCGGCGCCAGTATCACCACGAACAGCAACGGCAGGCCAAGCGCCAGGGCGAACAGGCCGGCGGTAGGCAATCCGACAAGGATCATCGCAAGCAGGTAGCGCGGCAGCAGCGCGAGCCCGCGGCCGAGTGCGCCGATCACCGTCGGCCGGCCACGATCGAGATAAAGCGCGATGATCGTCAGCGCCCCCCACAGCCCGACGACGGTCGTGAGCACGAACCATCCGCCATAGCGCCCAGTCCAGTCAGCCAGGGCCTGACTCAACTGCCGCACGGCCTGCTCACCCGTCACTCCTTCCGGGATCTGCCACACCGGAACAAGGAGTTGGAACGCGAGGCGCGGCAGGAACATGGTGACCCCGACAACGGGGATCAGCAGCGCGCGATCGCGCCGCCACAGCGTCCAGGCTTCGCGCAGCAGCGCGGCGAGATCGAGTTTCACGCGGGTTCGCGATCCAGCGGCACGGCCGCCGCGCCGTTGCGGTCGTGCATGATCTCGACATAGAGCTTGGCGACAAAGGCCGTCGCGAGCACGGTGAAGGCCGCCTGCACCGCGGCGACCGCGATTGCAGTGATCACGCTCGCCATCGTCACCGGCCCCTCGCCGCGGCTCAGGAGGCCGAGGATCGACCCGAACACGCTCTGCGCGGCGAGCAAGGCGACGTTGGCGACGACCACGTAGAGCAGGATCACGCCGACCAGCTTCCAGGTGAGGCCGCGACTCAAGGCGAAGGCGCGCGCAATCGCGCCGAGGCCACGCCGCTCGGCGACGACCACCGGCGTGGTCAGCACCAGCCGCGCGCCGATAAACAACAGCGCGATCAGCAGCACGGTACCGTAGAGCGCCGCCGTTCCGGCGACGCCCGCGGGCAGGCTCGCCGGATTGGCGCCCATGCGAAACTGCGTGATGTCCGTGCCGCCCGCCGCGAGGATGAACCCGATCGGCAGCACCAGCAGTCCCAACACAATCGCCAGCACGAGATAGACGCCGAGCGCCGGCAACAGCCGCGCGGTCGCCACTCGGCCGGCACCCCCGCCGACCGCCGGATCGATCGCCAGCGCCGAGATGGCGAGCTGGCCCCACACACCGAGGATCGCGAAGGCTAGCGACAGCAACGCGAGCAGCGCCTTCAGTCCGGACCCGGCGGTCCCCCACAACGGCGACAGGCTCCCCGTGATCGAGGCCGGGACAAAGATCGCGAGCAGCGCGATCGGAACGACGATCGCGACATGGTCGCTCAGGAACTCGATCGTGCGGTCCCAGACCGTGCCCATCTTCACCATGCGGCGCCAACTCCCCTTGGACAGGCTTGGAGCCTGTTTGGAAATGCGCCTGAGGGCGCATTTCGGCCGCACCGGCCCGTTCCCCAACCCGGGTCCCCGCAAAGTAGTATTCTGCGGGGGCCCCGACGGCCACCCAACGGCAGTTTCTTATGGGTGGCCGGGTGGGGGAGCGGGCCGGTGCCGCATTTCCAAGCAGGCTCTTAGCCGAAGCTTCTCATCCTTGCCAATCGCCGCGACCGCGCACATCTGGCGGTCATGTCCGATTTTCGCGAAGGCGTGGAGTGGCGCGTGGCGGCGGCGCCGGTCGATTACGAGGCCGCGGTCGCCGAGATGGAGGCGCGCGCCGCCGCCGTGCAGGAGGGCCGCGCGCCCGAGCTCGTCTGGCTGCTCGAGCATCCGCCGCTCTATACCGAAGGCACCAGCGCCGATCCGGCCGAGCTGGTCGATCCGCGCTTCCCCGTCCACAAGACCGGGCGCGGCGGCCGCTATACCTATCATGGCCCCGGCCAGCGCGTCGGCTATCTGGTGCTCGACCTTGCCCGCCGCGGCCGCGACGTGCGCTGCTTCGTTCATGCACTGGAAGGCTGGGTGATCGACGCGCTCGGCCGGATCGGCATCACCGGCTACCGCATTCCGGGCAAGGTCGGCATCTGGACGAAGGACGGCGGCGCCGAGGCGAAGATCGGCGCGATCGGTGTGCGCGTGAAGAAATGGGTAACACTTCATGGCTTTTCCGTGAACATCGCGCCCGACCTGTCCCATTTTCAGGGCATCGTACCGTGCGGAATCGCCGATCTGGGCGTCACTAGCGCCGCGACGCTGGGAATCGATTCCTCTCTGGAAACCTTCGATGCCGCCCTGGCGTTGGGCTTTCCGACGTTTCTCGGCGAACTTGACGGAAGCGGAACAAAGCGTCTTGAGGGCGCCGCGCGAACCGTTTAATGTCTACCGCGATTTGGGTATTAAAGGCCATCCAGCCCACCCGGATCGCCTTATTCTAGGGAGCTTCCAGATGCGTGCAATTCTTTCCAAGGTCGTTACCGGCTCGATGATCGCCGGCGCCGCGCTGCTCGTTTCGGCGTGCGGCGGCAACAGCACCGAGACCACCAACACCGTCGTGACCGACGTCAATGCGACCGACGCGACCATGGACGGCACCGTGACCGACAACATGACCGCGGTCGACGGCGCGATGGGCAACGACGCCCTGCTCGCGAACGACACCACCGTCACCAACGAGACGACGGTCACCAACGAGACGACCACCACCAACGCGATGTAATCTCGCGCACTGGTTGCTGAGTTCGAGGGGCCGTCCGGGCGACCGGGCGGCCCCTTCGTTTTGGCGGAGCTTGATGGTTCAGCTGCGCTGAGCGGCACCGGCCCGCTCCCCCACCCGGCCACCCAACGGCAGTATCTTATGGGTGGCCGGGTGGGGGAGCGGGCGAAACCCGCCAAGGTTCCGGCGATGCGAAGCATCGTTGGAATGCGGGTGGAGGGCGGTGCCGCAACCGTTTCAGCTTGCTGAAACGCGCGCACAACGCGAAAAACCTCTTGGGAACGCGCGCCAATTTCCGTAATCCAAGGCCCGGAGTGTGTGAGAGGGGTCTGATGAGAGTGTTGCGTTCCCTGGCTGTCGCCGTCGCGATGATCGCGCCGGCCCTTATGGCGCAGCCGGCGTCGGCCCAGTTCTTCTTCCAGTCGCCGGACCTGCGCGGCGCACCGGTGACGGGGGCGGAGCCGGGCATGATCGCCCAGGACCTGCCCGGCGCGACGCCCGCCGAGCTGCGCGCAGCACTAGTGTGGAACCTGCGCGCGGCGCTCAATGTCGCCGCGCTCCAGTGCCAGTTCGCGCCCTATCTGCTGACGGTGAGCAACTACAACAACCTGCTCGACGACCACGAGACCGAGCTCAAGACATCCTACGACACGCTCACCAAATATTTCGTGCGCACCGCCAAGACCAAGAAGGCCGGTCAGACCGCCTTGGACAGCTATGGCACCCGCGTCTATTCGAGCTTCTCGACGGTGGGCGCGCAGCTCACCTTCTGCCAGACGGCGGCCGAGATCGGCCATGCCGCGCTGTTCACGCCGCGCGGCAGCTTCGGCACGCTGGCGAGCGAGCGGATGCGCGAGATGCGCAACTCGCTGAAGCTGAGCCGCGATCAGCAATTCCCCTGGGGCATCAACCCGCGCCCGATCACGCTGCCGTCGATGGAAGCCAGATGCTGGAAGAAGGACACGTGGCAGTCGCGCAAATGCGGGCCGCAGCGCTGGGGCGGGGTTTAGGACAACGGGCCGTCATCCCGGCGAAAGCCGGGATCTCCGGCGGCAAGCGCGCCGCCTGAGGCACGAGATCCCGGCTTCCGCCGGGATGACGATGAGAGCTTAGGCGGCCCAGCCGCGCCCTAACGCAATCCCAGCAGCTTGTGCGTCTGGAGCGACAGCCGCCACTTCGGCCGCTCCATCGCGAAGGCGACCGCGGCTTCGCGATTGGCCTCGGCGTCGGCGCTGTCCATCGGCTGGACAAGGAAATGGGCGAAGTCCCACTGCTCCAGCGCGTCGACGTCGGTCCCAGGCTGCGGCCATACCAGCTTCAATTCGTCGCCGGACCGCTGGACGACCTCGCTGCCCGCCTTGGGGCTGATGCACACCCAATCGAGCCCCGGATGCGCCGGCAGCGTGCCGTTGCTCTCGATCGCGATCTCGAAGCCCTCAGCATGGAGCGCCTCGACGAGCGCATCGTCGACCTGGAGCATCGGCTCGCCGCCGGTCAGCACCGCGAAACGCCGCTCGCGTGCCGGTCCCCACGCCTGCGCCACCGCCTCGGCCAGCGCCGCCGCATCGGCGAAGCGACCGCCGCCGGCGCCGTCGGTGCCGACGAAATCGGTGTCGCAGAACTGGCAGATCGCGCTCGCCCGGTCCTGCTCGCGTCCCGACCAGAGGTTGCAGCCGGCGAAGCGCACGAACACCGCCCGGCGCCCCGCGTTCACGCCCTCGCCCTGGAGCGTCAGGAACAGCTCCTTGACGGCGTAGCTCATGGCTTGGCGGCGTAGACGGTCGGATCGGGAAGCCCGGCTTCCTCGAACCCCTTGGCGCGCAGCCGGCAGCTGTCGCACAGCCCGCAATGCACGCCGCCGGGCGCTGGATCGTAGCACGACCAGCTGAGGCCGGCGTCGAGCCCCAGACGCGCCGCTTCGCGCACGATGTCGGCCTTGGTCATGTGCTGGAGCGGCGCGCGGATGCGGAAGGGCTGGCCCTCCACCCCCGCCTTAGTCGCCACTTCGGCGAGCTTTTCATATTCGGCGATGAATTCCGGCCGGCAATCGGGATAGCCCGAATAGTCGAGCGCGTTGACGCCGATGTAGATGTCACGCGCGCCGGTCGCCTCGGCCCAGCCCAGCGCGAGGCTGAGGAAGATGGTGTTGCGCGCCGGCACATAGGTGACGGGAATGTCGTCCCCCACCCCGCCCTTCGGCACGTCGATGTCGGCGGTGAGCGCGGAACCGCCGAACGCTGAGAGGTCGAGCGGCAGCACGACGTGTCGCTCGGCGTCCAGCATCGCCGCGATACGCCGCGCCGCGGCGAGCTCGACCTGATGGCGCTGGTTATAGTCGATCGAGAGCGCGAGCAGCCGGTGGCCGTCCTCGCGCGCACGCGCCGCGGACACCATCGAATCGAGCCCGCCCGAGACGAGCGCGACGGCAAGGGATTGAGTCATATCGCGTTCCCGCTACGCCCCCGCTCGCGCCGTCGCAACAACGACGCATGAGAAAAGGGCCGCTCGGGAGCGGCCCAGTTCTCTAGTCAGCTAGGGAGAGAGTGTGCCCCGTGAAGGCACGACACCTTCTATAACGAAAATTGGTAAATAAATGGTTAACGCGTCAATTCCCGGCCGCGCAGGTGCCGATCTTGCGCGCCTCGATGTCGAGATCGAACGGCGCGCCCTCCTCGAGGCCCTGGCTCTGGATGCGCACCAGCCGCGGCGTCTCGACGGTGATGGTGGTGCGGCCGCGGCCCGCGCCGGGGCAGGTATAGCTGACGGTGGCGCGGCTCGGGCCGTTCTCAAGCACGAGCCGGCTGCACTCGATGCCGCGGTGGCGCTGCTGGAACAGGCTGACGGGGTCGCCGAGGCATATCGCGCGGCTGGTACCGCTCGCCTCGCGCAGTTGCCATTGCCCGCGCTCCAGCCCCTTCAGAGCGGCGAAGCCCGGCGCCTGCGCCGGCGCGGCCATTCCCGCCAATCCGCACATCAACACACCGCCCGCTGCCCCTGCGCGGACAAGATCACGCATCATCATCGATCGTGCCTCCGCGTGACGGGAGCGATCCGCTGATCGAATCGCCCCCGTCACGATTTGCCGAGGGATGTGGGCGGCGAGCCGTGCGGTTGCAATGGCCCTCAGGCGCCGATGGTCGCCGCCTCGACCGGAAAGCTGGTCGCGCAGAAGGCGCAATCCACGGTAATGACGCCATTTTCATCCGCCATCGCCGCGCGCTCCTCAGGGGGAAATTTTGCGAGCACCTGGGTGATATAGGCGCCGTCGCAGCGGCACCCCTTGCTGAGGTCGGTGGCTTTCAGCAGCCGCACCTCGTCCTCCTCGTTGAACAGGCGCCATACCAGCGTCTCCAGGCTGACTGCGGGATCGGCGAGCTCGTCGGCGCCCATCGTCGCGCCCAGCGCCTCGACATGGTGCCATTCGGGATGATCCTCGCGCGCCTGGATGCGCTCGCGCCCTTCCTCGCCCTCCGGCAGATGCTGGAGGAACAGCCCGCCCGCGACGCAGCGGCCGTCGGGCTGGCGCACCGAGCCCAGGCGGATCAGGCTCGGGATCTGCTCCGACTGCAGGAAATAGCTTTCCGCCGCGGCAGCGACGCTGTCGCCGTCGAGCGGGACGATCCCCTGATAGCGCTCGCCGGTCAGCGCCTGGTCGAAGGTGATGGCGAGATGCCCGGTGCCGAACAGCGCGAACAGCGAGGGCGCCTCGCCGACCTCCCCCAGCCGGTCGCGGTCGAACTGGACATAGCCGCGCAGCTCCCCGTTCTGATAGTCGCACACCAGCAGGCTGACGATGCCGCCGCTGGTCTGCGCCTGCAGCGTGAGCTGACCCTTGGCCTCCTTGAGCAGCGAGCCCAGCAGCGCCGTCAGCGTCAGCGCCTCGGCGAGCAGCCGCTCGATCGGCGGCGGATAGGCATGAGCGGCCAGAATCTCGTCGAGCACCGGCCCCAGCCGCGCGATCCGGCCGCGGGCGTGGCGGCCGGGGATGGTGAAGCCGATCACGCGGTCGAGATCGGGGATTTTGGGACTCTCGCTCATATCACCTCGTCATCCCCGCGCAGGCGGGGATCCATTCATCCTGCGCTTTCGGCAAGATCGCCACTCCAGCGACAATGGACTCCCGCCTTCGCGGGAGTGACGAAGGTAAGGCGGCTCGGGCCGCTTACAACCTCACCCGACCTGCCCAAAGCACCAGCGCAGGATCGATTTCTGAGCGTGGAGGCGGTTCTCCGCCTCGTCCCATATCCGCGACTGCGGCCCGTCGATCACCGCCGTCACCACCTCCTCCTCGCGATGCGCGGGGAGGCAGTGGAGGAACACTGCATCGGGCCTGGCGCGCGCCATCAGCGTCTCGGTGACCTGATAGGGCATCATCGCCGCGAGCTTCTCCTCGGCATGCGCCTGGCCCATCGAGATCCAGGTGTCGGTGACGACCACGTCGGCGCCCTCGACCGCGCGCAGCGGATCGCGGTCGACGCTCACCCGCGCATTGGTGCCGGCGAGCGCGGCATTGGCCGCGTCGATCCAGCGTTGCTCGGGGTCATAGCCGGCGGGAATGCCCGCCACGACCGAGAATTTGAACAGCCCGGCCGCCTCGACGATCGAGTGCAGCACGTTGTTGCCGTCGCCGAGCCACGCCCATTTGAGCCCGGGCAGCGCCTTGCCGCTCTCGATCACCGTCTGCAGGTCGGCGACGATCTGGCACGGATGCGAGGCATCGGTGAGGCCGTTGATCACCGGCACGCTGGCGTGGGCCGCCATCTCCTCCAGCTTGGCGTGATCGTCGGTGCGCACCATGATCGCGTCGCAGAAGCCCGAGAGCACGCGTGCGGTGTCGGCGATCGTCTCACCGCGGCCAAGCTGGCTGGTGGTGCCGTCGAGGATCAGCGCCGACCCGCCGAGCTGGCGCATCGCCATGTCGAAGCTGACGCGCGTGCGGGTCGAGCTCTTCTCGAACACCATCGCCAGCACGCGGCCGGCGAGCGGGGCGTCGGTGTCCGGCTGCCCCTTCGGCCAGCCGGCGCGCGCGACTTTGCGATCGATCGCGTCCGCCAGGATGGCGGCGACGCCGTCCGCGCCGGCGGAGGCAAGGTCGAGGAAATGGCGCATCTTAAATCCTCCCCAAGCTTGTCTTGGGGAGGGGGACCACGCGCAGCGTGGTGGAGGGGCGGCGACGCAGTCGCCGGGCACCCGCGCCACGATCACGCCGCTGCGCGGCGCCCCTCCACCGCGCTACGCGCGGTCCCCCTCCCCGAGCAAGCTCGGGGAGGATTTGGAAGGCCTCAATCATCGCTGGCCGGCGCATAGGTCCGCGCCCCTTCGCTCAGCTTCTGGATGCACTCGGCGATATGGCTCTCGTCGATGATCAGCGGCGGCAGCACGCGGAACACATTCTCGCCCGCCGCAACCGTCAGCAGCCCGTGGTTGTCGCGCAGATGCGCCACGAACTCGCGGCTGACCGCCGGCTCCTTCATCTTGATGCCGAGCATCAGACCCTTGCCGCGGATTTCCTCGAACAGATGATCGTGGTTGGGGATCAGCTGCTCGAACGCGGCGCGCAGGCGCTCGCCCATGCGGGTGACATGCTCGAAGAAGCCCGGCTCCAGCATCACGTCGAGGATCGCCTGCCCCGCCGCCATGCCCAGCGGATTGCCGCCATAGGTCGAGCCGTGGGTGCCGAACGTCATCCCCTTCGCCGCCTCCTCGGTCGCCAGGCACGCGCCGAGCGGGAAGCCGCCGCCGATGCCCTTGGCCGCGGTCAGGATGTCGGGGGTGATGCCGTAATGCTCATAGGCCCACATCTTGCCGGTGCGTCCGTAGCCGCACTGGATCTCGTCGAGGATCAGCAGCAGGCCGTGCTCGTCCGCGGCCTTGCGCAGGCCCTGGATGAACTCGGGGGTGCCGGCGGTCATGCCGCCCTCGCCCTGCACCGTCTCGACCAGGAAGCCCGCGGTCTCGTCGTCGATCTTCGCCAGCGCGCCCTCGAGGTCGTTGAACGGAACGTAGTCGAAGCCCGGCAGCAGCGGCTCGAAGCCGTCGCGCATCTTCGCCTGGTCGGTCGCTGAGATCGCACCGAGCGAGCGGCCGTGGAAGGCGTTCTTGAAAGTGATCAGCTTGTGCCGCTCAGGATTGCCGTTGGCGTAGTGATAGCGGCGCGCGGTCTTGATCGCGCACTCGATCGCCTCGACCCCCGAGTTGGTGAAGAACACCGTGTCGGCGAAGCTGTTGTCGACGATACGCTGCGCCAGCGCCTCCCCCTGCGGCGAGCCGTAGAGGTTGGAGACGTGCATCAGCGTCGCCGCCTGCTCCTGGATCGCCTTGGTGAGGTGCGGATGCCCGTGACCGAGCGCGTTCACCGCGATCCCCGCGGCGAAGTCGAGATACCGCTCGCCTCGCTCGCCGATCAGATAGCAGCCCTCGCCTCGCACCGGCCGCACCCCGCACCGGGGATAGACGGGCATGAGGGGAGTGATGGCCACCGCGGGTCTCCTTTGTCAAAAAGCAAAGGGCGGCCCAGCCGGACCGCCCGGAGCGCGCTTTTATCGGGGAGCGGGCCGGGGGGTCAACACCGCCGTCCGCGCTTGGGCTCAGCTCTTGATCTTCCACCCCTTGCGCAGCAGCGCGTAGCAGACGAGACCGAGCACGACGTCGAGCAGCAGCACCACGGCGCTGCCGACCCACAGCGGCGAATCGGAATGGCCGATGAAGCCGTAGCGGAAGCCCGAGATGATGTAGAAGAACGGGTTGAGGTGGCTGACCAGCTGGAAGGCGGGCGCGAGCTTGTCGACCGAATAGAAGGTGCCCGACAGCAGGGTCAGCGGACCGACCACGAAGTTGGTGACCGCCGCCGAATGGTCGAACTTCTCCGCCCAGATCGACGTCAGCACGCCGATCAGCGAGAGGAACAGCGCGCCGAGAAAGCCGAACCACAGCACCGCCAGCGGATGCGCGGGTATGACGTGCACGCCGGGCCACAGCATCATCGCCGCCCAGATGGCGGCCCCGACCATGAACGCGCGCGTCACCGCCCCGCCGACCAGCGCCGCCAGCAGTTCCGACGTGGAGAGCGGCGGCATCAGATAATCGACGATCGTCCCCTGGATCTTGCCGACCAGCAGCGAGAAGCTCGAATTGGCGAAGGCGTTGGTCAGCATCCCCATCACGATCAGCCCGGGCGCGACGAAATCGGCGAAGGGCACCTGGGCGCCGCCGACATGCACGGGGCTGCGCGCGCCGACCGCGACGGTGAAAACCGCGAGATACAGGAGGTTGGTGACCGAAGGCGCCCAGATCGTCTGGAGCTGGACCTTGAAGAAGCGGCGCACCTCCTTGATATAGAGGGCTCGAAGACCGCCCCAATTGACGTTCCGGATGACGGGCACGCCAGGGGCGGGGATCAAGGGATTTTGCACGGGCTGGGGCTGGTCGGCCATCGTGGCGTCACCTATGCGCTGCCGCGGCTCCCCGCAACCCGGGGATGTGAAGAAGGACGGATATGAGCTGGAGCGAAGAGCGGATCGAGACGCTGAAGACGATGTGGGAAGCGGGCCAGACCGCGAGCCAGATCGCCGAGGCGCTGGGCGGGGTCAGCCGCAATGCGGTGATCGGCAAGGCGCATCGCCTGGGCCTGCAGCCGCGCCCGTCGCCGGTGAAGCCCAACGAGCCCGACGCGGCGCCAGCCCCGGTGAAGGCCGCACCTGCACCTGCGCCCGCGCCTGCCGCCGAGGCTCCGGCCGCTCCCGCCGCGCCGCGTGCGGCTGCACCGGAGCCGCGCCCTGCGCCCGACCAGCCGGTGCTGCGCTCGGTCGGCCCGGGCGGCTTCGTCCGCCAGAACCCTGGCGAGCAGGCCCCGCCGATCGCCCCCGCGCCGCCGCGCCGCCTGGTGCCGGCCAAGCCCAGTGAGGCGATCGCCGGCAAGACCACGCTGCTCGATCTCAACGACAAGATCTGCAAATGGCCGATCGGTCACCCCGGCGAGCCCGACTTCCACTTCTGCGGCGACAAGGTGAACCCCGGCTTCCCCTATTGCGTCGCGCATTGCGGCCATGCCTATCAGGCGCAACTGCCCCGCCGCGACCGCCGTCCGCCGCCGCCGCTGCCCTACGGCGGCCCGCGCGTGCGCTGAATCCCACGGACGTCCTTCTATCGTCACCCCGGACTTGTTCCGGGGTCCACCGGACGGCGAGCTCAAGTTTCGAGGTTCCAGCTGGAACCTCGGTGTCAGTCTTCGTGGAGACGTGGATGCCGGAACAAGTCCGGCATGACGGATTCGTGCAAGCTGATCGGGACGATCGAGTCTCGCCCTAGCTCAGCGATTCCCGCGCTTCGCGGAGCAATTTGGTCGCACTGCCCAGCCGGCGCCTGTCGAGCTTCGCCAGGAACTCGTCGGCCGTCGCGCGGCTGACCTTGTTGAGCGTGTCGAGCAGCGGCCTTGCGCTCTCGGTGAGGCGGATGCCCTTGGCGCGCCGATCATGGGCGACCGGCACCCGCTCGATCAGCCCCTGCGCCTCGAGCGCGTGGAGCTGGCGCACCAGCGTCGGTCCTTCGATCCCCACGATGTCGGCCAGCTCGCGCTGCGTCATCACCTCGGTCGACTGGTCGAGCCAGTAGAGCACGGTCGATCGTGCCAGCGTCATGCCGCAGGGTTTCAGCCGCTCATCCAGTTTGGCACGCCATCGACGACTGAGCAGTACGGATTCGCGGATGAACTCAAGCTCCGCGTGATCGGGAAGGTAAGCCATGGCGCACCTTGCCACGAAGTGCTTCAAAAGCAAGTTGTTGCCGGACAGCCCGCCGCGCCGGTGAGTTCCGGATCGGAACGCGCGCGAAACCGGCACCATTTCGGCGCCTCCCCGGACCTGCGATCGAGAGCCGGTGATTGGATGCGGCGCCGTGGCACCGAAACGGAGCAATCCGAATATTCTCCGGCAAGGCGCGGCGGGGTTTGAATTGGGCCGTCCTCTAGCCGGCGAGCCATCTATGAGCATCTGCGGCCGCGCCGCGACCGATCCCGACGCCCCGCTGCCGATCGACCGCACGCTTCGCGCGGTCACGATCGGATCGGCGCGCACAGCGCGGCAATGGAGCGCGGGCGGCGTTCGGCTGGCGGCCGCCGACGATGCCGCGCTGGCAACCGCGCCGGGCGAATACGCCGCGCTGTTCGACGGGCAGCTCCACAATGCGGCGGAGGTGATCGCGGCGCTCGGGCCGGGTGCGCCGGCACGCAGCGGCCCCGCCGAGCTCGCGCTCGCCGCCTATCGGCGTTGGGGCGAGGACTTCGCCGATCGCCTGATCGGGGACTATGCCTGCGCGGTCTGGGATGGGGAATCCCGCCGTTTGGCGCTCGCGACCGATCCCGGCGAGATGCGGCCGCTGTTCTACTGGATCGGCCCCCACGGCGAGCTGCGCTTCGCGAGCGAGATGGGGGCGCTGTGGAGCGAGGGCGACGTCCCCCGCAGCCTCGACGAGGACCGCATCTGCGAATGGCTGACGCTGCTGCCGATGGAGGCGGGCCGCACGCTCTTTTCCGGCATTGCGCGCGTGACCGGCGGCAGCGCGGCGGTCTGGGAGGCGGGCAGGTCGCGCACCACCCGCTGGTGGCGGCCCGAACGGCTGCCGACATTGCGCCTTCGCGACGACGACTATCCTCGCGCCGTGCTGGCTTGTCTGGAGGAAGCGGTCGCCTGCCGCATCGCCGGCGACGAGCGTATCGGCAGCCATCTGAGCGGCGGGCTCGACAGCAGCGGAGTGACCGCGCTCGCCGCCCGGCGCCTGGCCGGCGAAGGACGCAGCCTGACCGCCTTCACGGCAGCGCCCGACCACAGCTTCATCGAGCGGCCCGGGCGTTTCGGCGACGAATGGGGTCATGCCGCCCGGGTCGCGGCGATGCACGCCAATATCGAGCACGTCCGCATCTCGAACACCGACACCCCGTTGGAGGAAGTGCTCGACCGCCGCACCCAGGTGCAGGACGTGCCATTGCTCAATCTCTCCAACACCGTCTGGGGCAGCGCGATCGACCGCGAAGCGCGCGATCGGCGGATCGGCGTGATGCTGATCGGGCAGATGGGCAACATGAGCTTCAGCTACGACGGCGGCGAACTGCTGGGCATGGAGATGCGCCGCGGCCGCATCGACCGGGTGGCGGCGACGCTGCTTGCTATCCGCCGAGCGCAGCATTGGCGCTGGGCGACGCTGGCGGGTGCGTTCGCCGATGCCGCATTCCCCGACCTCGCGCGGCGGCTGCGCAAGCTGGTCGGCAAAGGTCCGCCCGAGTTCTTCGATTGCTGCGCGATCAACCGCGATTTCCTGCGCGCGCGCGGCCGCGAGGGGGAGGTGCTCGCCTATGGCGGCGACCTTCGGCGCCTCAGCGGCGGCGACAGTCGGATGCTGCGCCTCGGCGTGCTCGCCCGCAGCAGCATCCGCGGCGATTTCGCGCGGACCAGCCGACGCCTTTATGGCGTCGATACGCGCGATCCGACGATCGACCGGCGCCTGTTCGAGCTGTGCCTCACCATTCCCGAGGAACAGTTCCTCCACCACGGCGTGCATCGCTCGTTGGCGCGCCGGGCGCTGCGCGGCATCATTCCCGATTTGCTGGTCGACGAATATCGCAAGGGGCTGCAGGCGGCCGACTGGGCGCATGGCTTCGAGGCGGCGCTGTCGGGGCTCAAGGCGGAGGTCGCGCGGCTGCGCGAGAGCCGGGGGTCGACGAAGTGGATCGACCTCGACCGCGTCCAGCGCATGTTGGATGCCTGGCCGGGCGCCGATGCGGCCGGGCGGCTGATGGCGACCGAATATACCACCGCCGTCAGCCGCGCGATCGCTACCGGCCGCTTCATCCGCAAGATCGAAGGAGGCAACGCCTGAGCCGGCGGCCGAGCCTCGCCGAACGCTGGCAGGCGCGCCGTCCCGACGAGCGGCGGGCGTTGATCGAGGCATGCCTGACGCTCGCCGCCGCCTCGTTGCTGGTGAAGTGCCTGCCATTCCGTCGGATCGCCCGGCTTGCAGCGCATCCGCCCGCCGGACGCGCGCCGGTCGATCGGAAACAGGCCGCCGATACCGTCGCCTGGGCGGTGCGCGCAGCGGCGAAGCGCGCCCGCTTCCGCGCGGTCTGCATCGAGCAGGGGCTCGCTGCGCAATGGATGCTGCGCCGTCGCGGCATCGCGGCGACGATGCACTATGGCGTCGCACAGGATCCGGCACGCGGCCTTATCGCGCATGTCTGGGTGCGGATCGGCGAGCATGACGTGATCGGCGGCGAGACCGCCGGCCGCTTCACGCCGCTCGCGCGTTTCCCCGATGCGCCGCCGCTGCCCGGCTGATCGCCGTCACACGTCCTGCACCAGCCGGCCATACAGCTCCGGCCGGCGATCGCGGAAGAAGCCGAAGGCGGCGCGGTGGCGCTTGACGCGGTCGAGGTCGAGCGTCGCGGTGATCACGCCCTCCTCCTCCCGGCCCAGCTCGGCGAGGATGTCGCCGCGCTCGTCGGTGATGAAGCTGGTGCCGTAGAAGGTCTGCCCATGCTCGGTACCGACGCGGTTGGCGGCGACCACCGGCACCACGTTCGACACCGCGTGCCCCACCATCGCCCGGCGCCACAACCGCGCGGTGTCGAGGCCCGGATCATGTGGTTCGCTGCCGATCGCGGTCGGGTAGAACAGCACTTCGGCGCCCATCAGCATCATCGCGCGCGCGGTTTCGGGATACCATTGGTCCCAGCACACGCCGACGCCCAGCGTCGCGCCAGGCCCGTCCCACACCTTGAAGCCGGTGTTGCCGGGGCGGAAGTAGAATTTCTCCTCGTAGCCCGGGCCGTCGGGGATGTGGCTCTTGCGATAGACGCCGGCAACCTTTCCGTCGGGGCCGATCATCGCGAGGCTGTTGTAGTAATGCGGCCCGTCCGCCTCGAAGAAGCTGGTCGGGATATGGATGCGAAGCTCCGCGGCGAGCGCCTGCATCGCCTGGACCGCCTTGTGCTCGCCGACCGGCTTCGCGTTGGCGAACAGCCCCTCGTCCTCGACGCGGCAGAAATATTCGCCCTCGAACAGCTCGGGCGGCAACACCACCTGCGCGCCCTTCCCCGCCGCCTCGCGCACCATCGCGGAGACGCGCGCGACATTCGCATCGATATCGTCGGTGAAGGCGAGCTGGAGCGCGCCGACGGTGATCTCGGTCATCGGGTTCTCGGAATCTGTTGCGAAATGCAGTGGAAGCTGCCGCCGCCGGTCAAGATATGATCGGCGCGCAGCCCGACAACCTCGCGGTCCGGGAAAATCCGGCCGAACGCCGCCACCGCCGCCTGGTCGTTGGGCTGGCCGTAGAGCGGCACCACCACGCTCGCATTGCCGATGTAGAAGTTCATGTAGCTCGCCGGGATGATCTCCTCCTCGCGGCTCAGCACCCGGCCGGGCGAGGGTACGCGGGCGACTTCGATATGGCCGAAGCGCTCGGCGGTCTCGGCGGCGGCCTGGTAGACGCGCCAGTTGGGGTCGTTCTCGAACGCTTCAGGAATCGCAAGCACGCCCGGCGCCACGAACCGGGCGAGATTGTCGACATGCCCGTCGGTATGGTCGTTGAGCAGCCCCTCGCCCAGCCACAGCACCGAGGTGATGCCGAGATCGCGCTTCAGCCGCTCCTCGACCTCGGCGCGGCTCATGCCGGGATTGCGGTTGCGGTTGAGCAGGCATTGCTCGGTGGTGACGATCAGGCCGGTGCCGTCACCGTCGATCGCGCCGCCCTCGAGGATCCAGTCGCACGCCTCGGTCTCGATGCCGCGCTGCGCCGCGAGCCGCGCACCAATGTCCTCGTCGCCGGGGAGGTCATATTTGCCGCCCCAGCCGTTGAAGCGGAAATCGCGCGCAGTGCCGTCGCCGGTGACGATCGCGGCAGTGTCGCGCAGCCAGATGTCGCCGAACGGCTCCATCACCACGCCGGCGAAGGGCGCGAGCCGCTCCGCCGTCTCGGCTGCCTCGATATTGGCGGCGACCAGGAGCACCTTCTCGCCGCGCCCGTCCGCGTGGACCGCGCGCGCGAACGCCGCGACCTCCGCCTGAGCCGGTTCGAGATCGCGCTCCCACAGCTCGGGATGGCTGGGGAAACCGATCCATACCGCCTTGTGCGGCGCCCATTCGGGAGGAGGGGGACGAGTCATGCGCGCGCCCTTAGCGCCCGGCGCGGCTCTTGTCGCGGATCGCGCGGAACTCGTCGCCCGGCACCCAGTTCGGCCAGGCGGTCGAATTCCCCAGCTCCCGGCCGATTTGGTAGAACAGCGTCAGGTCCTGGACGACGCCCGACCAGTCCCAGTTGGGATCATATTCGTCCTTCGGGCCATGATAGCGGTTCTTGGTATAATCCTCGGCGGCCGCCTTCCCCGCCGCGACGCCGCCTTTCACGAGATCGTCGCCCGAATCGACGTAGAGCATCGGCACGCCATGCTTGGCGAAGCTGAAATGGTCGGAGCGGTAGTAATAGCCGTTCTGCGGCATCGGATCGGGATCGGCGCGGCGCCCCTGCGCGGCGAGCGCGCGGTTCAGATAGGCATCGAGCTCCGACTTGCCCTTGCCGATCACCACCACGTTCCGCGACGGCCCCGCGAGCGACAGCGCGTCCATGTTGATGCCGCCGACGGTCCGGTTCAGCGGATAGACCGGATGGTCGCCGTAATAAGCGGAACCGAGCAGCCCCGATTCCTCGGCCGTCACCGCCAGGAAGACCTGGCTGCGCGCCGTCGGCCCCGCCTTGGCGTTCGCCTCGGCCAGCGCGACCAGCGCCGCGGTGCCTGAGGCATTGTCGATCGCGCCGTTGCAGATGTCGTCGCCGTCCGGCGCCGCCTCGCAGCGGCCGAGATGATCCCAATGCGCGCTGTAGAGCAGATATTCGTTCGGCGCCTTGGTCCCCGGCAGGATGCCGATCACGTTCTTCGACGCATGCTTGCGCACGCCGACGTCGAAGCCGACCGACGCCTTCACGCCGGTGAGCGGCACCGCCTTGAATCCCTTGACCTTGGCGGCCGCAGCGAGCTTTGCGAAGTCCTGTCCGGCGCCCGCGAACAGCGCCTTCGCGGCATCGAGCTGGATCCAGCCGATCGCGGCGCTCTGGTCCATATGGCCGTTGGCGGCATCGGCGACCTGCTGCGGCCCGGTCCAGCTCGACTGGACGACGTTCCAGCCATAGGCGGCCGGCACGGTATCATGGACGATGATCGCCGCCGCCGCGCCCTGCCGCGCCGCTTCCTCGAACTTGTAGGTCCAGCGGCCGTAATAGGTCATCGCGCGGCCGTTGAAGGGGCCCTCCAGCGTCGCGCTCTCGTAATCGGGATCGTTGACCAGGATGACGACGGTCTTTCCCTTGACGTCGACGCCGGCATAGTCGTTCCAGCCCTTCTCGGGCGCGTTGATGCCATAGCCGACGAAGACGACGTCGCTGTCCTTGACGTCGATGCGCGGCGCCACGCGATAGCTCGCCACCACCATATCCGGGCCGTAGCGCAGCGACTGCGGTGCGCCGGCGCCGGTGAAGACCAGCGGGCTCACGTTCTTCGCGGTGAGCTCGACCAGCGGCACGTCCTGGAACCAGCTGCCGTTGTTGCCGGGCTTGAGTCCCGCCTTGGCGAAGCGGTCGGCGAGATAGGCGAGCGTCTTCTCCTCCCCGGGCGTGCCGGGGGCGCGGCCTTCGTAGGCGTCGGAGGAGAGGGTCTTGGTCACCTCCTTGAGTGTGTCGGTGGAGATGGGCGTGGTTTGGGCGAACGCCGGGACGCTGGAAAGCGTCAGGCCGGCCATGATCAACAGGCGCATCTATGGTCTCTCGTGACGAACGAAATCATGTTGTGGCAGCGCGCCCGCACCGTCGCAAGCGCTTGCGGTCCTCCAGCGGAATGCTAGCCTAGCATAGGAACGAGTTGGGGGACTCAATGAGGAAATTGCTGGGATACGTCGCGATCGCCGTAGCGATGGCGACACCGGTCGCTGCGGTGCGCGCGGCGGACGATGTCGCGATCCGGTTCGGTGCACGCGACAATGTGCTGGACGTCAGCATCTCTCCGGACGGCAAGTCGCTAGTCATCCTGCAGCCGAACGGGGCGCGGGGCACGGTCGCGTCGGTGGTACGGCTCGACGGAAGCGGGCCGCCGGCGATGAAGGGCATCCTCTACGCGAGCGGGAACCCGGAACGGCTGACCTATTGCCGCTGGGCAACCAATGATCGGTTGGTCTGCGGCCTCTATATGATCGATACCGTGTACGGGAAGAAGCGGGCGGGCACGCGGCTCCTTTCCGTCAACAGCGACGGGAGCGACCAGAAAGCCTTGACGGCCCGCGGCAACGACCGCTCGCTCGGCATCGTGCTGGGCGGCGGCAACGTGATCGACTGGTTGGGGGACAACGAGGACGGCTCGGTTCTGATGGCGCGATGGTTCGTGCCGGAGGCAACGACCGGCCACATCATCAGCAGCGAGCGCGAAGGCTATGGCGTCGAGCGCGTCAATACCCGGACCCTCGCTCGCAGGATGGTGGAGGCGCCCAACAAGCTGGCGGTCGACTTTGTTACCGACGGCCATGGCAACGTGCGGGTGATGGGGATCGCGCCGCGCAACACGGTCGGCCAGTCGAAGAGCTTCGTGGAATATCGCTATCGCAAGAAGGGCAGCAGAGAATGGCTGCCGCTCGGCACGGTCACCTACTCCAATTATCACGCCACCGGCTTCGAGCCTTATGCGGTCGATCCCGATCTCGACGTTGTCTATGGGCTGGAGGCCGTCGGCGGCCGGACCGGGCTCTACAAGATCGCGCTCGACGGAAGCCTCAAGAAGGAGCTGGTGTTCGCGGCGCCCGGTGCCGACGTCGACGAGCTGCTGACGATCGGCCGTCACGATCGTGTCGTCGGCGCACGATGGGTTACCGACAAGCGCAGGGCCGCAATGTTCGACCCCGAGCTCAGCCGATTCTCGGCGTCGCTGTCCAAGGCGCTGCCGGGCGCGCCGCTCGTCAATATCGTCGATGCCAGCGCGGACGAGCAGAAGCTGATCCTCTTCGCCGGCAGCGATACCGACCCGGGCCGCTTCTATCTTTATGACAAGGTAACCAAGCACCTGTCCGAAATCCTGCCGGTGCGGCCGCTGCTCGCGCAGGCCAAGCTCGCGGCGGTGAAGCCGATCAGCTATCCCGCCGGCGACGGCACGATGGTGCCCGCCTATCTGACGCTGCCGCCCGGGAGTGACGGAAAGAACCTTCCTGCGATCGTCCTACCGCACGGCGGCCCAACCTACCGAGACGAATGGAACTTCGACTGGCTGCCGCAATATTTCGCCAGCCGCGGCTACGCGGTGATCCAGCCCAATTATCGCGGATCGAGCGGCTATGGGATGGAATGGTTCCAGCAGAACGGCATCCGATCATGGCGCACCGCGATCGGTGATATCGACGATGCCGGGCGCTGGCTGGTCAAGTCGGGGATCGCCGATCCGTCGAAGTTGGCGATCGTCGGCTGGTCCTATGGCGGCTATGCCGCGCTGCAATCGGCGGTGGTCGATCCCAGCCTGTTCAAGGCGGTCGTCGCGATCGCGCCGGTCACCGATTTCGGTATCGTCCGCGAACAGGAGGAACGGGATGGCGGCGAGACGCCCGAAACGCTCGACGCGATCTTTGGAGACGCGGCCACCGCGCAGGAGGGTTCCCCGGCACGCCATGCCGATCGCTTCATCGCGCCGGTGCTGCTGTTCCACGGCGATGTCGATCAGAATGTCGCGATCGGCCAGTCGCGGCTGATGCAGGATCGCCTGAAGGATGTCGGCAAGAAGGTGGAGCTCGTCGAGTACAAGGGACTCGACCACCAGCTCGACGACAATGTCGCGCGCGCGGATATGCTCGATCGCGCGGACAAGTTCCTGCGCGCGTCGATGGGGATGTGAGATGCGAAAAGGGCGGCGCCTTGCGGTGCCGCCCTTTCGTTTGTCCGGAAATGCGCCGCGGCAAAGCCGCGTCGTCGGACGGCGCTTTCGGCGCCGCCGGCCGTTCGCGCTGAGTGTTCGCTCGAATTTAGCTGGCGCTAAATTCTTGCATCAGCGCGAATAGAACTCGACCACCAGGTTCGGTTCCATCTTCACCGGATACGGCACCTCGTCGAGGGTCGGCACGCGGGTGAAGGTGACCTTGGCATTGCCGTCCGGGGCCACATAGTCGGGGATGTCGCGCTCGGCGAGGCCCTGCGCCTCCATCACCAGCGCCATCTCCTTGGCCTTGTCGCCCAGGGTGATCTCGTCGCCCGGCTTCACCTGGCGGCTGGCGATGTTGCACTTGACGCCGTTGACGCGGACGTGGCCGTGGCTGACGAGCTGGCGCGCGGCGAAGATCGTCGGCGCGAACTTGGCGCGGTAGACCACCATGTCGAGCCGGCGCTCGAGCAGGCCGATCAGGTTCTGGCCGGTGTCGCCCTTCATGCGGGCGGCCTCGACATAGGCCTTCTTGAACTGCTTCTCGGTGACGTCGCCGTAATAGCCCTTGAGCTTCTGCTTGGCGCGCAGCTGGATGCCGAAGTCCGACATCTTGCCCTTGCGGCGCTGGCCGTGCTGGCCGGGGCCGTATTCGCGCTTGTTGACCGGGCTCTTCGGGCGACCCCAGATGTTCTCGCCCATCCGGCGGTCGAGCTTGTACTTGGCGCTGTTGCGCTTCGACATCAGTAAATCCTTGCAATTGCTAACGACGTTCGTCCCGGTATGCCGCTCTGCTGATCCATGGAGGAAGGCAGGGCCACCGCTTCACCGGGATGCGGGGCCGATTGCGAAGGCGCGCGCCTAGCCGCGCTTTCCCGCCAAGTCAAGCTGGACAGACCCCGCGCCGCCCGCCATCAGCCGCGCCCATGACAGAGATCCTCGATCCCGAAGACTGCACGACGATGCTGGAGGTGCGCGCCGGCGTCGACGACGTCGACCGGCGGCTGATCGCGCTGCTGAGGCGCCGCTTCGGCTATATGGACGCCGCCGCGCGCATCAAGCCGGAGCGGAGCCATGTGCGCGACGAGGCGCGAAAGGCCCAGGTGATCGCCAACGCACGCGCCGCCGCTGAAGCGACCGGAATGCCGGCGGACGCGATCGCCGAGCTGTGGGACCGGCTGGTCGAGGCCTCGATTGCCTACGAATTCGAGAAGTTCGACGCGCGCTGACGATCAGCGCCTGGTTCCTGGCCGCGCTATTTCATATCCAGCCCCTGCAGGCCGGTCCGACGCCGCGCGAAGGATTCCTGCGCCCGCTCGGTCATTGCGTCCCATTCGGCCTGAGTATGGCATTCGCGGGCGAAGAAATAGGATCCGGTCACTTGCGTGCGCCGACAGATCTTCTTCTCCTTGGCCGGTTTTTCGGTTGCAGCTGCTGCCTGGTCCGGCGCAGGTGTGGAAGGTCCCTGACCTGGCGCTGCGGCGGAAAAAGCCATTGCTGCAACCAACACGAGCAAAGACATTATCGAATCCCCCGATAGATCCGGGCATGCTATGCCGTTTCCTACAAAAGAGAAGAGTTCCTGCCGAATGCCGCGATCGCCGAACCGCAAGAGCGGCTGACGAGGCGTCGATCATCTATGATTTCGCGATGTTCGGCCGGCGCTGAACGATTTCCGCTATCGGGTCGACATGCTGCGAAGGTCCTGCATGCGCTCGACGCTCGTGCGATTGGCGGCGTCGATCGCATCCCACTCGGCACGGGTGTGACAGACGCGCTTGCCACCCATGATGCTGCCGGTCGGAGGAGCCTCCCTCCGGCAGATCTTGCGGTCGGGATCGTCCTTCTTCTCAGTCGCGGGCGCAGGGCCCTGCGCTTGAGCAGTCAGTGGAACGGATGCGAGAGCGACAAGCGCAAGCAACCTCAACGGCATCATAAAGACCCCCACTTGGCCGATTCGCAATATTGTTAGCTTGCTCGCTGACGAAAATCATCGATCAGATGCGCGGCCGCTTCTTCCCGTCGAGCGCCGACAACACGCCGCGCAGGGTCCGCAGCTCCTGGCTCGACCAGGCAGGCTTCGTCAGCAACGTACGCAGCGTCCGCTTGGTCGCGGGAACACGGTCGGGCGGGTAGAAATAGCCCGAGCGATCAAGCATCGCGTCGAGCTGTCCGATCAGGCCGTCGAGTTCCTCCTGCGGCGCCGGTGGATCGAGCTCGACCGCAGGCGGGCTCTTGAGGGCCGCACCCTTCGACCATTCATAGGCGACCAGGATCACTGCCTGCGCCAGGTTGAGCGAGCCGAACTCGGGGTTGATCGGCACCGTCACGATCGTGCGGGCGAGCGCGACATCATCGGTCTCGAGTCCCGACCGCTCGGGGCCGAACAGAATCGCCGAGCGGCCCGCCTCGCTGCGGATCGAGCGTGCGGCCTCTTCCGGCGTCACCACCGGCTTGGTCACGCCGCGCTTGCGCACCGTCGTCGCATAGACGTGCGCACAGTCGGCCACCGCTTCGGCGACGCTGTCGAACACGCGCGCGTCTGCGAGCACCACGTCGGCGCCGCTCGCGGCGGGGCCGGCGGCGGGATTGGGCCAGCCGTCGCGCGGGGCGACCAGGCGCATCTCGGTCAGCCCGAAGTTGAGCATCGCCCGCGCCGCCTTGCCGATGTTCTCACCAAGCTGCGGACGGACCAGGACGATGGCGGGCGGAAGCAAGTCGGCGCTCACCCCCGCCCCGCCTCGCTGACGTTGCCGGCGAACTCCTCGAAATCCTTGGCCTCGCGGAAGTCCTTGTAGACGCTGGCGAAGCGGATGTAGGCGACCGAATCGAGCGCCTTCAGCCCGTCCATCACCAGCTCGCCGATACGGCTCGCCGGCACTTCGCCATCACCCTGGGTCTCGAGCTGGCGCTGGATGCCGGAAACGAGCTGCTCGATCTGCGCCGAATCGATGCCGCGCTTACGGCAGGCGACGGTGATCGATCGCACCAGCTTGTCGCGGTCGAACAGCTGGCGGCGTTCGTCGCTCTTGAGCACGGTGAGCTCGCGCAGCTGGATGCGCTCGAAGGTGGTGAAGCGCGCGCCGCACGCCTCGCACTGCCGCCGCCGCCGGATCGCCGCCCCGTCCTCGGTAGGGCGGCTGTCCTTCACCTGGCTGTTCTCATGGGCGCAGAACGGGCAGCGCATTTTATTGCTCCTCGCGGAGAAGCGGCACCAGCCCGCTCCCCCACCCGGCCACCCATCTAGGATAGCTTGCTTGGGTGGCCGGGTGGGGGAGCGGGCTGGTGCCGGACGCGCGCACGCGCATCACGCATCAGGATAGATGGGGAAGCGCTCGCACAGCGCGCGCACCCGTTCGCGGACATTGGCCTCGACCTGCGCGTCGCCAGCCTCGCCGTTCTTGCGGAGGCCGTCGAGCACGTCCGCCACCATGTTGCCGATCTCTCGGAACTCGGCCGGGCCGAAGCCGCGCGTGGTGCCGGCGGGCGATCCGACGCGGATGCCGCTGGTCTTGACCGGCGGCAGCGGATCGTTGGGGATGCCGTTCTTGTTGCAGGTGATCGCGGCGCGCTCCAGCGCCTCGTCGGCATCCTTGCCGGTGACGCCGAGCGGGGTCAGGTCGACCAGCGCGAGATGCGTGTCGGTGCCGCCCGAGACGAGGTTGGCGCCGCGCTCGGCCAGCGTCGCGGCCAGCACCTTGGCATTCTCGACCACCGCCGCGGCATAGGTCTTGAACTCGGGCCGCAGCGCCTCGCCGAACGCGACCGCCTTGGCGGCGATGACGTGCATCAGCGGCCCGCCCTGGAGGCCCGGGAACACCGCCGAGTTGATCTTCTTGGCGATCGCCTCGTCATTGGTGAACACCGCGCCACCCCGGGGCCCGCGCAGCGTCTTGTGCGTGGTGGTGGTGACGACATGGGCATGGCCGAACGGCGAGGGATGGACGCCGCCGGCGACAAGGCCCGCGAAATGCGCCATGTCGACCATGAAATAGGCGCCGACCTCGTCCGCGATCGCGCGGAAGCGGGCGAAGTCGATGTGGCGCGGATAGGCCGAGCCGCCGGCGATGATCAGCGTCGGCCTGTGCTCCTTCGCCAGCCGCTCGACCTGGTCGAAGTCGATGAGGTGCGTGTCCGGCGTCACGCCGTACTGGACGGCGTTGAACCACTTGCCGCTCATCGCCGCGCGCGCGCCGTGAGTCAGGTGCCCGCCCGAATCGAGGCTGAGGCCCATGATCGTGTCGCCGGGCTTGGTCAGCGCCAGCATCACCGCGCCGTTGGCCTGCGCGCCCGAATGCGGCTGGACGTTGGCGAAGTCGCAGCCGAACAGCGCCTTGACGCGATCGATCGCCAGCTGCTCGACCTCGTCCGAGGGATGGCAGCCCTGGTAATAGCGCTTGCCGGGATAGCCCTCGGCATATTTGTTGGTGAACACCGATCCCTGCGCTTCGAGCACCGCCCTGGAGACGATGTTCTCGCTGGCGATCAGCTCGATCTGATGCTGCTCGCGGTCGAGCTCATGCGCGACGCCGGCGAACACCGCCGGATCGGCGTCGGCAAGATTGCGGGTGAAGAAACCGTCCGGCTGGACGTCGCTGAAAAGGGCGTGGCTGCTCATCGGGCATCTCCGTCAAGGTCGGGGGCGCCGAGCTTCTCGACGCGGCGGGTGTGGCGGTCACCGAGGAAATCGGTGGAAAGGAACGCGGTCACGCAGGCCTTGGCCATGTCGATACCGGTCAGCCGCGCGCCGAGCGCGATCACATTGGCATCGTTGTGCTGGCGGGCAAGCGCCGCCGAATAGGGTTCGGAGACCAAGGCGCAGCGGCATGCGCGCTCGCGGTTGACCGCGATCGAGATGCCGATGCCCGACCCGCACAGCGCGACGCCGCGCTCGGCCTGACCCTCGGCGATGGCGCGCGCGAGGCGGTAGCCATAGTCGGGATAGTCGACGCTTTCCGTGCTCTGAGTGCCGAGGTCGAGCACATCGTGCCCTTCCCCGCTCAGCCATTCGGCCAACGTCTGCTTGAGGGCGAACGCGGCATGATCCGCGGCAATGGCGATGCGCATGAAGGCGGCGGTTGTCCTTTGCGAAGGAATGTGGCGCCCACCTAGTCCTTCGCGGGCGCGAATGCCACCCCGATCGTGCATCTGGCCGCCGCTGCGCGTCACGAAACTGACACCATGCTGGCCTAGCGCCAATGGAATCCGTAAGATACGGGCTTTCCAAGCGGAGCATCGAGTTCAGACATGGGGTTGTCAGCCAAGGCGCCGGGCAACCGCGCCGTCCGCGGGGCGGTTCACCGCCATGAGCATCTCTCGAAACAGGGGCTGCTCGAACGCGCCTTCACCTTCGCCTTCCGCGGCCTGGTCTATGCCCAGATCTGGGAGGATCCCGAGGTCGACATGGAGGCGCTGGCGATCCAGCCGGACAGCCATGTCGTCACCATCGCCAGCGGCGGCTGCAACGTCCTCTCCTATCTCACCGCCAACCCCAAGGCGATCACCGCGGTCGACCTCAACACCGCGCACATCGCGCTCAACAAGCTGAAGCTCGCCGCGGCGAAGCACCTGCCCGACTATCCGGCGTTCCACCGTTTCTTCGGCGAGGCCGATTCGAAGGAGAACATCCGGGCGTACATGCACCATGTCCGCCCCCATCTCGACGAGACGACGCGGCGCTATTGGGAAGGCCGCGAGCTGATCGGGCGGCGGCGCATCTCGGGTTTCGCACGGGGTTTCTACAAGCGCGGGCTGCTCGGCGGCTTCATCGGCCTCGCGCACCTGATGGCCAAGGCCTATGGCGTCGATCCCAGGGTGATGCTCGAGGCCCGCACGATCGACGAGCAGCGCGAGATCTTCCGCACCAAGTTCGCCCCCTTCTTCGACAAGAAGTTCGTGCGCTGGGTGATCGACCAGCCCGCCTCGCTGTTCGGGCTCGGCATCCCGCCGGCGCAATATGAGTCGCTCGCCTCCGACGATCCGGAGGGGATGCGCACCGTGCTCCGGCGGCGGCTGGAGAAGCTCGCCTGCGATTTCGACCTCGCCGACAATTATTTCGCCTGGCAGGCGTTCGGCCGCGGCTACGGCAAGTCCCCCGAAGCGCCGCTGCCGCCCTATCTCAAGCCCGAGAATTATGCGGCGGTGGTCGAGCGCGTCGACCGCGTCGAGATCCGTCATGTCAACATGACCGAGCATCTCGGCTCGCTGCCCGACCAGTCGCGCGACCGCTATATCCTGCTCGACGCGCAGGATTGGATGACGGACGCGCAGCTGACGGCACTGTGGGCCGAGATCACCCGCACCGCCCGGCCGGGCGCGCGCGTGCTGTTCCGCACCGCCGCCGCGCCGTCGCTGCTGCCGGGCCGCATCCCGCAGGAGCTTCTCGACCGCTGGGATTATCGTGCGGAGGAGTCGCTCGACTACACGCGGCGCGACCGGTCGGCGATCTACGGCGGCGTCCATCTCTACGTGCTCAAGTAGATGGCGGAGGGCGACGCGCGCGACCATGCGCGCCATATGGATGCGATCTATCGCAGCCAGCGGCACGTCTACGACCTCACCCGCAAATATTATCTGCTCGGCCGCGACCGGCTGATCCGCGAGCTGGCGCCGCCGCCCGGCGGCAGCGTGATCGAGGTCGGCTGCGGCACCGCGCGCAACCTGATCGCGGCGGCGCGGGCGTGGCCGGAGGCGCGCTTCTATGGCTTCGACATCTCGGAGGCGATGCTGGAGACCGCGCGCACCTCGGTCCGCCGCGCGGGGCTGGACGGGCGGATCACGCTCGCGCAAGGCGATGCCACCAGCTTCGATCCCAAGGCGCTGTTCGGCTTCGACGCGCCCGACCGGGTGTTCATGAGCTACACGCTGTCGATGATTCCCGACTGGCGCGGCACGATCGCGCGCGGCGCCGAGGTGCTGGGACCGGGCGGACGACTCGCGATCGTCGACTTCGGCCAGCAGGAGGGCCTGCCCGCCGCGTGGCGCCGGCTGCTGTTCGCCTGGCTCGCCAGGTTCGACGTGACGCCGCGCGCGGAGCTCGAATCGGCCGTCCGGACGGTCGCTGCCGACCGCGGCCTGGCTGCCGACTTCCGCCCGCTTTACCGCGGCTATGCGTGGAGCGCCGCGCTGTCGCGCGCCTGACGCAATTCGCTCGAAATAGCGGCCGTTATCCCGTAAGAAGCGTTGAGGCCAGAAGCCAACGGCCCAACGTGGATAGGACGGGATGTCTGGAGACCTGGGCGAGCCGAACCGTTCGCCGAAAGCGCAAGCGGCTCCGCTGCACGAAGCGGGTGAGGCCTATCGCCCCCGCCACGGCGGTCATGAGCCGCAGATCCCGCCCTTTCCGGTCGACGAAGCCAATCGCCTGATCGAGTTCGGCTCGCGCTGGGCTGGGCCGCTGGTCTTCGTCCTCGCGCTCGGCGGACTCGGCTGGTTCCTGATCGGCTGACCTGATCGGCTGACCTGATCGGCGGGCCCGCGCGGCCGCCGTCCGGCTCCGGCCGGCTCTCGGCGAATCCCTCTCCAGGCACAGGTCGTCCCAAATCGGCGTAATCCGGCCGGGGTATGGCTTGCACCAAAACGGCGGCTGTGTCCTGCTGCGCCGCAGCACGGTTGCGCGCGGATTCACCATCGCGGGCGGCCGGGCGATCCCAAGGGGTCTGTTCGCGTCAATAACAATAGGTGTCGCATGTCAAAGATTGACCTAGCGATCCAAGGATATCCGAGTCGCCCTTCGATAGGGTCGGCTGCCCGGCGCAGCGCCAAGGTCTGGCTGTGCCTGATGCTGATCGGCGCCGATGCGCTCGCGCTGCTGGTCGGCTTCGCCATGGGCCTGCAGGTCGAGCAGCCGGGCAGCGTGTCCGGCCATGCCTGGTCCTCGCTCCTCGGCGGGATGGTCGTCTATGCCGGCGTCGCCTTCCAGAACCAGGCCTACAACCCGCGCTGCCTGACGAGTCCGACCAAGAGCTGCCGCGCGGCGCTGCTGTCGTTCGCCGCGACGGCGCTGATCTTCCTGCTCGCGGTGTTCTCGCTCAAGGTGACCGGCCGGCTGCCGCGGTTCGCGCTGTCGATCGGCGTGATCTCGACGGTCGTGGTGCTGATCAGCCAGCGCCTCCTCATCTGCCACATCGTCCGCCGGACCTGCGGCGACAAGCTCGAGGCCGAGCTGGTGATCGTCGACGGTGGCACGGTGCCCGACGAATGCCTGGGCAGCGACATCATCGATGCCGGCACCATGGCGCTGCGCTCCGACCTCGACGACCCCTATATGCTGAACCGCCTGGGCACGATCCTGAGGCACTATGACCGGGTGGTGATCAGCTGCACGCCCGACCGCAAGGCCGAATGGGCGCAGGTGCTGAAGGGCGCCAACATCCTCGGCGAGATCATCGTGCCCGAGATGAGCGAGCTCGGCCCGCTCGCGGTCCACGATCTGGGCGGCACGCCGACCGTGGTGGTGTCGCGCGGGCCGCTCAACCTCGCCAATCGCGCCAAGAAGCGCGCGCTCGACATCGCGCTCACTGTGCCGGTGCTGATCGTGTTGTTGCCGGCGATGATCGCGGTGGCGATCCTGATCAAGCTCGACTCGCCCGGCCCCGTCTTCTTCCGCCAGGAGCGGATGGGCCGCGGCAACCGCATCTTCCACATCCTCAAGTTCCGCTCGATGCACGTCGAGACCAGCGATTCGGACGGCACCCAGTCGACCCGGCGCGACGACGACCGCATCACCCGCGTCGGCCGCGTCATCCGCAAGACCAGCATCGACGAGCTGCCGCAGCTCATCAACGTGCTGCTCGGCGACATGAGCCTGGTCGGCCCGCGCCCCCATGCGCTCGGATCGAAGGCGGGGGACGAGCTGTTCTGGCGCGTCGACCGCCAATACTGGCATCGTCACGCGCTGAAGCCCGGCATCACCGGCCTTGCCCAGATCCGCGGCTTCCGCGGCGCGACCGAACATCGCCACGATATCGTCAACCGGCTCAAGGCCGATCTCGAATATCTCCACGGCTGGAGCCTGCTGCGCGACGTCGGCATCCTGGCCCGCACGGCCCAGGTTCTCGTCCACCGCAACGCTTATTGATTTGACCGCCGCCGGCGGATCGGGCGGCCGGCGGCAAGAATGCGTTAACTATTTTCGTCCAGAGACCACCGCGGCAACGAGGATCGGCGCGGTGGAGCATCTGACGAAGACGAGGGAAGCGACCCGGCTTCCGCATACGGGTCCGTGGACGATGCAGCCGTCCGCGTTCGACGCCGACGATTCCGCGCTGGAGCGGACGATCCAGGCGGTGTCCCGCTGGGCCGGCATCCTCGCTTTCGCAGGTGCGCTCGGGGCGATTCTCTTCTGGCTGATACGCTGATCTCTTCCGGGTGAATCGGCGGCCTGGCGCTCATCCTTTACGGCTGCTCCTGCCGGATTAACCAATAAGCCGTGCTGGCAGCGCGACCAGTTGCATTACGCCCGATGGGCAGGGCAGCCTTAACACTATAGCATGACCCGCATTGCTGCACTGCAATGAGGTCAAGAGCGCGTGCTTTGCTCTGGCGACAAGTATTTAGGTCGCAAATCTTTCGCAGGTGCGAAAGATAACGAAAGGACTCGGCCCTGTGTCGTTGCTGCGTTGCAGCAATCGGCGCTGCTCGCCGTCGGTCTGGCGTTCGGCGCCGGGCTGGCGTCGCCAGCCTATGCCCAGACCGATCCACAGGTTCAGGACACTATCCAGGCCAACGGCGCCAAGCCCGTCCCCAAACCGCCTCTGCAGATCGAGGCGTCGCTGGAGGCGGCCTATGACGACAACATCTATCGCGTCGACGATCGCACCACCGATCCGACCGACGATATCATCGTCACGCCCACCGTCCAGGTCACCTACGATCGCGACAACGGCATCCGCCGGCTGACGCTGCGCGGCCTCGCCGGCTACGACTGGTTCACCTCGAACGGCGGGCGCAGCAAGCCGCGGTTCGAGATCGAGGGGAGCGGCCGCTTCCTGGTCGCCGGCACCTGCGCGATCAGCCCGCTCGCCAATTATCGCCAGCAGCGCGCCGACTATGGCGACCTCAACTCCGCGACCGAGAACCTTCAGAAATTCTCGACGCTGGGGGTGTCCGCCGACTGCAAGCGGCCCGGCCTCTATCCGGTGGTCGCCTGGCAGCGCGACACGACGCGCAACGGCGATGGCTTCGAATATGCCGACCAGACCAGCAACCGCTATCGCGGCGGCATCGGCTACGATCGCCCGAGCCTGGGGTCGATCACCGCTTATTACGAGCACGTCACCGCCAATCGGCCGGGACTCGGGCTCGAGAACCGCAGCGACGCGGTCGGCGTGTCCTTCGAACGGTCGGTGTCGCCGCTGACCGAGATCAAGACCGACGTGCGCTACATGCACGTCGACAGCACTTCGGCCGCGGTGGGCGAATACAAGGGTCTCGCCTGGGATCTCAGCGTCGCCACCACCGCGATCCCGCGCGTCAAGATCACCGCGACTAACGAGCGGACGATCGTCAACGACAGCCTGATCGCGACCGGCTTCGCCATCCGCACCGCCTTCCGCCTGCAGGCCGACGTCAGCCTCAGCGAGCTGACCTCGATCGGCGCCTATGGCGAGTTCGCGCGGCGCGACTTCCGCCAGGACGCGGCGATCCGCCCGTTCAGCTACACCCGCGACCAGGTCAAGCAGTACGGCATCGTCCTCCGCCGCAAGCTCAACGACCGCTTCTCGCTCGAGGGAGGAGTCTCCCGCTTCGATCGCGAAACCAACAGCGATGTTTCCAACTACGGCGCCACCCGCGTGACGCTCGGCATAACGATGAGGTCTTGAACGATGAGGATATTGTCCTGGTCGGAGGCCAAGCTCGTGCACTGCATGGCCTCCATCGCGATTCTGGCCGCTGCCGCCCCGGCAGTAGCGCAGACGCCCGCCGCCCAGGCGCCCGCCGAGGTCGCCCAGGCCCCTGCGCAGGCGACGCAGGCAGCGGCGCCCGCCGCTGCCGCCACCACTCCGCCCGCGCCTACCGCCGCGGCGGGCCCCGGCTACAAGCTCGGCCCCGACGACGAGCTCAAGATCAGCATCTACGGCCAGCCCGACCTGTCGGTCACCACCCGCGTCAAGGCGGACGGCACCGTGCGCCTGGCGATGCTCGGTTCGATCCCCGCGGCGGGCAAGACCACGGTGCAGCTCGCCGAGGCGATCTCGGCCGGCTACAGCCAGGGCGGCTATCTCAACAATCCGCAGGTCGCGGTCGAGGTCTCGCAGTTCGTCAGCAACTTCGTGACCGTGCTCGGCAACGTGCCGCAGGCGGGCAACTATCCGCTCGACCGCTCCTACAGCGTCGCCGCGATGCTGGCGAAGGCCGGCGGTGCCAACGCCACCGGCGCCAATGCGGTGATCCTGACCCCGGCGGACGGCAGCGGCCCGGTGCGCATCTCGCTCGCCGACATGAGCGCGGGCGCCGGCCGCACGCTGAAGCCCGGCGACATCCTGTTCGTGCCGCCGGCGGAGAAGGTCTACGTCTACGGCCAGGTCCAGCAGGCCGGCGCGTTCAACTACGTGCCCGGCCAGACCTTCCGCCAGGCGCTGGCATTGGCCGGCGGCCCGACTCTCGCGGGCTCGACCCGCCGCATCAAGGTGCGCCGCGCCGGGAAGGAGATCGAGGACATCAGCCTCGACGACCCGGTGCAGCCAGAGGACGTCCTGATCATTCGCGAAAAGCTGTTCTGACGACGTTCCGGCGCCGCACCGGCGCTGATTTGGAGATGCGAGCATGAGCTGGAGCAAGCGATTGCAACGGTGGCTTCGGGCATTGGCGGGCGGCGCGGACAGCGGCCGCCGCATCCCCGAGGCCGTCGATTTTCCCCCGCTGCCGCTGCCGGAGGCGCCCGAGCCCCGGCTGTCGATGGCGACCGAGCCGGCGGCGCCGAAGATTGCCTACCGCCGCAACGCGGTGTTCACGGCGTTCAACACGGCGGTGCCGGTCACCGACCGCCACGGCCTCGCCGGCCGGCAGCGCGAGCTGGCGCGGCTGGTCGACGCGGTCGTCAACCAGCACAAGCACGCGCTGATCTTCGGCGCGCGCGGGTCGGGCAAGACCTCGCTCGCGCGCGTGTTCGGCGACCTCGCCGACGAGGCGGGGTGCGTCGCGCTCTACGGCTCGGCCAACGCCGATGCCGACGTCGACGCGCTGTTCCGCCCCTTCCTCGCCGAGCTGCCGCTGCGCGGGAATGCCGCCACCCAGGCGCCGCTCGACGTGCAGCAGCTCGGCAATCTGTTCGTCCAGAACCTGTCGCAGCGCGCGGTGCTGATCATCGACGAGTTCGATCGCGTCTCGTCGGAGCGCACCAAGCAGGACGTCGCCGCGCTGCTCAAGCTGCTCTCCGACATCCAGGCGCCGGTGCAGGTCGTGCTGGTCGGCATCGCCGCCAACGTCGACGGGCTGATCGCCGCGCATCCGTCGCTGCGCCGCCATCTCTATGCCCAGCCGACCCCGCCGATCGAGCGCGACGACCTCGCCGCACTGCTCGAACTGTGCGCCAAGCAGGCCGGGATCGCCTTCGAGGAGCAGGCGACGCAGACGATCGCCTCGGCCGCGATCGGCTCGCCCTATCACGCCCGGCTGTTCGGGATGCACGCAGCGCTGATCGCCGAGGCGGCCGACCATGAGGTGGTCACGCTCGCCGACGCGCGCCGCGGCCTCACCGATGCGGTCGCCGAATGGAGCGAGCTCACCCCCGGCCCGCACGCGCTGTTCGAGCGCGCGCTGGCCGAGGCAGGCCCGCTGCGCGGCGTGGTCGCGCTCGCCGGCGTACTGGCGGCGCACTCGCCCGCGCTCACGTTCGAGCGGATGACCGCGGCTGCCGCCGACCTGTTCGGCGATCAACTGAGCCGGCCGGAGTCGATTGACCGCGCAATCGGCCTGATCGGGCCGGCGCTGCGCGATACGCCGGTCACCGGCGAGTTCCAGTTCGAAGATTCGCTCGCGCCCCAATTCCTCGTGCTGATGGCGAACGGCACCGGTCGGATGACCGCCACGCCCGCTCATACGAGCGACAGCAACCGGGCGCGCGAGCTTCTGCAGGGAGTGGCAGGGCTATGACCGTCAGGGCAGCCGATCTCGTCGAAGCGCTGAAGGCGCGGTGGAAGCTGGTCGCGGCGATCGCGCTCGCGGTGTTCCTGGTGGTCGCGGCCATCACCTTCGTGATGCCGCGGCAATATCTCGGCAGCTCGTCGCTGCTGCTCGATCTGTCGCAGACCGATCCGACCGACAATGAGCAGCAGCCGGGCGCCCGGGTCGAGGTCGATTCGATCCTGGCGACCCAGGTCGATCTCATCCGCAGCGCCAAGGTGACCAACGAGGTCGCGCAGCGCGCCGGCTTCGTCGATGCGACGCCCGCCGACCTGCCCCCCGACGCGCGGCTGCAGCAGGCCGCCGCGCGGGTGCGCGCCGGGCTCAACGTCACCACCGGGCGGCAGAGCAACGTGCTGCAGATCCAGTTCCTCGACCCCGATCCGCAGGTCGCCGCCCGCGTCGCCAACCTCGCCGCCCGGATCTACATGCGCGAGCAGGTCGGCCTGCGCGCCGCCGCGGCCAAGGGTCTCGCCGAATGGTTCGAGGCGCGCACCGCCGACGTGCGCCGCCGCTACGAGCTGGCGCAGAAGCGGCTCTCCGACTTCCAGCGCGCGCACGACATCATCGGCGTCAACCGCATGGATCTGGAGGCGGAGAAGCTCAAGAACCTCTCCGCCTACCTCACCCAGGCCCAGGCCGACGCCGCTCAAGCCCACTCCAAGTCCGGATCGGGCGGCGTGTCCGACGTCCAGACCGCGCTGGTCGTGCAGAACATCGAGGAGGCGGTCGCCACCTCCTCGGCGAAGGTCGCCCAGCTCGCCAAAACGCTGGGTCCCAACCATCCGCAGATGGTCGCCGCCAAGGCCGAGCTCGCCGAGCTGCAGCAGCGTCTCAGCGCCGCCCGCGCCAATCAGGCGACGGCGATGACCGCGAACAGCTCCGCCGCCAGCCGGCGCGAGGCCGAGCTGCGCGCGGAGATGGCGGCACAGGAGGATCGCATGATCCGCATGTCGGGCGTGCAGGACCAGCTGATGGTCATGCAGCGCGACGTCGAGGCGGCGCGCCAGACCTACGACACCGTCCGCCAGCGCTTCAACGAGGCGGCGCTCAAGAGCCAGATCTCGCAGCCCAACGCGACCATGCTCGACGAGGCGACGGTGCCGCTGCTCCCGGCGCGGCCGAACATACCGTTGTTCCTGATCGCGGGCCTCGCGCTCGGGATGCTCGCCGGCGTCGCCGCGATCGTGCTGAGCGAGATCCTGCGCCCGCGCGTCCGCACCGCGGGCGGCCTCGCCGCCGCGACCGAGGTCGAGGTCATCACCGATCTCTCCCCCAAGGCCAGCTCGCCCGAGGGCTGGTTCGTTCCCCGACAGGAGGCTGCATGAGACTGCGTTCCACCGCGGGCGCCAGCCCGCTGATCACCGAAAGGGCGCCCCCGCCCCCCGCGACCGGGGACGAAGCCGCCGGCTCCGCCATCCTGCCGCTGCTGGAGCATGGCGACACGCGCGTCGATCCGCTGCTCACCGCCGCCTTCGATCCCGGCGATCCCTATGTCGCCAAGGTCCGCAAGGTGCGCGCGAAACTGCTCGCCACCGCGCGCGAATCGGGCGGGATCGACGGCCGGCTGAAGCTCGCGCTGCTCTCGCTCCAGGGCGGCGACGAAGCGCCGATCCTCACCGCCAACCTCGCCACGGTGATGGCGCAGATGGACGGGCCGACCATGCTGGTCGACGCCGATATCGAGCGCCCGTCGCTCGACCGGCTGCTGAGGCTCCCCAACCAGATCGGCCTCGCCGAGCAGCTCGCCGGCATGGCGCTGCGGCTGCCGCTGATGCCGACCGCGATCGAGCGGCTGTGGCTGATGTCGGCCGGCCAGGCGGCGAGCGGCAACGCCACATTGGTCGAGCGCGGCGCCTTCGCCGAGGTGGCGGACCGCTGGAACCTGCCCGCGGCCAACCTGCTCGTCTATCTCGCCGAGCGGCCGCGCGGCACGACCGCGTTCGGCAACATCCTCGAGAAGTTCGACGCGGTGGTGCTCGTCGCCCGGCGCGGGGTGACGCCGCTGTCGGAGATCCGGCGCGCGATCGACGACCTCGACCGCCACCGCGTGCCGATCGCCGGCTCGGTGATGAGCTGACCGCCTTTCACGTTCACGGCAAGAGGGAGTGGGCCCGATGCAGGGATATGCGACGCCGCTCGACTGGGCTCGCCACGGGGGTGGCGAAACCGGCGGAGATCAACATGAGACGGTCAACATCGGCGGCGTGCCGGTGTCGACGCTGTCGCTTCAGGCGCTGATCGACCGGATGCTGCGGGAGGCGCCGCGCCGCATCGGCGCAGGGATGCCGCCGCTGCTGGTGTTCGACTGCAACGGCCATGGGCTGTCGCTCAACGACAGCGACCCCGCCTTTCGCGCCGATCTCGCCAAGGCGGACCTCATCCATGCCGACGGGCAGGTGATCGTCGCCGCCTCCCGCTGGTTCGCGCCCGCGCCGATCGCCGACCGGTCGAGCACCACCGACATGTTCATCGACAGCCTGCCCGGTGCCGCGGCGCATAAGGTCCGCTACTTCTTGCTCGGCGGCACCGAGGAGGTGAACGCCGCCTGCGCCGAGCGCATCACCGCGACGACGCCGGGCCTCGAGCTCGCCGGCCGCCGCAACGGCTACTGGAAGCCCAAGGAAGAGGCCGACGTGATCGAGGCGATCAACGAGGCCGCGCCCGACGTGCTGTGGGTCGGCACCGGCAAGCCGCGCGAGCAGGCGTTCTGCGTGCGCAACAAGAAGCGCCTGCGCGCCGGCTGGGTCGTCACCTGCGGCGGCCTGTTCAACTACATCACCGGCGACTATCCGCGCGCGCCGCAGTGGATGCAGGACGCGGGGCTCGAATGGCTCCATCGCATGGCGACCAACCCGCGCCACCTCGCCTGGCGCTATCTCACCACCAATCCCCATGCGCTGTGGCTGATCTGGAAGCATCGCCATGGCTGAGGCCCAGGCCATCGCCAGCCCCCCGACCAAGACGCCGCTGCGCGCGACGCTGGCGCGGTTCGGGCTGGCGAGCATGTCCTCGGCCTTCGTCTCGGCGAGCCATTTGCTCGTCCAGCTCGTCTCGGTGCGCCGGCTGTCGGCGACCGAGGTGGGCACGCTCGCCTTCCTGCTGGTGATCATCCAGCTCGGCTACGGCCTCTCCAACGCGCTGGTCTCGACGCCCTATGCGATCGCGGTCAACCAGCGGTCGGAGGAGGAAGGCGATCATGGCTTCTTCTTCCCGCTCAACCTGCTGCTGTCGCTGGCGCAGGGGCTGATCTGCGCCGGCATCGGCTGGGTGATGGCGGGGCCACTCGCCGCCGCCGCGTTCGGGGCGGCGGGTGTCGTCTCGCTGTTGCGCTGGTTCGGCCGCGCCACCTCCTATGCCCATCACCGGCCGGCGACCGCCGCCTTCTCCGACTTCGTCTATGCCGGGCTGGTCACCGCCGGCGTCGCCGGGACGCTCGCCTTCGGTCCGCGGCTCGAGCTGTTCGGCGCGGTGCTGGCGACGGCCGGCCTCGTCGGGCTGGCGCCGTTCGGCCTGCGCTTCCTCGCCCGCCACCGCCCGCTCGGCCTCGTCCGCGCCTTCGGCGACTATCGCGAGGTGTGGAAGCGCCAGTCGGCCTGGACGCTGATCGGCGTGATCACCACCGAGGCGACCTCCAACGCCCACAGCTATGCGGTGACGGCGCTCGCCGGCCCGGCCGCCTTCGCGCCGATCGCGGTCGGCGCGCTGTTCTTCCGTCCGGTCAACGTCTGCATCACCGCGCTCACCCAGCTCGAACGGCCGCGCATGGCGCGCGCGGTCGCGCATGGCGACGAGCGGGCGGCGCGGCGCTCCTCGCAGGCCTTCACGGCCGCGCTCGCGCTGGTGTGGCTCGCCACCTCGATCACCGCCGCGGTGATCCTGTGGTTCTTCCCGCACATCCTGATCCGCCCCACGCTGTCGGTGACGACGGTGACGATCGCCGCCGCGCTCTCCTCGCTGCTGACGCTGGTGCAATGCCTGCAGTCGCCGATGAGCGTGCTGACCCAGGCGCGCGGCGCCTTCCGTCCGCTCGCCGCGACCAGCGTGCGCAGCTGCCTGGTCGGCATCGCCGCCGTGCTGGCACTGACCTTCACCGTGCCGCCGGTCTACACCGTCGCGGGGGTGGTGCTGTCGCAGCTGGTGATGATGCTCGGCATCCTCCGGCTCGAGCGCCGCCTGCGTCCGGCGGCGGCGGAGGCAGCCCGATGAGCCTGCGCGCGACCTGGTATCGTCGCTCGACGGCGAACACGGCGCCTACGTCGCGGATCGCGCGCTCCGCCGCCGCGGCGAACGCGGCCGGCGAAGGCGTGACGCTGCCGATCGCGCAGGTCGTCTATTTCGTCTTCCTGATGCTGATCTTCATCGGCCAGCAGCCATTCTCGCCGCGCACGCAGGAGCAGCTGGTGGCGGCGGCCAACAACAGCGACGGGTCCGACGGGTTCAAGCAGGCCTTCTTCATCGGCTTCGCGCTGCTGCTCACCGGCATCGAGCTGTTCCGCCGGCACGAGGTCAAATACCGCTTCACCTTCTGGCCTTTGGTGGTGATGCTCGCCTGGTTCCTGTTGTCGTGCACCTGGGGCGTCGATCCGTTCGTCTCGTTCAAGCGCGTGATGCAGCAGGTGATCGTGATCTACATCACCTTCCTGTCGCTGGCGCTGCTGGGGCCGCAGAAGCTCTACGAGACGCTGCGCGCGGCGCTGATCGCCTCGCTCATCATCTGCTGGATCTCGCTGCCGCTCACCCCCAACGCGGTCCACCCGCCGACCGAGAGCGACAAGGCGCTGGTCGGCGCGTGGCGCGGCTTCTTCTTCCACAAGAACATCGCCGGCGCGGTGATGGCGCTCACCTTCGTGGTGTGCGCCCATGCCTTCTTCTCGACGCGCAAATGGTACTACGCGGTGCTGAGCGTGCTGGCGCTGGTGTTCGTGATCGGCACCAAGAGCAAGACGTCGACCGCGCTGTGCTTCGTCATCCTGCTGGTGAGCTCGGTCTATCGCCTGCTCAGCGGTTCGATCTCGAAACGCGCGGTGCTGCTGCTGCTGGTCGGCGCCGGGGGAGTCGCCTTCCTCTGCCTGTACATCGCCTTCCAGCCGACGATCGAGCGGCTGTTCGCCGATCCCACCTCCTTCACCGGACGCGTGTCGATCTGGAAGGTCGATTTCGATTATCTCGCCGACCACCCCTATTTGGGCGCCGGCTTCGGCGGCTTCTGGCAGGTGGGTGAGCTTTCCCCCTCGCGCCAGTACATCAACCAGCAGTTCCACCTGTTCACCGCGCATTCGCACAACGGCTACCTCGAGATCCTGGTCACCACCGGCCCGATCGGCCTGATCCTGCTGCTGCTCTCGTTCGTGGTGATGCCGGCCTATTGGTTCCTGACCGGCGCCACGCGCAACAACGTGCTGCTGCTGTCCTCGGCCTTCGGGATCTGGAGCTTCGTGCTCTACCAGAACCTGCTCGAGACCTCCTTCTTCGACAAGGACCGGCAGGTCTGGATCATCTTCCTGTCGGCGATCGCGGTCGCCCACGCCTCGTTCAAGTCGGTCGAGCGCCCCCGTTGGCGCCGCCATTCCCGCCCCGCCCACTCTCTCGCCGGAGCCGCCGCATGACCGACGTCGCGATCTGCGTCGCCACCCGCAAGCGCCCGCAGGGCCTGACGCGCACGCTCCGCTCGCTGGCGGCGCTGGACACCGCGCGTGACGTGGCCGTGGTCGTCGCCGACAACGACGGCGAGGGCCGCGAGGGCATCGCCGCCGCGGAGATGCTCCGGGCCGAGGGCTATCGCTGGCCGCTCCACCTGCTGACGGTGGCCGAGCCCGGCATTCCCCAGGCGCGCAACGCGTTGGTCGCGGCGGCATTGGCGCTGCCGGGCGTCCGCTTCGTGGCGATGCTCGACGACGACGAGGCGGCCGAGCCCGGCTGGGTCGAGGCGATGCTCGCCTGCCAGGCGGCGACCGGCGCCGACGTGGTCGGCGGCGCGGTGCTGCGCGAGCTGGAGGGCGAGGTCGCGCCCTGGGCGAAGGCGCATCCGCTGCTCCAGCCCAAGTCGCGCGGCACCTCCGGCCCGGTCCCCCTGGTCGACAGCACCGCCAACGTGCTCATCGCTGCCGACGCTCTGCGGTCGATCGGCGAGCGGCCCTTCAACGAGCAGATGGCGCTGACCGGCGGGTCGGACAAGCAGCTCTTCACCCGGATGCAGCGCGCCGGTGCCCGCTTCGCCTGGGCCGAGGACGCCCGCGTCACCGAGCTGATCCCGGCGAGCCGCATCACCTCGAAATGGCTGCTGATGCGCGGCTACCGCATCGGCATGACCGACATGCTGATCGATATCTTCCATTCGAGCCGCTTCAAGGCCGCCGCCGCCGAGGCGCCGCGCATCGCCGGCGGGGTCGTGATCGGCGGGATCGGCGCCGCGCTGACGCTCGACCGCGGCAAGCGCATCGTCCGGCTCGGTCAGGTCTATCGCGCCGCCGGCAAGATCGCGGCGCTCACCGGCCATCGTTACGAGGAATACAGCAAGGTGCACGGCGCATGATGCACGACCCGATCCAGCCCACTTTCTCGGTGGTGATCCCGCTCTACAATCGCGCCGCCATCGTCGGGAAGACGATCCGGTCGGTGCTCGACCAGGATTATCAGGACTTCGAGATCATCGTCGTCGACGACGGGTCGAAGGACGATCCCGCCCCGGTGATCGCCGCGTTCGGCGACCCGCGCATCCGCTACATCCGGCAGGCCAATGCCGGCGGCGGCGCGGCGCGCAACCGCGGCATCGAGGAAGCGCGCGGGCGCTATGTCGCCTTCCTCGATTCGGACGACCAGTTCCTGCCGGGCAAGCTCTCGATCATGGCGGCCGCGCTGCCGCACGACGAGCTCACCGTGCTCTATTCGCAGATGAAGGTCGACCGCGGCGTCGACCGCTACTGGGTCCGCCCCGACCGCGGCATCCGCGAGGACGAGGACGTCGGCGAGTATCTGTTTTGCGCCAACCAGTTCATGCAGACTTCGACGCTGGTGGTGCCCGCCGCCCTCGCCAAGCGGGTGCGCTTCGATCCCGCGCTCAAGAAGGGCCAGGACCTCGACTTCAGCGTCCGCCTTCAGGTCGAGGGCGCGCGCTTCCGCATGATCGAGCAGCCGCTGACGATCTGGCTCGACGCGACCGAGATGGGGCGCACATCCTACGTCCGCGGCTACGAGACCTCGCTCGACTGGCTCGATCGTTGCGGCCACCTGCTCACCAACCGCGCCCGCCACGGCTACCGCGCGACCGTGCTCGCCTATCACATGGCGCCGATCCGCCCGATCGCGACGATCCGCGAGCTGGTGCGGGGGCTGTTGTTCGGCGGGGTGCCGCCGCGCATCCTCGCCCGGCAGCTGCTGCGCTCCTACCTCCCCAAGTCGCTCTACCGCTCGCTCGTCAACCAGTTCGTCCATCGCTTCGGCCAGGCGGGCAAGTAATGGCGCGCGCCGTCCGCCCTCTGGGACCGGCCGAAGTGGAGGAGCCGCCGCTCTTCTCGGTGGTGGTGCCGACCTACAACCGCCACGCGACCGTTATCGAGGCGGTGGAATCGGCGCTCGCCCAGACCGTCCGCGATATCGAGGTGATCGTCGTCGACGACGGATCGAGCGACCGCACGCCCGAGGCGCTCGCGGCGATCCCCGATCCGCGCCTCCACGTCATCGTCCAGGACAATGCCGGCGCCTCCGCCGCGCGCAACCGCGGCATCACCGAGGCGCGCGGGCGCTACGTCGCCTTCCTCGATTCGGACGACCGGTTCCTGCCCGAGCATCTCGCCGACCTGCTGCCGCTGCTGGCGCAGGGCGACGACATCGTCGCCTACAGCCGCGTGATCGTCGACCGCGGCTCGGGCCGCCGCTTCCTCAAGCCCTATCGCGAGATCCGCCTCGGCGAGAGCGTCGACCGTTACCTGATGTGCGAGCGCGGCTTCATCCAGACGAGCAGCCTCGCCCTCCCGCGCGGGCTCGCCCGGACGGTGCGCTACCGCGAGGACGTCCGCTTCGGCGACGACACCGATTTCGCCGTGCGCCTCTCGCTCCATGGCGCGCGCTTCCTGATGGCGCCGCGCGCGACCGTGCTGTGGGCCGACCGCCAGACCGACAACCGCCTGTCGCAGGTCCGCTCGAACATCGGCAACCTGACCTGGCTCAAGGACCTGCGCCCGCACATCTCGGCGCGCGCCTATTCGGCCTATATGGGCTGGCACGCCGCCAAGAGCATCTGGCCGACCAGCCGCCGCACGGCGCTCCGCTATTATCTGGACGCGCTTCGCCACGGCGCCTTCCGCCCGCACGTCGCGGCGATCGTGCTCCTGCAGATCATCATCCCCGACGGCCTCTACCGCCGCACCGCCGACCGGTGGATCGCCTTCCTCAGCCGCTTCAAGGGCTACCGCATATGAGGCGCCGCGTGTTCATCGCGGGCTTCGCCGCCGCGACGGCCATGCCGCTCGCCACCAGCGCGGTGCGGTCGGTGCCGCCGATGCCCGACACCGGAGGCCCGGGCCTTGACGCACGGGCGCGGCGCAGCGGCCGGCGTTTCGGCTGCGCGATCAAGTCGAGCCAGCTCGCCAAGGATCCGCCCTTCGTCGCCGCGGTGCTGCGCGAGGCGGGGATGATCGTCCCCGAATATGAGCTCAAGCGGCACGTCACCCAGGCCAAGCCGGGCCGCTACGATTTCAGCGGCGCCGACAAACTGGCCGACTTCGCCGAGGAGCATGGCCTCGCGATGCGGGGGCATACGCTGGTCTGGTACACCTACAACCCGCCCTGGATCGACGCAGCGCTGGCGCAAGCCAAGGGGCCGGCGCGCGAGGCGCTGCTGACCGGCTACATCGACACCGCGATGCGCCGCTACGCCGGGCGGATCGGCGAATGGGACGTGGTCAACGAGGCCGTAGAGCCCAAGGAGGGCCGCCCCGACGGGATGCGCGCCAAGAACCCGTGGGCGCAGGCGTTCGGCGAACGCTATATCGACATCGCCTTCCACGCCGCGCGCGAGGCCGATCCCAAGGCCCGGCTGTTCCTCAACGATTTCGGGCTGGAGCATGATTCGCGCCGGTGCGCGGCGCGGCGCGACGCGACCCTCAAGCTGCTCGAACGGCTGCTCGCCCGCGGCGTGCCCGTCGATGCGCTCGGCGTCCAGAGTCACCTCAAACCCTATCGCGAGGGCTTCTCCGAACGGGTGTTCGCCGATTTCTTGGCCGAGGTGCGCAGCATGGGACTCGGCATCGGGATCACCGAATTCGACATCGCCGACCGTCACGGCCCGGGCCGCCTCGACCTGCGCGACGCCGACGTCGCTGCGGTCGGCCGCGCCTTCCTCGACGTCGCGCTCGACAGCGGCGCGGCCGGGCCGGTGCTGAGTTGGGGCCTGTCCGACCGCTATTCCTGGCTGTCGACCTACCCCGAATATCGCTGGCCGGACGGACAATTCTCGCGCGGGCTGCCGCTCGACGCCGATCTCAACCGCAAGCGGCTGTGGGCGGCGATGGCGGCCGCATTCGACAAGGCGCCGACCCGCGCCGCACAATCAGGACAAGCACAGGGAATGCCCGCATGAGGATCGCGCCGCTGACAGGACTTCGCGGGATCGCGGCGGTGGCGGTGCTGCTCTACCATATCCCCCATCACGCCGCCTTCGCCGCCTTTGCGATGCCGCTGTTCTCGCGCGGCTATCTCTGCGTCGACCTGTTCTTCGTGCTGAGCGGCTTTGTCATCTCGCTCGGCTATTACGAACGCGTGGTGAGGCGGCCGGGATGGGCGAGCTACGGCGATTTCCTCGTCAACCGCATGGCGCGGGTGTGGCCGCTCCATTTCGTGGTGGCGCTGGTGTTCATCCTGCGCGTCCTGGTCAACGTCTCGGGCGAGCAGCCGGTCGCCCTCACCCCGGCCAATGTCGTCTCCAACCTGCTGATGGTGCAGAGCTGGGGCTGGGGCACGCAGGCGTTCGCCGGCAACAGCTGGTCGGTCAGCACCGAGCTGGTCGCCTATCTCGCCTATCCGCTGATCGCGCTGATCGCCTTCTCGCGCTTGGCATGGCTGCAGGCGATCGGCTCGGTCGCGCTGCTGGTGCTGGTGGCGGCGCTCGGACACGGCTCGCGCGGGCCGCTCGACGTCAATGACGCCGATTCGATCCTGCCGGTGCTGCGCTGCGTCGCCGGCTTCTCGCTCGGCGTGCTCGCCTATCGCATTGCGCAGAAGCCATGGTGCGAGCGGCTGCTCGGCGGCGAGCGCGGGTTCGTCATCGCCTGCGCCGTGATCTTCCTTGCCTTCCTGATCCCCGGCGGCGACGTGATCGTTGCGATCAGCTTCCCGCTGCTGGTGATCGCCGGCTATTACGACGGCCGCCTCGCCCGCGCGACGCTGGCCAATCCGGTGTCGTTCCACCTCGGGCTGATCAGCTATTCGATCTACCTCTGGCACCCGCTGGTCCGCGACGTGTTCGCGCGCGGCATGGGAGTCGCGCACCGCCATGGCTTCGTCGGCTGGGATTGGGCGTTCCTGATCGCGACGCTGGTCGTGACCTGGCTCATCTGCTGGGCGAGCTACCTGCTGATCGAGGTGCCCGGCCACCGCGCCGTCAAGCGGCTGGAGCAGCGCCTGGTGCGCCCGCGCCCGGTGCTCCAGCAAGCCCCCGCCGAGTGACGATGGGCAGGCCGAGCACCGTCATCGCCGTCCCAACCTTCCGCCGGCCGGAGCGGCTGCGCCATCTGCTCGACACGCTGGCCCGCCTCAAGGGGATCGAGGATGCGATGCTGCTCGTCGCCGACAATGACGATGTGGGCCGCGAAGGGGTCGCGGTCGCCGGCGCGGCCGCGGCGAACGGCTTTCCCGCCCCGATCGCAATCATCACCGTACCCGAGCCAGGGCTGACACATGTCCGCAACGCCATCGTCGAGCAGGCGCTGCGCTATCCCACGATGCGCCGGCTGGCGATGATCGACGACGACGAATGGCCTGGTCCCGAATGGCTCGCCCAGCTGATCCTGGTCCAGCGGAACACCGGCGCCGGCGTCGTCGCCGGGCCGGTCGAGCCGAGATTCGTCGAGGACGCCCCCGGCTGGGCGATGCAGACATTGGTGTTCCGCCCCGAGCAGCGCCGCGAGGGCCTGACCGACATGCTCTATGCCGCCAACAACCTGCTGGTCGAGCGGCGGGCGCTGGAGGCGATCGAGCGCCCGTGGTTCGACCCCGCCTTCAACTTGAGCGGCGGCGAGGACATGGACTTCCTGACCCGCCTCCGCGTGGCGGGCGTCACCTTCGCCTGGGCGCCGTCGGCAGTGGTCTATGAATCGGTCGGCCCCGAACGCGCCCGCAAGAGCTGGGTGCTCAGGCGCATGTGGCGGATCGGGATCACCGACATCATGGCCGCGCGCAAGCGCCGTACCGGCGCGCTCGGGCGGCTCGCGCTCACCGCACGCTCGCTCGCCCTGCTGGGCCTGCGCACGCTCCTCCTGCCGACCATGGCATGGCAGGTCGAGCGGCGGCTCGACATTGCCGGCCAATGGGTGAAATCGGCCGGGCGCCTCTACGCCTTGGCGGGCGGGAGCGACGCGATCTACGCCGCCGCCGCAGATGACGGGACTCAGCGCTCGCGCAGCTGAAGCCTGAACTTGCGCAGCAGGCGCGCCAGCTCGGCGCGCTCGCCCGGCTCCAGGCCCAGGATCGCCCGATCGGCCTGCGTGAAATGGGAGACGATCGCGTCCTCGACCAGGCGCAGACCTTCGCCGGTCAGCCGCGCCATCAGCAACCGGCGATCCGCGGCGTCGGGCTCGCGACCGATCAGCCCGCGCCGCTCCAGCCGGTTGAGGCACGCCGTCATCGCACCGGAGGTGAGCAGGACCGATTTCCGCAACGCGGTCGGACTCAGCTGATAGGGCGCGCCCGATCGCCGCAGCGTGGCGAGCACGTCGAGCTCGGTGTAGCTGAGGCCGTGATCCTGCAGATGCCTGCCGGCACGAGACTGCAGCAGCGCCCCCAGGTGCAACAGGCGCCCGACCACCGCCATCGCCGACGTGTCCAGCTCCGGCCGCTCGCGCGCCCAGTCGCGCAACAACTGGTCGACGATGTCCTCGTCCGGGTGAGGCGGCGTTGTCGGTTCGGGCATGACGTAATCTTCATATAAAGTATCTTGACATGAAGATGTATCTCCGGAAGCTTCCCCTACGCAAGCTGTTTCGGGGAGCGTCCATGCAATCGATGATGCGAATGCTGGCCTGGGCACTCGTTCCGCTCGCCGTCCAGGCGGCTCCGGCGCGTGCGGAGGCGCCAGCCGACCGCATCGTGATCGAGCCGCATACCGTCACGCTCCCGACCGGCGAGACGCTGTCGTACGAGATCGGCACCCTCTACGTGCCCGAGAACCGCAGCAAGCCAACGAGCCGCCGGATCGGCATCGGCTTCGCGCGCATCAGGGCGCCGCAACCGACCGGCGCGCCGCCGGTCTTCTGGCTTCCCGGCGGTCCGGGGCTGAGCGTGCTCGGTGCCTTCACCGATACCGACGAGGCGTCGCGCAGCCGCCTGCGCTCGTGGCTGACCTTTGGCGCCGTCGGCGACCTGGTGGTGGTCGAGCAGCGCGGCTACACCCGGCGCGGCGAGATGCTCGAGGAGACGGCCGACGCCGTTCCCCTCGACCGGCCGGCCTCCGTACGGGCCGATGCGCTGGCGATGCAGGCGCTGGCCCGGCGCGCGGTCGCGCACAATCCCGACAAGGACCTGTCGGGCTATACGATCGAGGCGTTCGCGACCGACGTCGACGATCTGCGGCGCGCGCTCGGCTATGACAAGGTCAGCCTGTTCGGCGGCAGCTTCGGCTCGCAATGGGCGCTGGCGGTGATCCGCTTCCACCCCGAGGGCGTGGCCCGGGCCGTGCTGTCGTCAGTCGAACCGCTGAACGACGGGTTTGACATGCCGTCGCACGTGTTCGCCGCGCTTCAGCGGATCGCCTACGACGCCGACCGCGATCCGGGCCTGGCGCCCTGGCTGCCGGAGGGCGGGCTGATGGGGGCGATCCAGGCGCTGCACCGGCGCTTCGCCGCCGGGCCCGTGCGCGCGACCGTAAACGACGACCACGGCCGGCCGCAGACGGTAGTGCTCGGCGCCGAGGATCTGCAGCTCGCGCTCCTATCCCACACCGACGACGCGGCGCATTGGCCCGCCTTCATTCTGTCGCTCTACCATGGCCATTACGACGACTGGGCGCGCGAGACGATCGACGACCGGCGCGCCGGCCCGGTGAAGCTGATCGGGCCGCTGGTCGACAGCAGCCTGGGGGCGACGCCCGATCGCGATTATCTGCTGCGGACCGACCCCGCCGTCGGCCTGATCGGCAGCTGGAACTACGAAGCGAACTTCGCCTCGGCCACCGACTGGCCGACGCCGGACATGGGCGACGCCGTCCGGCGACCGATCGTGACTCCGGTTCCGATCGTCTTCGTCCATGGCGACTGGGACACTTCGACCCCGGTCGAGAACACGCTCGGCCTGCTGCCCTATTTCCCAAACGGCCATGCGATCCTGGTGCATCGCGCCGGGCATGACGGCACCTTCTACCAGCTGCGCAAAAACCCGGCGGCGAAGCAGGCCATCTATGATTTCCTGAGGACGGGAGCGACCGCGGCCCTGCCGACCGACGTGGCGCTGACCGTCCCCAGGTTCGACGTGCCGGGCTTTCCGCCGCCGCTCGCCGGCACCCCGCGCTGACGCGAGACGGTGCCGGCGAGTCGGACCGCTTCCGCTCAGGACGATGACCAGGCGCGGAAGCCCTTGACTACCATGTCGCCCGAGCCGTCGTCGTAGGCGCTGGTCGTCTTCACCGCGACGTCCATGATCGGATACCAGCGGAAACCCTTGAACGGGTTGACGCTCTGATAGGTCTCCACCCCGTCGACGAACCAGGTGATATAGTCGGGCTGGATGTCGACCGCATAGCTGTGGAAGCCCTGCGAGAAGCCGGACAGCCCATAGGCCGCCTCCGCCTGGATCACCGAGCCGCGCTGGAACGTCCGCACGGCATTGGCGCCGCCGTGGATCGTCGACGCGATGTAGCGGTCGAAATCCCAATAGCTCTCGTAGCCGAAGCCTTCGAACACATCGATCTCGGGCGGCCAGCCCGAGGTGGAGATCAACCAGAACGCCGGCCAGGCACCGCGACGGCTCGGCATCTTCGCCACCCACTCATATTGGCCATAGCCGATCTGGGTCGACGGCGTGTTGTGGCCGCTCAGCACCACCGAGCCGTAATAGTAGCTCTTGCCGTTGTAGCTGATCGGCGACTTCAGCTTCTGCGTGTGCATCACCAGGCCGTTCCAGGTGTAGCGCAGCGGCGCCTCGATGTCCTTGTCCCGATAGACCCACCCATCGAGGTACAGGCCGGTCTCGCCATTGGCCGGCTGCGCGCGTCCGTTCGGGAGCTGGGTCGACCAGGCATCGTCATGGCCGGTGTCGGTCCACCACATCTTCGCCCTGCTCATCTCATATTGCAGCGTGCCGGTCGCCTTGAAGGTGCGCGGCGCGCGGAAGCCGGTGGTCGCAGACGCCGTCGCCACGGCGGACGAGCTCGCGGTGACGCTCACCCAGGACGTACCCTGATTCGCGCCCCACGGTGCCTCACGTAGTTTCACCGCGAATTGCTGACCGGCGGTCGCCGACACGATCGGCACGCTGATGGTCTGACGCAGCGGATCGCCCGGCCGAAATACCACGACGGTGTCGACGGTGCGATAGTTGGTGCCGGCGACCGCCTTGGTCGTACCCGATCCGTTGACGGTGGTGACGCGCGCGATCACCGTGTTGGGCGTCGGCCGGTCGAGCGTGACGGGCACGTTCGCCACGCTTGCGCCCGGACGGAATACCGCGGATCCGAGCGAAAGGGTCGCCTTGGCCGGCAGGCTGGTGCCGTTCGCGAAATCGAAGGTCGCGAAGGCGTTGGTAGTCGACACGCTCGTCGCCGACAGCGTCGATGCCGCGGTCGGCGCCGAGGCGGTCGGCTCGGTGGTGGCAACCGGTGTCACCGGCTCGTTGATGACGACCAGACCTTCGGTCTTGGCCGCCGCAGTCGTGGTGGTCGAATCGCCGTCGCCGGCACATCCGGCGAGCGCGCAAAGAGAGAGAGTGCTCGCAAGCGAGCACAGGACGTAGCTTCGCATGTTAAATCCCCCGCTGCTGGCGGATCGGTCGAGTCCGCCCGCGAGGGATGTAACCGCTTACTGGTTAATATTTTACAATATTTTACAATTTTGCGATGAGTTGTTTCGTTACGGCTATCATCTGCGTAACGATATAATAGCAATGGCCGCGGTCATTCCGCGGCCACGCTGAGCTCCTCCGCGATCGGCTGCACCGCCCGGCCGATGCCGGTGTAGGTGAAGCCCGCGGCCGTCACCGCTTCCGGCCGATAGATGTTGCGCAGGTCGACGAGCACGTCGCCCGCCATCACGCCGCGCAGCTTCTGGAGGTCGAGCGCGCGGAACGCATCCCATTCGGTGACGATCACCAGCGCCACCGCATCCTTCGCCGCCTCATAGGGCGAGTTGGCGAACTCGGTGCCCGGCAGCAGCGGCCGCGCCGCCGCCATGCCCTCGGGATCGAAGGCGCAGACCTGCGCGCCGCCGTCCTCGAGCGCCTGGATGACCGCGAGGCTCGGCGCATCGCGCATGTCGTCGGTATTGGGCTTGAAGGTGAGTCCCAGCACCGCGACCTTGCGCCCGCGCACCGATCCGCCGCAGGCGGCGATCACCTTGCGCCCCATCGCGCGCTTGCGCGTGTCGTTGACCGCCACCGTCGCCTCGACCAGCCGGATCGGCGTGCCGGCGTCCTCGGCGGTCTTGACCAGCGCCAGCGTATCCTTGGGGAAGCACGAGCCGCCATAGCCCGGCCCGGCGTGGAGGAACTTGGACCCGATGCGGTTGTCGAGACCGATGCCGCGCGCCACCTGCTGCACATCGGCACCGACCTGCTCGCACAAATCGGCGACCTCGTTGATGAAGGTGATCTTCATCGCGAGGAAGGCGTTGGCGGCATATTTGATTAGCTCGCTCGTCCGCCGGCCGGTGAACAGGATCGGCGAATGGTTGAGGTAGAGCGGGCGATAGACTTCCTCCATCACCGGCCGCGCGCGATCGTCCTCGATGCCGATGACGATGCGGTCGGGACGCTTGAAGTCCTGGATCGCCGCGCCCTCGCGCAGGAACTCGGGGTTGGAGGCGACGGCGACCTCGGCATCGGGGTTGTGCTCGCGCAGGATGCGCTCGACCTCGTCGCCGGTACCGACCGGCACGGTCGACTTGGTCACCACCACGGTGAAGCCGCGGAGCGACGGCGCCATCTCGGCGGCCGCGGCATAGACATAGGAGAGGTCGGCATGGCCGTCGCCGCGCCGCGCCGGCGTGCCGACCGCGATGAACACGACATCGGCCTGCTCGACCGGCTCCGCCAGTTCGGTCGAGAAGGACAGGCGCCCCGCCGCGACGTTGCGCTCGACCAGCTCGTCGAGCCCGGGCTCATAGATCGGGATCTCGCCGCCCTTGAGCCGCGCAACCTTGCCCGCGTCCTTGTCGACGCAGACGACCTGATGCCCGAAATCCGCCAGGCAGGCGCCCGACACCAGGCCGACGTAACCCGACCCGATCATCACGATCCGCATCGTGAATCTCCTCTAATATATGGTTTGAATTATGCCGCGCGACGCGGCTCGACCCGTGCTTCGAGCAATTCGTTCATGATCAGCTCGACATCGTCCGCCATCTCGTCGCGCGACAGCGCCATCGCCATGTTGGCGTGGAGAAAGCCGACCTTGTCCCCACAGTCATACCGCGTGCCGGCGAAGGTCAGGCCATGGAACGGCTGGTCGCCGATCATCCGCGCCATCGCGTCGGTGAGCTGGATCTCGCCGCCCGCGCCCTTCTCCTGGCCGGAGAGGATCCCCATCACCTCGGGCTGGAGGATGTAGCGGCCGATCACCGACAGGTTCGACGGCGCCGTGCCCGGAGCCGGCTTCTCGACCAGCCCCTTCACCTCGGTCAGCGGACCGTCGGCCGCGCCCGGCGTGATGATGCCGTAGCGGTGCGTATGCTCGTCAGGGACCACCTCGGCGCAGATCACGTTGCCGCCGACGCGGTTGTAGGCGTCGATCATCTGCTTGAGGCAGCCCGGTTTGCCGACCATGAAATCGTCGGCGAGGAGGACGGCGAACGGCTCGTCGCCCACCACGTCGCGCGCGCACCACACCGCATGGCCGAGCCCCAACGGCTCCTGCTGGCGGACATAGGTGACCGCGCCCGGCCGGAGGCGCGTCGGCCCCAGGATGTCGAGCGACTTGCCGCGCCCGCTCATCGTCGTCTCGAGCTCGAAGGCGATGTCGAAGTGATCCTCGATCGCCGCCTTGCCGCGGCCGGTGACGAAGATCATCTGCTCGATCCCCGCCTCGATCGCTTCGTCGACGGCATATTGGATCAGCGGCCGATCGACGATCGGCAGCATTTCCTTGGGGATAGCCTTGGTTGCTGGAAGGAAGCGGGTGCCGAGGCCACCCACGGGGAACACAGCCTTACGAACCGGTTTTGCACTCATAACGGATACCTCCCGTCGCTGCGATGCAGCATAAATTCTACGTCATGACGTCGCAATTTCGGCTCGCCGTTCCGGTGGCACCGATGATCCGTATTTTCGCGAAAACAGACGCCGCGGGCGACTCAGCCCGTCGGATTAACCGACATGAGCAGCCAGTCGCGGAACGCGTGCATCGCCGCATCGGGAGCGCGGGTCTTGAGCCGCGTCAGCCAATAGCGGCCGGTCTCCACCTCCAGCGCGAACGGCCGCACCAGGTCGCCGCGATCGAGCGCCGGTGCGAACATCGCCGCCGGCAGCAGCGCGATGCCACTCCCCGCCATCGCCGCGGCGGCGGTCGTCACCGACGAATCGAACACCGGCCCGTGCAGCGTGGGACAGGGCACGCCGGCCGCGTCGAACCAGCGCGACCACTCGTCGGGCCGGTAGGAGCGCAGCAGCACCTCGCCCGCGAGATCCTCCACTCGCGCGATTCGCTCCGCCATCGCCGGCGCGCAGAGTGGCGTCAGCGGCGCCGCCATCAGCGGATCGGCCTCGACCCCGTGCCAGGCGCCGTCGCCGAAGCGGATCGCGTAATCGAGCCCCTCCCCCGCCAGGTCGACGCGATTGTTGTTGGTGCGGATGCGCAGGTCGACGAAGGGGTGCGCGGCGTTGAACTCGGCGAGGCGCGGCAGCAGCCAGCCGGTCGCGAAGGTGCCGACCACCCCCACCGTCAGCACCTCACGCAGCCGCCCGCCGGCATAGCGGTCGAGCAGCGCCGAGATACGGTCGAAGCTCTCGGCCAGCACCGGCACCAGCGCCGCCCCCTCGTCGGTGAGCGCGAGCCCGCGCGGCAGGCGGTGGAAGAGCTGCACGCCCAGCACGTCCTCCAGCCGGTTGACCTGATGGCTGACCGCCGCCTGGCTGACGCACAGTTCCAGCCCGGCGCGGGTGAGGCTCAAATGCCGCGCCGCCGCCTCGAAGGCGCGTAGAGCATTGAGCGGCAGCTGGGAGCGATCCATTCACAGACCCCAATTTTTCGAGTGGCTGGGCCGAGTTATGATCGTTTGTGCGCCCGCCGGCCAGCCGACATCCTTGCCGCATCGACAAGGGAGACGAGGACGATGGACCGGCGGGAGATGCTGTTGGGAATGAGCGGGCTTGCGGCGATCACACTGATCGACGTTCGATTGGGACAAGCCCAGAAGACCGCCGATTTCGGCGGACGATCCTTCGCCGAAACGATCCGCGGAATCGAGCGCCGGACCGGTGGCCGGCTGGGCCTGGCGGTGCTCGACACCCACAGCGGCCGCCGTTTCGCCCATCGCGGTGACGAGCGTTTCGCGCTGTGCAGCACCTTCAAATTTCTTTTGAGCGGCGCGGTACTCCACGCGGCCGACTCCGGGCGGCTCAAGATGAGCCGGACGCTGACGGTGCGGCGCGCCGACATCCTCGGCAACTCGCCGGTGACCGAGCGGAACGTCGGCCGCGCGATGACGCTCGCCGAGCTCTGCCACGCGACGATGACCACCAGCGACAATGCCGCTGCCAACCTGCTGCTGCCGGTGATCGGCGGTCCGGCCGGCCTGACGCGCTTCGTGCGCGCGCTCGGCGACGAAGTGACCAGGATCGACCGCTACGAACCGATCCTCAACGAGGCGATTTCGGGCGACCCGCGTGACACCACCAGCCCGCTGGCGATGCTGCATTCGCTTCGCGCCTTGACGCTCGGCCGCGTGCTGACGCCCGCCTCGCGCCGCACGCTGACGGGCTGGATGCTGGCGAGCCGCACCGGCGCGACGCGCCTGCGCGCCGGCGTCCCGCGCGGCTGGCGCGTCGCCGACAAGACCGGCACCGGCCAGCGCGGCAGCAACAACGACATCGGCCTGCTGTTGCCGAACGGGCGGCCGCCGATCCTGGTGACGTCCTATCTCAGCGGCAGCACGGCGAGTTCCGACGCCCTCGCGGCCACCCACGCCGCGGTAGCGCGGGCGATCGCTTCGGCAGTGAGTGAAAGCGCGATCGCCGCCTGAAATCCCTAATCCTCCCCCGCCAGGGGGAGGTGTCAGTCCCCGCGAAGGCGGGGACTGACGGAGGGGGAGGTCGGCGACAAACTATCGGCGTGCTTCCGCCCCCTCCGTCACGCTTCGCGTGCCACCTCCCCCTGGCGGGGGAGGATCGGAAAGAGCCTAAGCCGCCAGCCGCAACTCCAGCCGTCCCCAGATCTCCACCAGCGCATCGACCAGCTCGCGCATCATCGCCGTGTCGTGCGTCGGACCAGGAGTGAAGCGCAGCCGCTCCGTCCCCCGCGGCACGGTCGGATAGTTGATCGGCTGGACGTACACCCCATACTCGGCGAGCAGAATGTCGCTGATCCGCTTGGCCTTGACCGGATCGCCGACCATCAGCGGCACGATGTGCGTGACCGAGTTCATCACGGGCAGCCCCACCTCGGCCATCATCGCCTTCAGCTCCGCGGCGGCCGCCTGCTGCCCTTCGCGCTCGACGCTCGACTCCTTGAGGTGCCGCACGCTCGCCAGCGCGCCGGCGACCAGCACCGGCGACAGCGAGGTGGTGAAGATGAACCCCGGCGCGTAGCTGCGGATCACGTCGACGATCGTCTGGTCGGCGGCGATATAGCCCCCCATCACGCCGAACGCCTTGCCCAGCGTGCCCTCGATGATCGTCACCCGGTCCGCCACCGCGTCGCGCTCGGAGATGCCGCCGCCGTGCGAGCCGTACATGCCGACCGCATGGACCTCGTCGAGGTAGGTCAGCGCATTGTAGCGGTCGGCGAGGTCGCAGATCGCGGCGATCGGCGCGATGTCGCCGTCCATCGAATAGACGCTCTCGAACGCGATCAGCTTGGGCGTCTCGGGATCGTCGGCGGCGAGCAGTTCCTCGAGGTGCGCGAGGTCGTTGTGCCGCCACACCCGCTTCTCGCAGCCCGAATTGCGGATGCCGGCGATCATCGAGGCGTGGTTGAGCTCGTCCGAATAGATGATGCAGCCCGGCAGCACCTTGGCCAGCGTCGACAGCGTCGCCTCGTTCGAGACATAGCCCGAGGTGAACAGCAGCGCGCCTTCCTTGCCGTGCAGATCGGCGAGCTCGGCCTCGAGATCGATATGGTAATGCGTGTTGCCGCCGATGTTGCGCGTGCCGCCGGAGCCGGCGCCGACGTCGTGCAGCGCTTCCTCCATCGCCGCGATCACCTTGGGATGCTGGCCCATCGCGAGATAGTCGTTGGAGCACCACACGGTGATCGGCTTCGGCCCATTGTGTCCGGCGAAGCAGCGCGCGTTGGGGAACATGCCCTTGTTGCGCAGGATGTCGATGAACACACGGTAGCGCCCCTCGGCATGAAGCCGGTCGATCGCCTGCGTGAAGACCCGCGAATAATCGACCTTGCGGGCGCCCAGTTTCTCGTCGTTCATGGCCCGCCCCTCTACCGCAGCCGGCGCGCAGGGACCAGCGGACAATTTGCCCCAGGCCGCCCTGCTTCAGAACAATACCTTTCCCGCAGATTATGCTAGGTTATCCACATCGCGACAAACCGAGTCGAGTCGCGCGGCACGCCCCGCGACAAGCGAGTGGTTGTCTCTCTCCCTGATCGCGATGGGAGTGGTAGCATGACGAACGGATTGGACTTGGCCTATTACCGTCGCCGCGAGGCGCAGGAGCGCGCCGTGGCGGAGAGCTGCGGCGACATGATGACGCGCCGGCTGCATCTCGAACTTGCCGATCGCTATGCCCAGCTGGCCCGACTGATGGTCCCCAACGATCCGCCGGCCCCGTCAGCGGCGGCCTGACGCTTCATCCTCGAAACAACTTCGATCGTGCTCCTGCGAAGGCAGGAGCCATGGATCACGGGCGGATCGCTTGCGGCCCGGGCTCCTGCTTTCGCAGGAGCACCGAAGTACGTCACGAGGGCGCCCCTAAAGCTCCGCCACCCTGTCCAGTCCATAGCGCGCCAGCGCCGGCGCAAGGCTCCGTGCGCGATCGTCGAGCCGCGTGAACACCGCCAACCCCTCACCGGCGGTCTCGGGCCAATCCTGTCCCTCGGTCAGATGCGCGATGCGGCGCGCGATTCCCGGCCCTCCGTCGACGAAACGCACCGGGCGCGGTGCGGCCGCCGTCAGCTCCTCCTCGACCAGCGGGAAATGGGTGCAGGCGTTGACGATCACGTCGATGCGCTCGCCGCCCGGCTGGCCGAACAAACCGTCCAGCACGCGCGCATAGGCGGCGGGATCGGTCGTCTCGCCCCTGAGCTTCGCCTCGGCCAGCTCGACCAGCTCGGCCGAACCGTGGCGCAGCACCAGGCAATCGGCGGCGAAGCGCGCCGCGAGGTCGTCGACATAGGGCTGGCGCACCGTCGCGTCGGTGCCGAGCACGCCGATCGCTCGCGTCACGCTCATCGCGGCGGCGGGCTTGATCGCGGGCACGGTGCCGACGATCGGCAGATCGAGCGCCGCGCGCACCGCCGCCAGCGCGATCGTCGAGGCGGTGTTGCACGCGATCACGATCAGCCGCGGGTCGTAGCGCTCGGCGAGCCGCCCGAGCAGCGCCGGCACCCGCGCCGCGATCTCGCTCTCGCTGCGCGTCCCATAGGGGAATCCCGCCGAATCCGCGACATAGACCAGCGGCGCGCGCGGCAGCAGCGCGCGGGTCGGCGCCAGCACGGAAAGCCCGCCCACGCCCGAATCGAAGAACAGCAGGGGACGGGTATCGCTCATCGCCGCGCCGCTTCGCGCAGCGTCGCCGCGCCGTCAAATATCAAATAGATGATCGGGATTATTGCGCCGCTGACGGGAGCCCCCTACCTTCGCCGCGGGAACAGGGGACAATGGCCGCGGAAATCGTCTGGATACCGCCGCTCGGCGCGCTGCTGCTCGGCTATCTGCTGGGCTCGATCCCGTTCGGCGTGGTGCTGACGCGACTCGCCGGAGCGGGCGACCTGCGCCAGATCGGCTCGGGCAACATCGGTGCGACCAACGTGCTGCGCACCGGCCGCAAGGGCCTCGCCGCGGCGACGCTGCTGCTCGATGCGCTGAAGGGTTTCGCCGCGGTCTGGATCGTCCACATGATCTGGCCGGGCGACGAGCTGCTCGCCGCGGCCGCCGCTTTCGTCGGCCATTGCTACCCTGTGTGGCTCGGCTTCAAGGGCGGCAAGGGCGTGGCGACGCTGATGGGCATCGTGCTCGCGCTCTACTGGCCATGCGGTCTCGTCTATGCGGCTGTATGGCTCGGGCTGCTCGCGGCGCTGCGCATCTCCTCGGTCGCCGGCATGGCGGCGGCGGTGAGCGCGCCGGTCAGCGCCGCGGTGTTCGGCCGCTTCGACGAGGTGTTCCTGCTGATCGCGCTGGCGCTGATCGTGCTGTGGAAACACCGCGACAACATCGACCGCCTGCTCTCCGGCACCGAGCCCAGGGTCGGCGGATCCAAGACCAAAACCGAGGCGCGTGGCTGAGGCGAGCGCGGCGGCAAGGCTGCGCCTGATCCGCACGCCCGGCGTCGGCCCGGTCACCTATCGCCAACTCGTCGCCCGCTTCGGCTCGGTCGAGGCGGCGATCGAGATGCTGCCGGCCCTCGCCCGCCGCGGCGGCGGCGAAGCGCCACGGCTGCCCGACGAGCGCACGATCGCCCGCGAGATGGCGGCGGTCGAGCGGCTCGGCGCCCGTTACTGGTTCGTCGACGACGATGATTACCCCCCGCTCCTCGCCGAGCTCGAGAACGCCCCGCCTGCGCTGATCGTCCGCGGCGAGCGGGCGCTGGCCGCCCGCACGGTGATCGCGATGGTCGGCGCACGCAACGCCTCCGCCGCCGCTTGCCGCTTCGCCCGCGGGCTCGCCGCCGAGCTCGGCCAGACCGGCGCGGTGATCGTCTCGGGCCTCGCGCGCGGCGTCGACACCGCCGCGCACCGGGCGAGCCTCGCCACCGGCACGATCGGCGTGATCGCCAGCGGCATCGACATTGCCTTCCCGCCCGAAAATGCCGAGCTTCAGGAGGAGGTCGCGCGCCAGGGCCTGCTGATCGCCGAGCAGCCGCCCGGCGCCGAGCCGCTCGCGCGCCACTTCCCTTCCCGCAACCGCATCATCGCCGGCCTCGCGCTCGGCACGGTGGTAGTGGAGGCGGCGCCACGCTCGGGTTCGCTGATCACCGCCCGCATCGCCGCCGAGGTCGGGCGCGAGGTGATGGCCGTGCCCGGCTCCCCGCTCGACCCGCGCGCGCAGGGCTGCAACCTGCTGATCCGCGAGGGCGCCACGCTGGTGCAGTCGGCCGCCGACATCCTGGAAGCGGTGCGCCCGATCGACCCCCGCGCGGTGCGCGCGCCGTCGCGCCCGTTCGATGCCGGCCCCGCCGCGGATCCGACCGATGCCGAGCGCCGCGCCGTCGCGGGGCTGCTGGGCCCGGTGCCCGTGGCGGTCGACGAGCTGGTCCGCCAGTCGGGCCTCGCGCCGGGCATCGTGCAGACCCTGTTGCTGGAGCTGGAGCTCGCCGGCCGGCTCGAGCGTCACGCCGGCGGCCGAGTCAGCCTTCGTCCGCTGTAGGGCGGATCGACACATACAAATCCTCCCCCGCCAGGGGGAGGTGTCAGCCGCAGGCTGACGGAGTGGGAGGACGCAACTCACTAACGGTTCGCTTCCTCCCCCTCCGTCACGCTTCGCGTGCCACCTCCCCCTGGCGGGGAGGATTGAAGGGGCCTCTCTAGCGGCAGGCCGCCTCCACCGAATCGAGGCGGCACAAGGTCGCGCGATCCAGCTGCGCCATGGCCCAGGCCGCCTGGTCCTTCGTCGGTGTCAAACGGAAGGCGACCTGAAGAACATAGAGCTTGCTCTCGCCGGCAACGCTCCGCTGGAACATCGTCTCCGGCTTGCCGGTCTGCGGATTCAGCGGGCAGTCAATCCGGATATCCACGCCGCGCGCACCGGAGACCGGCGCACCCGCCTTCGCCCCGGGGCAGCTCTGGCTCCACAGGCCGGCCATGCGGTCGGCGAATCCTGCGGGGTCGAGCGGACCGGCGAAGGTGAGCGTCGTGATCATCCGCGTCCACTGCTCCACGGTCTCCCCCTTCGGCACCTGCTCCTCGATGCTCGTGCGGCCGTTGTCCTGCTGGTGCGCGACGACGAACCCGTCCGCCTTCGGCCAGACCAGCCTTTCGCCCGCCTGGGCGCCGAGCAACGCCGCGACGATCATCAAACCCCGCATCATTCTCCCCCGGTTCCGAAACCGCCCGGCTTGACGGAACGACGCGCCGCCCTCACCTGACGCTCCCCGCTTGACGCCTCCCGCCGAGCCTCTCCACCCTCGCGCGTACACGTAAGGGACACGAACAGAAGCCCATGCAGCTCGTCATCGTCGAATCGCCCGCCAAGGCCAAAACCATCGAGAAATACCTCGGCAAGGACTATCGCGTCCTCGCATCCTACGGCCATGTCCGCGACCTGCCGGCCAAGGACGGCTCGGTCGATCCCGACCAGGGCTTCGCCATGGAGTGGGAGACCTACGCCGACAAGACCAAGCAGCTGAAGGCGATCGCCGACGAGGCCAAGAAGGCCGACCGGCTGATCCTCGCCACCGACCCCGACCGCGAGGGCGAGGCGATCAGCTGGCACGTCCGCGAGGTGCTCAGGAACCGCAAGGCGCTGCCCAAGGAGGTCGAGCGCGTCACCTTCAACGCGATCACCAAGCCGGCGATCCTGACCGCGATGGAGCATCCGCGCGATCTCGATATCGACCTGATCGACGCCTATCGCGCCCGCCGCGCGCTCGATTACCTCGTCGGCTTCACCCTGTCGCCGGTGCTGTGGCGCAAGCTGCCCGGCGCCAAGTCGGCCGGCCGCGTCCAGTCGGTCGCGCTCCGCCTGATCGTCGACCGCGACCGCGAGATCGAGGCGTTCCGCGCCCAGGAATATTGGTCGGTCGAGGCAGCGTTCGAGCACGACGGCACCGCCTTCACCGCCCGCCTCACCACCTGGGAGGGCAACAAGCTCGACCGCCTGGCGATCGGCGACCAGGGCACCGCCGAGCGCGCCAGGGCCGATGTCGAGGCCGGCCGCTTCACCGTCGCCAGCGTCGAGACCAAGCCGGCGACCCGCAACCCGCCGCCGCCGTTCACCACCTCGACCCTGCAGCAGGAGGCGGCGCGCAAATTGGGCTTCTCGGCGAGCCACACCATGCGCATCGCCCAGGCGCTCTACGAGGACGGGCTGATCACCTACATGCGGACCGACGGCGTCCAGATGGACGGCTCGGCGATCGACGCCGCGCGCAGGGCGGTGACCGAGCGCTATTCGGGCCATTACGTCCCCGAGAAGCCGCGCCAGTACCAGACCAAGGCCAAGAACGCCCAGGAAGCGCACGAGGCGATCCGCCCGACCGACTTCGGCCGCGACAAGGCCGGCAGCGGCGATCACGCCCGGCTCTACGACCTGATCTGGAAGCGCGCGCTCGCGAGCCAGATGGCGTCCGCGCGTATGGAGCGCACCACCATCGACCTCGAGGACGGCACCGGCCGCACCGTGCTGCGTGCGACCGGTCAGGTCGTGCTCTTCCCCGGCTATCTCGCGCTTTATGAGGAAGGCCGCGACGACAGCGACGACGAGGATTCGCGCCGCCTCCCCCTGCTCCGCACGGGCGACGCGCCGGCCAAGACCGGCGTCACCGCCGAGCAGCATTTCACCCAGCCGCCGCCCCGCTTCTCGGAGGCGTCGCTGGTAAAAAGGCTGGAGGAGCTCGGCATCGGCCGTCCCTCGACCTACGCGTCGATCATCCAGGTCCTCAAGGACCGCGCCTATGTCCGCGTTGAGAAGAACCGCTTCTATGCCGAGGAATCGGGCCGGCTGCTGACGGCCTTCCTCGAACGCTTCTTCGAGAAATACGTGAGCTACGACTTCACCGCCGGCCTGGAGGAGGAGCTCGACGACATCTCGGGCGGTCGCGCCGAGTGGCAGGCGGTGCTCGACGCCTTCTGGCGCGACTTCAAGCCGCGTACCGAGGAAGTGAAGGAGCGCCAGCCGAGCGAGATCACCGCCGCGCTCGACGAATTCCTCGAGCCTTATCTCTTCCCGGCCAAGGCTGACGGCAGCGATCCGCGCCTCTGCCCCAATTGCGGCGTGGGCCGCCTGTCGCTGCGCGGCGGGCGGTTCGGCGCCTTCGTCGCCTGCTCCAACTATCCCGAGTGCAAATACACCCGCCGCTTCGCCCAGCCGGGCGGCGCGTCGGGCGAGGACAGCGGCCCCGACAACCTCGGCACCGATCCAGAGACCGGGTTGGAGGTGTCACGCCGCGCCGGACGGTTCGGCCCTTATCTCCAGCTCGGCGAGGGCAAGGATGCCAAGCGCGCCTCCATCCCCAAGGATGTCCCCGAGCCGGTCGAGCTCGAAATGGCGCTGAAGCTCCTGTCGCTGCCGCGCACGATCGGGAACCATCCCGAGACCGGCAACCCGATCACGGCGTCGATCGGCCGCTACGGCCCCTATCTCGCCCACGACGGCAAATACGCCCGCCTGTCATCGACCGCCGAGGTGTTCGAGACCGGCATGAACGCGGCGGTGGTCAAGCTGGCGGAGGCGGCGGCGAACGGCGGCCGACCCGCACGCGGCGCCGCCCGCGAGCCGCTCAAGGTGCTGGGCAAGCATCCGCGCACCGAGGCGGAGATCAAGCTGATGGACGGCCGCTACGGCGCCTATGTCACCGACGGCACCACCAACGCGACGCTGCCCAAGTCGGTCGACAAGGACCAGCTGACGCTTGAGGAAGCCGCCCAGCTCATCGACGCCCGCGCCGCCGCGGCGCCGGCGAGGAAGGGCAAGAAACCGGCGAAGAAGGCTCCCGCCAAGAAGGCCGCCAAGAAGAAGTAGAGTCCAGTGCTCCTGCGAAGGCAGGAGCCTTGGCCTCAAGCGACACGTCAGCGGCCACGGCTCCTGCCTTCGCAGGAGCACGAGCAGGGAATCAGGCCGCCAGCCGCGTCGTCAGCTGCAGCCACGCCCGCGCCGCCTTCTGCGCCTCGGCGACTTCGCGCGCGGTCATGTCCTCGGCGATCTCGGCGCGGCACTCCTGCGCGCGAGTGTTGCCCTGCATCGCCGCCAGGTTGAACCATTTGTGCGCCTCGATCAGGTCGACGTCGACCCCCTCGGAACCGCTCGAATAGGCCATTCCCAGCTCGAAGCAGGCGCGGACGTTGCCGCGCGCGGCCTGGACCAGCCGGCTCTCGATCAGGAAATTCGCACTCGTGAGACTCTGACCCATGATTGCTCCCCTTGGTCTTTCTCTCCGACCAGGGGTTCTGCAACCGGCGGCGTCACCAAATGGTTAACGGGGTTAACCCTGTCCGTTCACCACGACCGCGACATTGTCGATGAGGCGCGTGCCCCCGATCCGCGCCGCCGCCAGCAGCCGCATCGGCCGGGCCGGATCGGGCTCGCCCAATGTCTCGGCATCGACCAGCGCGACATAGTCGATCGCGAAGCCCGCCGCGCTCAGCGCCTCGCGCGCCTGCGCCAATGCCGCCGTGGCATCACCGCCCTCGCCGATCGCCCTGGCCGCCGCCCCCAGAGCGCGCGGCAGCGCGACCGCCGCGGCGCGATCCTCGGGCGCGAGGTAGGCGTTGCGCGACGAGAGCGCCAACCCATCGTCGTCGCGCTGGGTCGGCACGCCGACGATCTCCAGCCCCATGTCGAGATCGGCCACCATCCGCCGGATCACCGCGAGCTGCTGGAAATCCTTCTCCCCGAACAGCGCGAAATCGGGCCGGACCTGATTGAACAGCTTGCTCACCACCGTCGCCACCCCGTCGAAGTGACCAGGCCGCGCGGCGCCGTCGAGCCCTTCGCTCACCCCCGCGACCGACACGTTGGTGGCGAAGCCCGCCGGATACATCTCCTCCACGGTCGGCATCCACAACAGGTCGACCCCGGCATCGCCCAGCATCCGCGCGTCGGCCGCCTCGCGGCGGGGATATTTGTCGAGATCCTCGTTCGGCCCGAACTGCTTCGGATTGACGAAGATCGACACCACCACCCGCTTCGCCAGCCGCTTCGCCTCGGCGACCAGCGCCATATGGCCGGCGTGGAGCGCGCCCATCGTCGGCACCAGCGCGACCCGCTCGCCGGCGTCGCGCCAGGCGGCGATCTCGGTCCGAAGATCGGCGACGCGACGGATGGTTTGCACGGAGTTTGGCCCTTCGATAAAGCGCTGAGAAAGCGCGGCCTTCTATGGGGGGTGCCGACGGCGATCAAGCAGGGGAATCAGGCGTCTTGGCGGACGGTTCTGGAGTACACGTCATCGTCTTCGCCAACGAAAAGGGCGGGACGGGCAAGTCGACGACCGCGGTCCATACCGCGATCGCGCTTGCTGCGCGCGGCGCGCGGGTCGCCGCGTTCGATCTCGACCATCGCCAGCGCACGCTCGGCCGCTATCTGGACAATCGCGCCGCGACCATCCGCCGCACCGGCCAGGACCTGCCGATCCCGGTCCACGAGACCCACGACGGCGAAAGCCTGGTCAAGTTCCAGCAGGCGCTCGAACGATTGGGAGCGGACGCCGACTTCCTGGTGATCGACACGCCGGGCCGCGACGATCGCTTCGCCCGCATGGCGGCGACCAACGCCGATACGCTGGTCACACCGATGAACGACAGCTTCGTCGATTTCGACCTGATCGGCCAGGTCGACCCCGACACGTTCAAGGTCACCCGCCCCAGCTTCTACTCCGAGCTGATCTGGGAAGCGCGCAAGACCCGCGCCAAGGCGGACGGCGCCACCATCGACTGGGTGGTGCTGCGCAACCGCCTCCAGCACATCGAGGCCCGCAACATGCGCCGCGTGTCGGAGGCGATCGACCAGCTCTCCAAGCGCGTCGGCTTCCGCGTGATCCCCGGCCTCAGCGAGCGCGTCATCTACCGCGAGCTCTTCCCCCAGGGCCTCACCATGCTCGATTCGCGCGCGTTCGGCGAGATGGGGCTGGCGCATGTCGCCGCGCGGCAGGAGCTGCGCGAGATGATGGCCGGCCTCGCCCTCCCCGAGCCGGCGATGCCGCTGTTCGCCGCATGAGCAAGCTGCTCGTCGCCGCACTGATCGTCGGCGCGATCTGGTGGTATCTCCGCAAGCCGGCGCGCAAGCCGCTCCCGGATGTCGCCGAGGCGCGCGCGATCCTCGGTGTTGGGCCGGACGCCACCGCTGACGACGTCCGCGCCGCCCATCGCCGCCTGGTGAGCGCCGTCCACCCCGACAAGGGCGGCTCGGCCGAGCTCACCCGCCGCATCAACGCCGCCCGCGACGTGCTGCTGCGGCGGCTAAAGGCTTAAATCCTCCCCGGCACGGGGAGGGGGACCAAGACGCGCAGCGGCTTGGTGGAGGGGGCCCTCGGCGGCGGACTCCGGTGCGGCAGGCCCCCTCCACCACCGCGCTGCGCGCGGCGGTCCCCCTCCCCGTGCCGGGGAGGATCTGAAGGGCCAACAAACCGCTTTCCTAATAGGATTTGCTCTGCTTGGTTCGCGGTGTCGCGACGATAAGTGGAGCAAAGTGAACGAATGCAGCGCGTCTCCCTTCACTTTCGCGCCCGTCGCACGGCCCCGTCCAACCATGACCTTCGTGACCTTCGACGGTTTTCCGCGGGATTTCCGGCACCGTCCGTCGCGCCGCAGCGCAACATAAATCGTATCGCCATTGCAACTTCCGGCGCCCTCGCGCTTTAGGCGGGCGACCCATCGGGAGGTATCATGACGCACCGTTTCGACCCCACGTCGCTCCGTGAATATGACATCCGCGGCATCGTCGGAAAGACGCTCGGTCCGGCCGACGCCAACGCGATCGGCCGCGGCTTCGCCACATTGGTCCGCCGCGCCGGCGGCACGCGCGTCGCGGTCGGCCGCGACGGCCGCGTCTCCTCGGTCGAGCTGGAGACGGCGCTGGTTGCCGGCCTCACCGCGAGCGGCGTCGACGTGGTCCGCGTCGGGCTCGGGCCGACGCCGATGCTCTACTACGCCGAAGCCACGCTAGAGGTGGACGGCGGCATACAGATAACCGGCAGCCATAATCCCGCCGATTACAATGGCTTCAAGATGGTGCTGCAGCACCGCCCGTTTTTCGGCGAGGACATCCAGCACCTCGGGCGCATGGCGGCGGAGGGCGACTGGGACAAGGGCTCCGGTACCGTCACCGATGCCGACATCCTGGACGATTACGTCGGCCGCCTCTTCGCCGGCTATTCGGGCGGCGCCTATCGCATCGGCTGGGACGCCGGCAACGGCGCCGCCGGCCCGGTGATCGAGAAGCTGGTGAAGCTGCTCCCGGGTGAGCACCACACGCTGTTCACCGACGTGGACGGCAATTTCCCCAACCATCATCCCGATCCCACCGAGGAAAAGAACCTCGCCGATCTGCGCAAGCTCGTCGCGGACAAGAAGCTCGATTTCGGTATCGCCTTCGACGGCGACGGCGACCGGATCGGCGCGATCGACGGCGAAGGCCGCGTGATCTGGGGCGATCAGCTTCTCTCCATTTTGGCGGAACCTGTGCTGAAGGAGCTGCCCGGATCGACGATCATCGCCGACGTGAAGGCGTCGCAGATGCTGTACGACCGCATCGCCGAATTGGGCGGCCAGCCGCTGATGTGGAAGACCGGCCACAGCCTCATCAAGACCAAGATGAAGGAGACCGGCGCGCCGCTGGCGGGCGAGATGAGCGGCCATATCTTCTTCGCGCACGACTATTACGGCTTCGACGACGCGCAATACGCCGCGGTCCGGCTGATCCGTGCGGTGCACATGATCGGCAAGTCGCTGACCGAGATCCGCGGCGCGATGCCGGTGTTCGTCAACACCCCCGAGATGCGCTTCCAGATCGACGAGAGCCGCAAGTTCGCGGTGGTCGACGAGGTGCTCGACCGGCTCGAGGCGGCGGGCGCGAACGTCAACCGCACCGACGGCGCGCGCGTGACCACCCCCGACGGCTGGTGGCTGCTGCGCGCCTCCAACACCCAGGACGTGCTGGTCGCCCGCGCCGAGGCGAAGACCCAGGAGGGCCTCGACCGGCTGATGGCCCAGATCGACGAGCAGCTTGCCCTCAGCGGCGTCAAGCGCGGCCCGCAGGCGGCGCATTGATCTGGACCAGTCCCCGGCGGGAGCCGGCCGGTGACGTCGTTGAAGAAAGGTGCCACCCCATCTTCGTCATTCCCGCGAAGGCGGGAATCCATTGTCGCTGAATGCCGTGGGTCTCACCAATGCCAGCCAGAATGGATTCCCGCCTTCGCGGGAATGACGAGGAAGGAACATGGCCTCAAATCGCGCCGCCGAAAGCCGGCTGACGTGACATAACCGCCGCCCGGCCCCACATAGGGGTGATGCCCTCCCCGTCCATCATCCGCGTCATCGACCTCGAGACTACCGGCAACGCCCCTCCCACCCATGGCGTGTGCGAGGTCGGCTGGCAGGACGTGGCGCTGGGCGAGGACGGGCGCTGGGAGCTTCACGGCGAGGGCGGCAGCAGGCTGGTCAATCCCGGCCGGCCGATCCCTCCCGTCACCATGGCGGTGCATCACATCCGCGACGAGGACGTCGCCGACGCGCCCTGGTGGCACGACGTCGCCCGGCCGATCCTCGATCCCTGGCCGCGCCGCGTCGCGCTCGCCGCGCACCGGGCGAGCTTCGAGGAGCAGTTCTGCACGCCGGCGCTGACGCATGGCGCCGAATGGATCTGCACCTGGAAATGCGCGCTCAGGCTGTGGCCGGATTCGCCCGGCTTCTCGAACCAGCTGCTCCGCTACTGGCGGCGGCCCCAGGGCCTTGTCCACGAGCGCGGCCTGCCCGCACACCGTGCCTTCCCCGACGCCTATGTCACCGCGCACCACCTGCGCGACATGCTGAACGAGGCGTCGGTCGCCCAGCTCATCCAATGGTCGAACGAGCCGGGCCTGCTGCCGCGCGTCCGCTACGGCCCCGACCGCGGCAAGGAATGGCGCGAGATCGACAATGAATCGCTCTACGCCTTCCTCAGCGACCGCGACCCCGACATCCGCTTCACCGCCGAGACCGAGCTCGCCCGCCGCCGCGGCGGCGGCGAGATCGGTCCGGCGACCGCGCAAGAGCTGCTGCTGTAGGACGGGATCGACATAAAATCCTCCCCCGCCAGGGGGAGGTGGCACGCGCAGCGAGACGGAGGGGGAGGAAGCACGCCGATAATTTGTCGCTGTCCTCCCCCTCCGTCAGTCCCCGCCTTCGCGGGAACTGACACCTCCCCCTGGCGGGGGAGGATTTGCTGAGGCAGTCTCGACGCCGAACAGCGAGACCGACAGCATCTCTCTTGCAATGTAGGATTTCGCCTGACAGCCTGCGGACCGGCTCTTTCTCATTCGTAGAGACCCCCGCCATCGCGGCTGGGCACGCGCACGCGAATGACTCGCGCGACCAGTGTCGATCCGGTCGGTTTTTTCGCGACCTTCATGTAACAATATATCGCGAAAGTCACAGGTCCCGTCTACCTATGACTTTCGTGACCTTCGACGGATTTCTGCGGGTTTCAGCACCTGTCGCCACCGGCCCCTGGTCGCGGATAGGACGATGGCGCGATGGTGGCCGGAGCCTCATCTTGCCGCCCCTCCTCCCGGCGAAGCCGCAATGACGAAGCGGTGGATCGATGCTCGATCGAGCGGCGTCCCTATCCCGTCGCCCCCGTCGCCTGGTCGATCAGCGCTCGCCCCGCTTCGATCGCCTTCGCCTCGCTGGTCTTGCCCTGCTGGACCTCGTCGGCGAGCGCGAGCAGGCGGCCGGCGATGACGGTGCCGGTCTCGGCCTCCTCGGCGACGCGGATCCCGTTCCGGGCCTCGCCGACCCGGGCCCATTCGCTGCGGATCGCCGCCCAATATCCCTTGGTCGAAGCCCAGTAATCATCCGCCGCCTTCACGTCGAAGCCGTCGCTCCGCGTGTAGCTGTTGAGCACCGATTCCTGGACGAAGGCGACGAGCTTGCCGTCCTCGATGCCCATCTTGATGTTGTCCTGCCAGTGGATCCATCCGGTCGGCGTCGGCTGGTGGCGGTTGATGCCGTAGTAGCGGTCGTAGACCGGATGCCGGACCGCGTCCCGCCGCGCGAGCGGCCGCCACGTCCAATTCGAGCGCCAGCGGCGGACGCCCGCCTCGGTCGTCCACTGGCCCCAGCCGCCGTAACGCGGCGAATCGTCGACCTGGTACACCGTCTGCGACCAGCGGCCCTTGCGCATCGCCTGGGGCACCGCCTCCCAGCTCCAGCTGCCCGGCCCCGAATAGACCAGCACCCGCGCCGGCTCATATTCCCAGTCCTGGCGCCAATGCTTGATCACCATCGGCTTGCCGCCCGCGTCGACCACCAGCAGGTGCTGGAGCCGGATCACGCGCCCGGTGTCCTCGACCACCCGCACCGCCTCGAACCCGCCGGAGACCTTCGGCGGGATCGGCGTATAGTCGGTCCGCCACGGCGTGGTCTCCTGCATGTCGAACCTGACCTTGTAGTTGCCCGCCATCGCCAGGATGTCGCGGCGGTCGGCCTCGAACGAGGCTGCCTCGGCCTCGGCGGCGCGCGGCTTGACCGGACCGTCGGCGAGCGCGGGCTGAACGGTGAGGGCAGCGAACAGGGCGCCTGCCATAAAGGTACGGATCATCGCGATCTCCATCAGAAGCGGAAGCTGAGCGAGACGCTGCCGTTGCGTCCCGGCTGGGAATAAGCGTCCTTGATCGGCGAGCTCGCCGCGAGGCCGCGGATGTCGCTCCACCACCAATATTTCTCGTCGGTGATATTGAAGACGCCGCCGCGCAGCGTGAGCGCCTCCGTCAGCCGCGCATAGGCGGTGAGGTCGAGGATGAAGCGCTCGCTGCCGGTGAAGCACTGGCTGCACGACCGCCGCGCCTCTTTCTGGCCGACATAGGTGACGCTGAACCGCCCGCCGAAGCGCCGATCGGCATGATCATAGCCGAGCCCCGCCACCACCTTCATCGGATCGATCGATTGGAGCGGCGTACGCACGCCGTCCGGGTCGATCGCATCGCCGACGGTGTAGGAGGCGGCGAGCGAAGCCGTGACGCCGCGCGCCGGCCGGGCCTCGATCCGCGCCTCCGCCCCATCGATCTTCACGCGGCCCCGGTTGACCCATTGGTAGATCCACGGGTTCGTCGGGCTCGGGCCGGGCAGGCCGGTGGTCTCCACCTGCTCGATGAAGTTCCGATAGTCGGCGTGGAAGCCGGCGAGATCGACCGAAACTGCGCCGCCGGTCACGCGCACGCCGGCCTCGTAGCTCCGGCTGGTCTCGGGCCTGAGGTCGGGATTGGGGATGCTGGTGTAGCCGACCGCCGGATTGGCGAAGAAATTGTTCACCTGGCTCGGCTCGGGCGCCTTGAAGCCCTGGGCATAGTTGGCGAACAGACGGATGCCGTCGGTGAGCTTCACCACCGCGCCGATCTTGGGCGACAACCGCGATCCGTCCTGCTTGGCGCCGGCGAAGGCCGGCAGCAGCGGATCGTCGGTGGGATCGAGGTCGTAGGCGTCGAAGCGCAGCGCCGGATAGAGCGTGACCGACCCTGCAATGATCTCGTCGGTGAGGAACAGGCCGGTCAGCATATAGTCGGTCACCGGGAAGGCCCGTGTCGGGTAGGTCTCGCCGGCGGGCGGCACCACGCCGTCGCGCAGCCCCTTCTGGCGGGTGAAGCTGAGATCACCGCCGAACACCACCCGATGACGGAGAGCGCCCGTCTCGAAACCGATCCGCACCTCGCCCGAAGCGCCGTAGACGCGGTTCTCGAAGGTGTTCCGCCGCTCGCGGTCGGCAAGTGGGGTACGGTCCTCATCAGTGAACTGCACGTCGTCCGAATCCTGCCAGAAGGCGGCGAGGCGCGCGAACTCGATCGCGCCCGCCCCGTCCCAGCTCCAGTCGAGCGCGACCCGCTTGCGCTCGCTGGTGTCCCGGCCCTGCAGCAGCTCGACCGTCGAGCTCAGGCCGGACAGCACATCGGTGAACAGTCGGCTGTCGAAATATTCGCCGGTCAGCCGCAACCGGTGCCCGCCCGCCTGATAGACGATCCGCGCGAGCGCCGCGTTGCTGCGTCCGTCCTGCGGGTTCGGCGTCGTCCGCGCGGCACCGGTCGAATCGTTCGCTCCCTTGTTGTCGAGCTCGTGGAAGTCGCGGCGCGTATAGGCCGCCATCGCCGACCAGTTGCCGCTGCGCCCCGCGACGATCGCCGTCTCGGCGAACTCGTCGTCGGCGCTGGCGTAGCTCGCCCGCACCAGGCCGCCGATGCTCTTGCCGCCCTCGAGGAAATCGGCCGGGTCACTGGTGGTGAAGCTCACCGCGCCGGCCAGGCCATCGCTGCCGTAGAGCGCCGAAGCGGGACCGCGCAGGATCTCGACCGACTTGATGAGGCCGAGGTCGACGTAATCGCCCCGCCCGGTCGCCTGCGGCCCGAAGCTGAACCCGTCGGGCACGCGCACGCCGTCGACCTGGATCAACACGCGGTTGCCGCCGATGCCGCGGATGGTGAACCCTTCGTTGCCGGCGCGGCCGACGGCGCTGCCCGCGGCCGAGAAGCGCGCCGGCTGGCGGGGGACGCTGATGCCGGGCTCGAACCGGACGAGGTCCTTGATGTCGGTCGCGAGCTCGTCGGCGATGCGTTCGGCGCCAATCACCGTCACCGTCGCCGGTGCGTCCTCGACCGGAACCGGCAGCCGGGTCGCGGTGACGGTGATCGTCTGACTATCCGAGTCCGAGGAGGCAGGCCGATCCGTGGTCGCGGCGGACGAATCCTCCGCCGCGACCACGCCCCCTTTTGCCTCTGGTGCACGCGCCAGTGCCGGCACCGCCCATGCGACGGCCATCATTGCCGCGCCGGCCAACCAGACGTTCCGTCTCATCCTTGCCCCTTTTGCTAACGCGAGTGACTCGCATTTGCATGTCGATTAGGAGCGGCGATGGCGGGCGTCAATGCCGCTTCGTGCCATATGCGAATCGATACGGTGACGTGCCCGTTGCAACCAGCTAAGGAGCGCCGCCATGAAGCGGCCGAAGCTCTCCGTCGTCGTCCCCTGCTACAATGAGGAACGCTGTCTCGAGGCGCTGCACGCGCGCGTCTCCGCCGCCGCCAGGGCGGCGGTCGGCGACAATCATGAGATCGTGCTGGTCAACGACGGCTCGCGCGACGGCAGCTGGGCGGTGATGCAGCGGCTCGCGGCGGCCGACCCGCGGCTCGTCGCGATCAACCTGTCGCGCAACCACGGCCACCAGCTCGCGCTCACCGCCGGGCTCGACCTGTGCGCCGGCGAGCAGATCCTGATCATCGACGCCGACCTGCAGGATCCGCCCGAGCTGCTCGCCGACATGCGCGCGACCATGGCGGCGGAGGGCGCCGACGTCGTCTATGCGGTGCGCCGCAAGCGCGAGGGGGAGACCTTTTTCAAGAAGCTCACCGCCGCGGTGTTCTACCGGATGCTCGACCGTATCACCGACACGCCGATCCCGCTCGACACCGGCGATTTCCGGCTGATGAGCCGGCGGGCGCTCGACGCCTTCCTGTCGTTGCCCGAGCAGGCGCGGTTCATCCGCGGCATGGTCGCCTGGGTCGGCTTCCGTCAGGTGCCCTTCGTCTACGACCGTGCCGAGCGGCTGGCCGGGGAGACCAAATATCCGCTCGCCAAGATGGTCCGTTTCGCGCTCGACGCCGTCACCGGCTTCTCGACCGCGCCGCTGCGCTTCGCCAGCCATGTCGGGCTGGCGCTGACGGGCGCGACGCTGATCGTGCTCGTCTATGTGGTGATCAGCTTCCTGATGGGCCGCACCGTGCAGGGCTGGACCTCGACCATGCTGGTCGTGCTGTTCCTGGGCGCGGTGCAGATGTTCGTGCTCGGCATGATCGGCGAGTATCTCGGCCGGCTCTACGTGGAATCGAAGCGGCGGCCGCTTTACCTCGTCGCCGATGTCGCCGGCCCGATCCAGGGCCGCGCGACGCTCGGCTACCGGTCGGAGGACGGCACCGACGCCAGCGTGATGATCGACAGCCCCGGTGGCAAGGGCACGCGCCCGACCAGGTGACGCTCGAGGCGGAAGATCGTCTCGAACAGCGCGTTGACGGGGCCGGGCGGGGGCGAATCGTCGCTGTCGTCCTTGCCGGTGAGCCTGCCGACCCCCCGCGCCGCCACCGCCGCCGGAAACAGCAGCGAGTTGAAGTAACGCAGGCCATTGTGCGTCAGCCCCGCCGCGCGGATCGCGGCATCGAGCGTCGCCTTGGAATATCGGCGCTTGTGGTGGTTCACCACGTCGTGCGCGCTCCACATCCATTGGTGCGCGGGCACGGTGATCAGGATCTTGCCGCCGGGCTTCAGCCGCTCGGCCATGCCCCGAAGCGCACCGACGTCGTCGTCGATATGCTCGACCACGTCGAGAACGGCGATCAGATCGTAGCTCGCCGGCGCCACACCCGTGAGCTCGGGCAGCGGCGCCTCGCCCACCGGCTTGCCGAGCCGCTGACTGGCGATGTCGCGGGCAGCCGCGTCGATCTCGATCGCGTCGACCTCGCCGAAGCGCGCCAGCATCGGCAGGTTGTGCCCGGTGCCGCAGCCGATCTCCAGCACCCGCGCATCCTGCGACAAGCCGCCGTAGCGGGTCAGGTAATCGGCGAGGATGTCGCGCCGCGCCCGGTACCACCAATGGGTGGAGTCGTGCGCCGCCATGCGATCGTAGACTACGCGTTCCATGTCAGCCGAACACCCAGTTGCGGTTGAGCGCGAAGGTGGCGAGCGGCGTCACGAACAGCAGCGGCACCACCGGCGTCCATTCCGGCAGATGCAGGGCGTTGATGCAGAACCAGGTCCAGAAGGCATTGAGGCCATAGCTCACCAGGCTGACGAGGAAGAAGCGTAAGGTCGTGCGGGCCACATTGTCACGATTGCCGTGCCCGCGGAAACTCCACCGGCTGTGGAGCACATAACCGACCACCACGCAAACCACATAGGCGGCGAACATCGCAAGCTGCGGATGGATTGCGCTAGCGAGCACCAGCCCGGTGTAGAGCGCTGCGCCCAGCAGCGTGATCCCGCCCCCCGTGATCGCATAGCGCACGAGCTGGCCGAGGACGGTGTTGGCGTTGAGATGATCGAGAGCTTTGGAAACCACTTGCCACTCCCAGACCCGTTCGCCCTGAGCTTGTCGAAGGGCCGCCCTTTTCTTTTTCGCCGGAAAGGTGAAAGGCGGCCCTTCGACAAGCTCAGGGCGAACGGTGGTTGGGGGCGCGCACTATCTCCAACCGGTTGAAGAGGGAAGCGGAATTGAACGATAGCCCATTCCCGTCCCGGTTCGAGATCGAGATCGACCGGCGCTGGCTCACCATCACCCTCGCCGCCTGGGCGATCGTCGTCGCCTGGTATCTGTGGCAGCGCTGGAACAACATCTATTGGCTATCGCTCGGCGATACCGACGATAACATGCGGCTGATGCAGGTGCGCGCGCTGCTTGGCGGTCAGGGCTGGTACGACCTGCGGCAGTACCGGCTCAATCCGCCCTCCGGCTTCGACATTCACTGGTCGCGGCTGGTCGACCTGCCGATCGCGGGGTTGATCCTGATCCTCAAGCCCTTCCTCGGCACCGCCTGGGCCGAGCGCTGGGCATGCGGCATCGCGCCGCTGCTGCCGCTCGGCGTGACGATGGTGGGCGTGGCGCTCACCGTGCGGCGGCTGGTGGCGCCGGCCGCCTATCTCCTCGCCGGGATCATCCTGTTCGGCACTGGCGCGTCGATGACGATCGGCATGTACGTGCCGATGCGCATCGACCATCACGGCTGGCAGCTGGCGATGCTGAGCCTCACCGCCGCCGGCCTCGCCGACCCACGGCGCGCGCGCGGCGGGGCGACGGTGGGGCTCGCCACGGCGGTGTCGCTCACCATCGGGCTCGAGATGCTGCCTTACGGGGCGATGGCGGGGGCGATGGTGACGCTGCGTTGGGTGTGGGACCGCACCGAGGCGCGGCGGCTGCTCGCCTATGCGCTGACCCTGAGCGGCGGGAGCGCGCTCGGCTTTGTCGGCTTCACGTCCTACGCCAACATGGCGATGCGCTGCGACGCGCTGACGCCGGTATGGCTCTCGGTGATGGTTGGCGGCGGCGCGCTGCTGTTCGTGCTGGCCTGGGCCAGTCCCGAGAACCGCATCGTTCGGCTGGCGCTGGCGGCGGCTGCCGGCGCGGTCGTCGCGGGCGCCTTCGCCTATGCCTTCCCGCAATGCCTTGGCCGGCCGGAGGGCGTATCGGAGGAGCTCGCGCGGACGTGGCTCAACAACGTGCGCGAGGCCAAGCCGATCTACCAGCATCCGCTCCGCGTCGCCTTCCCGATGGCGGTGCTGCCGGTCTCGGGCCTGATCGGTGCGATCATCGCCACCTGGCGCGCCCGCGGTACCGAGCGCTTCGCCGGCTGGGTCTCGGTCACGCTGTTCGTCGCCTTCGCCGCGGCGATGCTGCTGTGGCAGATCCGTGCCGGTCCGGCGGCGGCGCTGATCGGCGTGATCGGCGCGACCGCGCTCGCCTGGATCGTGCTGCCGTGGCTGCTGACCCGATCCTCGGTGGTGGTACGGGTGGTGGGATCGGTCGCGGCCTTCCTGCTGATTTCCGGCCTCTTCGCCGGCATGACGCTCCGCTTCCTGCCGACCGAGGCGTCGAACGCGCGGACCAAGATCGTCAACCGCGCCAACGCCCGCTGCTCGACCATCCCGGCGATGCGCCCGCTCGACCGGTTGCCGGCGACGGTGATCTTCACCCATGTCGACCTGGGGCCGCGACTGATCACCCTCACCCATCACGACGCGATCGCCGGCCCCTATCACCGCAACGGCGACGCGATCCTCGACGTCCATCACGCCTTCACAGGCACGGCGGACGGCTTCCGGGCAATCGCGAAGCGGCACGGCGCTCGGCTGCTGCTGGTGTGCCCGAACATGGCCGAGACGACGATCTACCGCAGCCGGGCGAAGGACGGCTTCTACGGCCAACTCACGCAGGGCAAGGTGCCGACATGGCTGGTGCCGGTGCCGCTGCCGAAGAATTCGCCGTTCCGGCTGTGGCGGATCGACTATGACTAAGCCAGGCTCGCCTTCACCCCGTCGATCACGAACTGGGCGGCGAGCGCGGCGAGGAGGACGCCGAGGAGGCGGGTGATCACCGCCTCGATCTTGGCGCCGAGGAAGCGCATGATCGGTCCCGCCGCAAGCAGCGCGGCCAGCGTCAGCGCCAGGATCGTCAGCATCGCCGCCAGCACCACCGCCGAGCGCTCCAGCCCCTGGTTCTGCGACATCAGCAGCATGACGGTGGCGATCGAGCCCGGTCCCGCGATCATCGGCATCGCCATCGGGAAGATCGAGACGTCCTCGATCTCCGGCGTCTCGGCGATCTTCTGCGCGCGCTCCTCGCGGCGCTGGGTGCGGCGCTCGAACACCATCTCGATCGCGATCAGGAACAGCATGATGCCGCCCGCGATGCGGAACGCGTCGAGCCCGATGCCGAGCGCGCGGAGCAGGTCCTCGCCGACCAGGGCGAACACCAGCAGGATAACGGTCGCGACGGTCACCGCGCGGATCGCCATCGCCCGCGAATGCGCCGGCGTCGCACCCGCGGTGAGCCCGGCGTAGATCGGCGCGCAGCCGGGCGGATCGATCACCACGAAGAAGGTGATCAGCGAGGAGATGAACAGCTCGATCATTTCGGCGCCGCGATCTCGTCGGTGACGACGGGCTCCAGCGCGGTGCCGGTCCAGATCAGCGCGGTGAAGCGGCGCGCGCCACGGGGATCGACGGTCCAGGACCAGGCCAGGCTCCGGTCCGGGGACCGCCCCTCGGCATGTTTCGAGGTCGCATCGACCAGGTCCGCGGCGGCGAGGTCGACCGGTTCGCACGATGCCTTCCGGACCGCGGGCCCGGCGCGCTCACGCGGCGCCGAGAGGCCGTCGCCGCCGTCGACGATCCACTTCCAGCCGCCGTCCGCCTGCCGCTGCCACACGGTCGTGAAATAGCCGACGCTGCCGTCGGGCTGCCGCCAGCCGCCGGTGTTCACGGCAAGCGAGCCGTCGCACGACACGAAGCTGGCGGTCGGCCACCAGTCGACCGACTTGGGCGGGTCCTTGCGATCCTTGAGGAACGCCTGCGCGTTGACCGGCTGCGGCGCGAACATCACCGCGTCGTCGGCCGCCCATTTGCGGAAGGCGGTCCATTGCCCGAGCCTGACGGCATCGGCGGCGAAGGCACGCTCGGCATCGACCGCGGACGGGCCGGCCTGCGCCGCGAGCAGCGCCAGCAGGATCATTGCGAAACCCGCAGAAAACCGTCGAAGGTCACGAAAGTCATAGGTAGACGCGCCCCCTTCGCCTGCCGCGCCGACCGGCCAAATCCGATGGCGTCGCGCCAGTCAGGCTGACGGGCGAAATCCAACATTGCAAGTCAGATCGCGCCCTTTTCGAGCGGCACGCCAGCATTGCGGTGCGCGGCGACGATGGTGTTGCGGAGGAGGCAAGCTATCGTCATCGGCCCGACCCCGCCCGGCACCGGCGTGATCGCGCCGGCGATCGAGGCCGCGCCGTCGAAGTCGACGTCGCCGACCAGCCCCTCCGGCGTGCGGTTGATGCCGACGTCGATCACGGTCGCGCCCGGCTTCAGCCACTCGCCCTTGACGAAGCGCGGCCGGCCGACCGCCGCCACCACGATATCGGCGCGTCTGACGTGGCCGGAGAGGTCGCGGGTCTTCGAATGCGCCAGCGTCACCGTCGCGCTGCGCGCGGTGAGCAGCGCCGCCATCGGCTTGCCGACGATGTTGGAGCGGCCGATCACCACCGCGTCGAGCCCGGCGAGGTCACCCAGCTCCTGCTCGAGCAGCATCAGGCAGCCGAGTGGCGTGCAGGGGACGAAGCCGTGCAGCCCGGTGGCCAGCCGGCCGGCGTTGACCGGGTGGAAGCCGTCGACGTCCTTGTCCGGGCTGATCCGGGTCAGCACCGCGGCTTCGCGGATGTGCGCCGGCAGCGGGAGCTGGACGAGGATGCCATCGACCGCCTCGCTTTCGTTGAGCGCGTCGACCAGCGCGATCAGCTCGTCCTCGGTCGTGCTTTCGGGCAGGCGATGCTCGAAGCTGGCCATGCCGGCGGCGATCGTCGCCTTGCCCTTGGAGCGGACATAGACGTTGGAGGCGGGGTCGTCGCCGACCAGCACCACCGCAAGACCGGCCTGCCGCCCCGCAGAGGTCCAGAAGCTCGCGGCCAGCTCGCTGACCCGCTCGCGCAGCCGCGCGGCGGCCGCCTTTCCATCGATGATCCGTGCCGTCATGGCTCGCTCCCATAGAGGCGGGCGGCGATCTGCGCCAGCGCTGCGGGATCGCCGGCGAGCGCGATGCGCTTGGTCCGGCCGGTCTCGCCGCTCAGGATCGTCACGTCCCGCTTCGCCACCCCAAACGCCCTGGCAAGCAAAGCGATCAATGCAGCGTTGGCCGCGCCGTCCACCGGCGGCGCCTTCAGCCGGACCGCGAAGCTGCCCTCCGTCCCCGCCGCGATCGCCTCCCGCGAGGCGCGCGGCGTCACGCGGACGCTGAGGACCAGGCCGTCGGAACGCTCGGTCCAGGCGCTCACATGCCGTAAGCGACGGGTGAGTAGAGCCCCGGGATGACGATGTTCATCAGGATGTAGAGGACGATCAGCACGACCAGCGGCGACAGGTCGAGCGCGCCGAAATCGGGCAGGATGCGGCGGATCGGGCGGTAGATCGGCTCGGTGACCACCCCCAGCGCGTGCCAGACCGAGCGCACGAACTCGTTGTGGAGATTGATGACGTTGAACGCGATCAGCCACGACAGGATCGCCTGAATGATGATGACCCACCACAGGATGGTCAGCAGGTAGAGGACGATTTGCAGGACGATGTTCAAGCGACGGCTCCTGGAAGGTGTGCTGTTACTATAGGACGCCGGATGCCCCCACGCTAGCGCCGGACCAGCGTGCCGACGCCGCGTTCGGTGAAGATCTCGAGCAGCATGCCGTGCGGGATGCGTCCGTCGATGATCACCGCGGCGTCCACGCCGCCCTCGACCGCGGCGACGCAGGTCTCGAGCTTGGGGATCATGCCGCCGGTGATCGTGCCGTCGGCGCGCAGCCCGGCGATGTCGGCGGGGGTGAGATCGGTGAGGAGCCCCCCCTGCTTGTCGAGCACGCCCGGCACGTCGGTGAGCAGGAAGAAGCGCGAGGCGCCGATCGCCGAGGCGATCGCGCCGGCCATGGTATCGGCGTTGACGTTGTAGGTCTCGCCGTCATGGCCGAGCGCGATCGGCGCCACGACGGGGATGAAGCCCTGCGCGGACAGCGTGTCGAGGATGGTGCCGTCGACCGCGACCGGCTCGCCGACGAAGCCCAGGTCGACGTGGCGCTCGATACCCTGGAGCTTGTCGGGCTCGGTGCGCGTCACCTTCTCGGCGCGGACGAGGTTGGCGTCCTTGCCGGCGATACCGACCGCCTTGCCGCCGGCAGCGGCGATCCAGGCGACGATCTCCTTGTTGATCGAGCCGGCGAGGACCATCTCGGCGATCTCGGCGGTGGGCTTGTCGGTGATGCGGAGGCCGTCGTGGAAGCGCGATTCGACGCCGAGCCGTTTCAGCATCGCCCCGATCTGGGGCCCGCCGCCGTGGACGACGACGACGTTGATGCCGACCATCTTCAGCAGCACCACGTCCTCGGCGAAGTCGCGCGCGAGCTCCGGATCGCCCATGGCATGGCCACCGTATTTCACGACGAAGGTCTTGCCGGCGTAGCGCTGGAGATAGGGCAGCGCCTCGGTCAGCGTCTCCGCCTTGGCGAGCATCGCGGGATCGGGGGCGTGGTTGGTCATGGGCGCGCGATTACGCGGGCGGCGGCGCGCCGTCCAGCTTCCGTCCGATCGCGACGAACACGGTGATCAGCACGGGCACCAGGACGATCGACAGCACCACCTTGGCCAGCATCTGCCCCAGCATGAGGTCGAGGATCGGCCGCACGCCCAGGAACGAGATGGTGATGAACAGCACGGTGTCGACGATCTGCGAGACCACGCTCGCGATCATGCCGCGCAGCCACACCAGCCGCCCGGTGCCTTCCTGCCCCTTGAGCCTGGAGAAGATGAAGACGTTGAGCGTCTGCGACGTGCCGTAGGAGATGAACCCTGCCAGCATCATGCGGATGCCCTGGCCGACGACGATCGGGAAGGCGTCGACCGCCGGCGGATACATGCCGGGATCGTGCGGCAGCGCCAGCACGAACTGGATCAATCCCGCCGACACGAACAGCGGCACGAACCCGAGCCGCACCAGCAAGGTCGCGGTGCGCTGACCGTGCAGTTCGGCGACCGCGCTCGAGATCACCACCAGGATGAGGAAGCCGAAGATCCCCGCCTCGACCGCCAGCGGCCCGAGCGCGACCTGCTTCACCCCGAGCACGCCCGCCATGCAGACCATGCCGCCGTAGAGGATCGAGAAGGCGAAGAGCGAGCGGGCGATGCCGCGGTCGGGGGTGTCCATCGCCGCGACGCTAGCGGATTTCGCGGGCGGGGGAAGCCCTTGGCATCCTCCGCCGTCACCCCGGCGAAGGCCGGGGTCCACCAAGCCTCTCGTCCAGCGCTCGAACCTCTTGTCCGGCACCTGCGGCGCAGTGGACCCCGGCCTTCGCCGGGTGACGAGGAGGGGGGTGGCGAGGTCGTCGGGCGCGTGTATTGTCACCCCCTTCCGCGCCGGGGGGCGTGGCGGAGGGATTTCATGCGTTATCTGATCGGGCTGGCCGGCATTCTCGTCATCCTGGGGCTCGCCGTGCTGCTCTCGACCGACCGGCGCGCGATCCGGCCGCGGGTGGTGGGCGCTGCCTTCGCGCTGCAAGCGGGGATCGCGGTGCTGGTGCTGTACGTGCCGTGGGGCAAGGCGGTGCTCGAGTTCCTGTCGGGCGGGGTCGCCAACCTGCTCAGCTACGCCAACGCCGGCACCAGCTTCCTGTTCGGCAAGCTCGCCGACGATCCGCTCGGCAAGAACTTCGCGATCCAGGCGCTGCCCGTCATCATCTTCTTCGCCGCGCTGGTCTCGATCCTCTACTATCTCGGCATCATGCAATTCGTCGTGCGCTGGATCGGCGGCGCGATCGAGAAGGTGACGGGCGTCTCCAAGGTCGAATCGCTGTGCGCGGCCGCCAACATCTTCGTCGGCCAGTCCGAATCGCCGCTGGTGATCCGGCCCTATCTCGCCAGCCTCACCCCGGCGCAGCTGTTCACGGTGATGACCAGCGGCATGGCCGGCGTCGCGGGGACGATCCTCGCCGCCTATGCCTCGATGGGGATCCGTATCGAGTATCTGCTCGCGGCGAGCTTCATGGCCGCGCCGGGCGGTATCCTGATGGCGAAGATCATCATGCCGGACACCGTGCCGCCGAAGATCGCCGACGAGGCGATCGAGCTTGCCGACACCCGCGTCAGCGGCCAGGGCCCGGCGGCGCTGCTGCCCGAAGGGGTCGCGCCCGAGCCGCCGCCGATGCCCGAGGCGACGCATGACGAGGAGAAGCCGGCCAACATCATCATGGCGGCGGCGCAAGGGGCGCAGACCGGCGTCCGGCTCGCGGTGGCGGTCGGCGCGATGGTGCTGGCGTTCGTCGCGCTGGTCGCACTCGCCAACGGTATCCTCGGCGGGATCGGCAACCTGCTCGGTATCCCCGGACTCAGCTTCCAGGGACTGCTCGGCTATGTGTTCGCGCCGGTCATGTACCTGCTCAACGTGCCGTGGAACGAGGCGGGGATCGCCGGCGGGCTGTTCGGGCAGAAGGTCGTGCTCAACGAGTTCGTCGCCTATATCAGCCTCGGCGCGCAGCAGGGCGCGCTATCCCAACGCACCATCGCGGTGATCACCTTCGCACTGTGCGGGTTCGCCAATTTCTCGTCTATCGCGATCCAGATGGCGGTGACCGGAAGCCTCGCGCCCAACCAGCGGCCGGTGATCGCCCGGCTCGGCATCAGGGCGCTGCTCGCGGGCAGCCTCGCCAACCTGATGTCCGCGGCGCTGGCGGGGCTGCTGATCTAGGCATGGCGGCGCCGGGCGGGCCTGGACAGCGACAAGGCCATGTCGCCGCCGGAATGGCGGCTGCCGCCGCGATCACCGTGGGTGCCTTCTGGATCGGGCTTACCCATATGCCGGCCGTCGATCCGGCGCCGGGCGAGGCGATCCGTACTGCCCTGCGCTGGCTCGTCCTGCCCGGCGCCTGCCTGCTCGCCGGCATCGCGCTGACGGCGGCGCACCGCTTCTCCTCGCCCGAGGCGATCGACGGGAGTTCGCCCGAGGCCGACGCGCGGCTTACGCTGCTGCTGCGCTACAACCGGAACACGGCCGAGCAGCTGCTGCTCGTCGCGGTCGCCTGGCCGGCGCTCGCCGCGACACATCTGCCGGCTGCGGTGGCGGTGGTACCGCTGCTCGCAGCGCTGTTCGTGGCCGGGCGGCTGGCATTCGGGCTCGGCTATCGCAGCCTGCAGGTCCGGGCCTTGGGGTTCGGGCTCAGCTTCTACCCGACCGTCGCGCTGTTCGGGTGGCTGATCGCTGCGCTGCTCCTCTAGAGCCGGCAGCGTGCGGTGACGCCGCGGCGCACGACATAGCGGTCGGTGCGCGGGTTGTAGCTCGGGTAGCGGCGGGCGCAGGCGCGGGCGTGGCGGCTGGACGGCGACTGCTTCAGCCGCTCGGCGCGGATGCGCTGCTGGTGACGGCGCAGATTGTCGTAGCGTTGGGCATCCAGCGTCGGGCCCAGCCACTGCGCGGCCGCAGGCATGGGCAACGCCGCCGCCGATCCGATAACCGCGAGAAATGCGAGCGTTGCGAGACGCATGGTCCCCCTCCCCTTACGTGATCCTGTGCGCGACAACGTTCGGGGAGCGAAACGGCTCCGTCAGCGCGCGATGATGGGATCGCCCATGCCGATCGTCTTGCTCTCGGTCACGATCACCCGGTCGCCGAGTTTGACGTGCTCGAACAGCAGCTTGGCGAAGGGGATCGGCACGCCGACGCAGCCGTGGGTCGCATAGCCGATCTGGACGTTGCTGCCGTGGATCGAGACGCCGTCGTTGGTCATGCGCAGCATGTAGGGCATCGGTGCGTCGTAGAGATTGGAGACGTGGTCGGCATCCTTCTCGGTGATCGGGAAGACGCCGACGGGGGTGGGCGTGTTGTCCGCCCCGTAGAGGATCACCGCGGTGCCGATCTCGTAGCCGGCGCGGAAGACCGAGAGCACCTGCGCCTTGCGGTCGACGGTGACGACGATCGGCCCGGTCGCGGGCGCGCCCTTCTCGTCCCAATACCAGTCGCCGTGGCGGAAGGGCTTGCCGTCGATCGGCAGGATGCGACGGACGACGAAGGGCTCCTCGGCCGGGGACTTGGCCAGCGCGGCGGGCTTGGGCGCGGACGGCTTCGGCTTGGCGGGCGCGGCTGCGGCCGGAGCGGGCTTCGGCGCCGGCGGCGCAAAGCTATGCGCCGTCGCCGCGGCGACCAGCGCGACCGCGCCGGCCACGCCTGCGCCGAGCAGACCGCCCTTCACCATGCCGGCAATGCGCTCGATCATCGCTCGATTCCCTGCTTCCAAACCAGGGAAATCGCGCAAAACCGCGGTTGCGGCCAGCCCCGGATTCGCGCTGTTCCGCCGCGGGACGGGCGACGGCCGCGTTTACCTTCAGCGCGTCGGCACCGGCTCCGGGCCCGAATAGTCGTAGAAGCCGCGGCCGGTCTTGCGGCCGTACCAGCCGGCCTCGACGTACTTCATCAGCAGCGGCGCGGGGCGGAACTTGGGATCGCCGGTGCCCTCGAACAGCACGCGGGTGATCTCGAGGCAGGTGTCGAGCCCGATGAAGTCGGCCAGCGTGAACGGCCCCATCGGATGGTTGAGCCCCAGCTTGCAGGCGGTGTCGACGTCACGGATCGTCGCCACGCCCTCGCCGAGAGCGAAGCAAGCCTCGTTCAGCATCGGCATCAGCACGCGGTTGACGATGAAGCCTGGCGCGTCATTGGCGTGCACGATCTCCTTGCCGAGCGAGCGGCCGAACGCTTCGACCGCCTGCACCGTCTCGTCGGCGGTGGCGAGGCCGCGGATCAGTTCGATCAGGCCCATCACCGGCACGGGGTTGAAGAAATGGACGCCCATGAAGCGCGCGGGATCGGGCGAGGCCTGGGCGAGACGGGTGATGGGGATCGACGAGGTGTTGCTGGCGAGAATGGCGTCGTCGCGCAGCACCAGCCCGACGCTGCCGAAGATCCGGCGCTTGATCTCCTCGCGCTCGGTCGCGGCCTCGATCACCAGGTCGCAGGGAGCCATCGAGGCGGCGTCCTCGACCGGCTCGATGCCGGCGAGCGTGGCGTCGCGCGCCTCGGCGGTGATCTTTTCCTTCTCGACCAGCTTGGCGAGCTGCTTGGCGATGCCGGCCTTGCCCGCCTCGGCGCGGTCGAGCGAGACGTCGGAAAGAAGCACGCGATAGCCCGCCGCCGCGGACACCTGGGCGATGCCCGCGCCCATCTGCCCCGCTCCGATTACGCCGATCGTCTTCATTGCCGTCTCCTCTCCGGGCTCCCTATCCGCCTCGGCGCGAAGCGCAATCTCTCTTCATCTTCTCCGCGTCTCCGGGCCTCCGCGTGAGCCAATAAATTGATTTCACGCGGAGACGCGGAGGCGCGAAGGAAGTGGGTTGCGCCTGACGGCGCGAGTATCAGGGCGCGAAGCGTTCCGGGCCGGCCTCGGCGAGGATCAGGGCGAACCAGTCGTCGGGATCGGTCCATTCGGCGATCGGGGTCCAGCCGCCGGCGCGCAGCAGCAGGCGGGCGTCGCGGGGACCGTATTTGTGGCTGTTCTCGGTATGGATGGTCTCGCCCGCCGCGATGGAGAAGACGCGGCCGTCGACGGCGAAGGTCATGTCGCGGGTCGCCTCCAGATGCATCTCGATCCGGGCGCGCGCGTCGTTCCAGATCGCGCGGTGGGCGAAGGCGTCGAGCGGGATGGTGCCGGCGAGCTCGCGGTTGATGCGCTCGAGCAGGTTGAGGTTGAAGGCGGCAGTGATGCCAGCCGCATCGTCATAGGCCGGGATCAGCACGTCGAGCGGCTTGATGCGGTCGATGCCGATCAGGAACCGCGCGCCCTCCCCCAGCACGTCGCGGAAGTTGCGCAGCAGCTCGACCGCACGGGCGGCAAGCATGTTGCCGATCGTCGAGCCCGGAAAGAAGCCGAGCCGTGGCATCGCGCCCAGGCCCTTCGGCAGCGTCAGGGGACGGGTGAAGTCGGCCTCGACCGGCTCGACGGCGATGTCCGGGAACTGCCCGGCGATCCGGCCGGCGCTCTCACGCAGGAAATCGCCGGAGATGTCGACCGGCACATAGGCCGCGGGACGGATCGCCTCGAGCAGCAGCGGGGTCTTCATCGACGAGCCCGAGCCGAACTCGACCACCGCCTGGCCGGGGCCGATGTGCTGCTGGAGCTCGGGGCCGATCCGCCGGAGGATGCCGATCTCCGTGCGGGTCGGATAATATTCGGGCAGGCCGGTGATGTCCTCGAACAGCTCCGAGCCGCGGCGGTCATAGAACCAGCGTGCCGGGATCGCGCGCGGGCGAAGCGCCAGGCCGTTCAGCACGTCGGCGCGGAACTGCGGGTCGGCCAGCGATGCCTGGCCGTCCTCGATCTCCTGCTTCAGCATGACCAGATGCCCCCTACCTGATCGTCATCCCCGCGAAAGCGGGGATCCAGAGCCAAACAGGTCATCGCTCGTGACCCTGGATCCCGGCTTTCGCCGGGATGACGGGGAGGAACAGTCGACATCAAATGTCCTTCGCCAGGCGTACGCCGGTGAACTGCCAGCGCTGGTGGGGGTAGAAGAAGTTGCGGTAGCTGGCGCGGACGTGGCCGCGCGGGGTGGCGCAGGAGCCGCCGCGCAGCACGAACTGGCCGCTCATGAACTTGCCGTTGTACTCGCCGACCGCGCCCTCGGCGGCGTGGAAGCCGGGATAGGGGCGATAGGCGCTGCCGGTCCATTCCCAGACGTCGCCGAAGAAGGCGGGGCCGCCGGTGGAAGGGCGCGGCTCGACCGGGCCGGCGGTGTCGAGGAGATTGCCCTCGCGCGGGTCGTAAGTGCTTGCTGCCGCTTCCCATTCCGCCTCGGTCGGCAGGCGCGCGCCGGCCCAGCTCGCATAGGCGTCGGCCTCGTAGAAGCTGATGTGGGTGACCGGCGCGGCAGGGTCGATCGGGCGGCGGCCGTCGAGGCCGAAGCGGGTCCACACCCCGTCCCGCTGCTCCCAGTAGAGCGGTGCCGCGATCCCCTCCGCCTGCACCCAGGCCCAGCCGTCGGCGAGCCAGTGGCGGGGGTCGCGATAGCCGCCGTCGGCGATGAACGCCGCCCATTCGCCGTTGGTGACGGTGCGGTCGGCGAGCGCATGCGGCGCGAGCATCACCGGGTGCCGAGGCGTCTCGCAGTCGAAGGCGAAAGCGGAGGTTGCCGAATAAACAGGCAGAAAAGTTGACGAAGTTGACTCACCCCCATGCATTGACTCGTTCCCGTGCCCGATCTCGGCGATCCCGGCGGGACGCTCGACCCAGCCGATCGGGCCCGGCATCGGCACGGGGATCTTGGGGGCGCCGGGCCAGACAGCCGGCTCAATCGGGTTCTGCGAGAAGAGGTGGAGGATGTCGGTGAGCAGCAGCTCCTGATGCTGCTCCTCGTGATGGCAGCCGAGCACGATCAGCGCCTGCGCCGCCTCCGGCAAGTGCGGCAGCGCGTCGCGCAGGGCGGCGTCCACGGCGCGGCGCCAGGCGAGCACCTCCGCCAAGGTCGGCCGGGTGAGCATCCCCCGCGCCGGACGGGCATGACGCGCGCCCTCCGCCTCGTAATAGCTGTTGAACAGGAAGGGGAAGCGATCGTCGTGGAGGCGGTAGCCGGCAACATGGTCGCGCAGCACGAAGGTCTCGAAGAACCAAGTCGTGTGCGCCAGATGCCATTTGGCGGGCGAGGCGTCGGGCATCGACTGCACCGTCGCATCGGCGTCCGAGAGCGGCGCAGCGAGCGCCACGGTCAGCGCGCGGACGGCGGAGAAACGCTCCGCGAGCGGCGACGCGGCCGGTACGGACTCGAGGCGCGTTCCCATTTCGTTCTTCTCCCACCGGAGGCGATGCGCGTCAAGTGGGGATCCGTCTGGGCTAACGCGAGCCCCCCGGCACCCACAGAACGTCGCCGCCCGCCGCCTGGTTCACATGGCGTGCCGCGACGAAGAGATAGTCGGACAGGCGGTTGAGATAGGCGAGCACTTGCCCTCCCGCCTCCGCCGCGACGGCGGAACGCTCGGCGCGGCGGGCGATCGCGCGGGCGAGATGGAGCGCGGCGGACGCGTGCGTGCCGCCGGGCAGGATGAAGCTGGTCAGCGGGGCGAGATCGGCATTGAGCAGGTCGATCTCGGCCTCGACGGCGGCGACCTGACCGGGGGTGATGCGGAGCGCGCCGGCGATTCCCTCCGGCGTGGCGAGATCGGCGCCGAGATCGAACAGGTCGTTCTGGAAGCGGGTGAGCGCCGCCGCGACCGGCCCCTCCGGCAGCAGGGCCAGCGCGACGCCGATCGCCGAATTGGCCTCGTCGACGTCGCCGATCGCGGCCATGCGCGCGCCGGTCTTGGAGACGCGGCTGCCGTCGGCGAGGCCGGTGGTGCCGTCGTCGCCGGTGCGGGTGTAGATCTTGTTGAGCTTGACCAGGCTAACCCCGGCCGAGCGCGAATAGCACCAGCGCGGCGAGCAGGATCGCCACCGCCTGCAGGATGATGCGCCACTGCATCAGCTTGTTGGAGCGGAGCGCGGAAGCGCTGGGGGCGTCGCCGGTGCCCTTCAGGTCCTCCTCGGTCATCTTGATGAAGTTCACGAGGCCCCGGACGAGGACGACGAGGACCGCGATCATGGCGGCGATCATCAGGATGACGAGGAAGATCGACATCCTCGTTATCTAGGCCTTCGCGGTCGCGAATCCAAGCGGAAGCCGTCCTTCCCGCAGCATCGCCGCAAGTTCGGGTCCGTCGAGGCCGCGCTCGCGCAGATCCGCCAGCGTGGGGGTGCCGTGGCGCTTGGCGAGGCGGCGGCCCGCGGCGTCGGTGAGCAGCGCATGATGGCGGTAGGCCGGCGTCGGCAGGTCGAGCAGCGCCTGGAGCAGGCGGTGGACGTCGGTCGCGGCGAACAGGTCGCGACCGCGGACGACGTGCGTCACGCCCTGCGCGGCGTCGTCGACGGTGACGGCGAGGTGGTAGCTCGCCGGCGCGTCCTTGCGGGCGAGGACGACGTCGCCGTGCGCGAGGGGATCGGCGCGGACCCAGCCCGCGAAATCGTCGTGCCAATATAGCTCCTCCCCGGCACGGGGAGGGGGACCAAGACGCGCAGCGGCTTGGTGGAGGGGGCCCTCGGCGCCGGAATCCGATGCGGCCGGGCCCCCTCCACCACCGCCTTCGGCGGAGTAGCGGGTCGGATCGTCCCCCGGACGATCCTCGAACGCGCGGGGCGCGTTCGACCCGCTGCTCCCCCTCCCCGTACCGGGGAGGAGCTTGATCGCCTTCCCCACATCGAGCCGCCAGCAGTGCGGTTCGTGGAGGCGGTGGGCGTTGTCCGCGTTTCGGCACGTCCCCGGATAGACCGGACCCTCCGGCCCATGCGGCGCCGAGACGCTCGCGGCGATGTCGGCGCGGGTGCAGAAGCAGGGATAGAGCAGGCCCATGTCGCGCAGGCGGTCCAGCGCCGCCTCGTAGAGGTCGAGCCGTTCGGACTGGCGCACCACCGGGCCGTCCCACCGCAGGCCGAGCCAGGCGAGGTCCTCCAGGATGGCTTCAACGAATTCCTCCCGGCTGCGGGTGCCGTCGATGTCCTCGATGCGGAGCAGGAAGGTCCCATTCCGCTCGCGCGCGAAGTCGTGCGCCTGGAGCGCGGAGAAGGCATGGCCGAGGTGCAGCCGGCCGGTCGGGCTCGGGGCGAAACGGGTTGTGGGACGGGTGGGGAGCGAAACGGCCTCCATCATCGTCAAACCGGCCCTTGACCGCGAGTCGCGGCCTGTGCTGTCATGCGCATGTCATCCTTTGCGGCAAAAGGCGCGGGACGACGACGGGCGAAAGGGGACGTATGTTTCATCCCGATCTGATCCGGCATCCGGACAGCTGCCCCGCCCTTGTGCTGAACGCCGACTATACGCCGCTCAGCTATTATCCCTTGAGCGTGTGGCCGTGGCAGACCGCGGTCAAGGCGGTGTTCCTCGACCGCGTCGACATCGTCTCCCACTATGAGCGGGAGGTGCGAAGTCCCACCGCGAGGCTGAAGCTCCCTTCGGTCATCGCGCTCAAACAATATGTGAAGCCCTCCCAGTTCCCAGCGTTCACCCGGTTCAACCTGTTCCTCCGCGACCGCTTCACCTGCCAATATTGCGGCTCGCACAAGGACCTCACCTTCGACCATGTCATCCCCAGGGCGCAGGGCGGGCGCACCACCTGGGAGAATGTCGCAACCGCCTGCGCCCCGTGCAACCTCCGGAAGGGCGGGCGTACCCCCCAGGAAGCGCACATGCCGCTCCACATCCAGCCGATCCGGCCGACGAGCTGGCAGCTCCAGGAGCACGGCCGCCGCTTTCCGCCCAACCATCTGCACGAGACCTGGCACGACTGGCTCTACTGGGACGTCGAGCTCGAGTCGTGAGCACCATCCGGCAGAGGGTGTGCAGGACGGATCGGCACGTGTGTTGCAGGTCTTCCGTAGTCCGGTTTCCAGCCGTCACCCCGGACTTGGTCCGGGGTCCACGGGGCCTCGCGGACTGCGCTCGAACCTCTTGTCCGGTCCTTGCCTCCCGGTGGACCCCGGACCAAGTCCGGGGTGACGGTGAGGAGGGTCGATATGTCAGTCATCTCCTCAAATGTCGGTCCGGCCCGAGCCTCTACCGAAATTCGATAATTCGCTTATAGTCGAAATATCGAATCGAAAGGGACGTCGATGCAATTGCCGGTCGCGGTCGAGGCACTGTCCGCGCTTGCCCATGCCCATCGCCTGGCGGTGTTTCGCCTGCTGGTGCGCGCCGGTGACGAGGGCCTGCCCGCCGGGGAGATCGCGCATGAGGTGGGCGTCGTCCCCAGCACGCTTTCGAGCCACCTCACCATCCTCGCCCATGCGGGGCTGGTCCGATCGCGCCGCGACGGGCGGTCGGTGATCTATTCCGCCGATCTCGACGGGATGCGGGCGCTGCTCGGGTTCCTGCTGGCGGATTGCTGCGGCGGACGGCCGGAGATCTGCGCGCCGCTTGTCGAGCTGCTCGGTGCGCCGGCGTGCGTGCCTGCGCGATGAGCGTCGCACGTCCGGTCGCGGCCGAGGCGCTCGGGACCGCGCTGCTGCTCGCGATCGTGGTCGGCTCCGGGATCATGGGCGAACGGCTGGCGGGCGGCAACGTCGCGATCGCGCTGCTCGCCAACTCGATCGCGACCGGCGCGGGGCTGGTGGTGCTGATCCTCGTGTTCGGCCCGATCTCCGGCGCGCAGTTCAATCCGGCGGTGACGCTGGCGGCGTGGCTGCACGGCGACATGGACGGGCGTGCCGCGGCGCGCCACGTCGCCGCGCAGCTCGTCGGTGCCGTCATCGGCGTATGGGCGGCGCACGCCATGTTCGGCGAGCCGATCCTCCAGCTCTCGACCAAGCTGCGCGACGGTCCGGCGCAGGGGCTGTCGGAGCTGCTCGCGACCTTCGGCCTGGTCGGCACGATCGCGGGCGTGCAGCGCTCGCGGCCGGAGCTCACGCCGGTCGCGGTCGGGCTGTACGTCACCGCCGCCTATTGGTTCACCGCCTCGACCGCCTTCGCCAATCCCGCGGTCACGATCGCGCGCAGCCTGACCGAAAGCTTCGCCGGGATCGCGCCCGGCTCGGTGCCGCTGTTCGTCACGGCCGAGATCGCCGGGGCGGGACTGGCGGTCGCGGTGTTCGGCTGGCTGCTGAAGAAGGACGTGGCGGCATGAGCGATGCCTTCCCGATCACCATCTATCACAACCCCGACTGCGGCACCTCGCGCAACGCGCTCGCGATGATCGAGGCGGCGGGATATGCGCCCAAAATGGTCGACTATCGCAGCGTCGGGTGGACTCGGGCGCTGCTCGGCGAGCTGCTGGCGGCGATGGGCGCGCGGCCGCGCGACCTGCTGCGCGAGAAGGGGACGCCGGCGGCGGAGCTGGGGCTGCTCGCGCCGGAGACGCCGGACGAGGCGATCGTCGCGGCGATGCTGGAGCATCCGATCCTGGTCAATCGTCCGATCGTGGTGACGCCGCGCGGCACGCGGCTGTGCCGTCCCTCGGAGGTCGTGCTGACGCTGCTCGACCGCACGCCCGAGAGCTTCGTCAAGGAGGACGGCGAGATCGTCCGGCCGTAAGGCATCTATCCTTGCCAGCCGGTCGCTTCCGGCCATAGCTTCCGCCCAGCCTTAGGGGGAAGATCATGGCCGGATTGCAGATCGATCGCCGCCGCGCGCTGGCGCTGTCGCTGGGGGGCATCGCCGCCGCGACCTTGCCGCGGATCGCCCTCGCCGCCGAGACGGACGCGGCCTGGGTCGATCCGCTGGTGCAGGAGTTCATGACGGGGTTCGAGGTGCCGGGGATCGCGGTGGCGATCGTGCGGGCCGGGCAGCCGCCGTTCCTCAAGGGCTATGGCGTGCGTACGCTGGGCAAGCCGGGCGCGGTCGACGCGCATACGCGCTTCGGCATCGCCTCCAACTCCAAGAGCTTCACCGCCGCCTGCCTGGCGATCCTCGCCGACGAGGGCAGGCTCGGCTGGGAGGACCCGGTGGTCAAGCACCTGCCCGAATTCCGGATGCACGACCCCGCCGTCACGCAGATGATGACGGTGCGCGACCTGCTGGTGCATCGCAGCGGGCTGCCGCTCGGCGCGGGCGACCTCATGTACTTCCCTGCGAGCGCGCGGCCGGCGGGGGACGTGCTGAAGGCCCTCCCCTACCTCACGCCCGACAAGGGATTCCGGGCGGGCTATGCCTATGACAACATCCTCTACATCGTCGCCGGGCTGCTGATCGAGCGGGTGTCGGGAAAGAGCTGGCGCGATTTCGTGGCGACGCGGATCATGGCGCCGCTCGGCATGGCGGACGCGGTGCCGTCGCGCGAACTCCTCCGGACCGACAATGTCGCGGGGCGCCACGCGCGGCTGGGGCCGCCGGTGCGCGGGATGGGCCGGCAGCAGGTGGTCGGACCCGACGAGACGCCGGCGATCGATGCCGCCGGCGGGATCAACGCCAGCGTCGGCGACGTCGCCAAGTGGCTGACGGTGCAGCTCGCGCACGGGCAGCTGCCCGACGGCAAGCGGCTGTGGAGCGAGGCGCAGGCGGCCGAGATGTGGAAGCCGCAGACGATCATCGGCTCCAGCGACGGACCGACTCCCGACAATCCCACGCGCGCGGTGACGCAGAGCTATGCGCTCGGCTGGTTCGTGTCCGACTATCGCGGCGAACGGCTGGTGGCGCACGACGGCGGGCTGACCGGGCAGGTGACGCGCACCGCGATGCTGCCGGCGCGCGGGATCGGCGTGGTGGTGCTGAGCAACGTCGAGGATCCCGTGTCGATCGCGATCCGCAACGCCATGCTCGACCATGTGATGGGGGCGCCCGCGTTCGACTGGTCCGCCGCCTATGCCAAGCGGATCGAGGCGAGCCAGGCGGCGGCGCTCAAGGAGCTGGGCGCCGGCGGGGTCGATACGCCGCCGGCTGGCGGGCCGAGCCTGCCGCTCGCCGCCTATGCCGGGCGCTACCGCGATCCCTGGTATGGCGACGTGGTGGTGACGGAGCAGGGCGGCAAGCTCGCGATCGACTTCGTGCCCACGCCGGTGTTCAAGAGCGCGCTCGAGCCGTGGGGCAAGGATGCCTTCCGCACCCGCTTCGCCAAGGATGCCGGGGAGGACGCGGTGGTGACCTTCGCGGTCGCGGACGGACGGGTGATCGGCGTCGCGATGAAGCCGCTGTCGCCGCTCGCCGACTTCAGCTATGATTTCCAGCATCTGGCGTTCGTGCCGGTGCGATAGACCGGTTGCGGCGAGCGTCTTAGTCAAGTAATACAGTTGGAGTGGTGCGGCTGGCATCTCTTTTCGGCAAGGGCGACGCCGCCCCGGACATGCACGACCCGCTCGCGCTGACCGGCCAGACACGTCCCACGGGCGCGCAGCCCTCCTTCCCCGGCGATCCTGTCGAGCCGCCCCGCCGGCGGATCGACGTGTGGCGGTGGATCGTGCGCGGGGCGGGCGCGCTGATCGTGCTGCTGGTGATCGCGACGCTCTATCTCGCGATCACGGCGCCCCTGTCCAAGTCGCTGAAGCCGATCGCGCCGCCGCAGATCACCCTGCTCGCCGCCGACGGCACGCCGATCGCGCGGCGCGGGGCCGTCATCGGCGATCCGGTCGACGTCAAGTCGCTGCCAAGCCATGTCCCCCAGGCGTTCATGGCGATCGAGGACCGGCGCTTCCGCTCGCACTGGGGGATCGATCCCTGGGGCATCAGCCGCGCGATGATCCACAATGCGATGGCCGGGCGGATGCGCGAGGGCGGCAGCACCATCACCCAGCAGCTCGCCAAGAACGCCTTTCTCGATTCGGACCGCACCGCCGGGCGCAAGATCCGCGAGGCGATGATCGCGCTGTGGCTGGAGGCGTGGCTGACCAAAGACGAGATCCTGTCGCGCTATCTGTCCAACGTCTATTTCGGCGACAACGTCTATGGGCTCGACGCCGCCGCGCGCCATTATTTCAGCCGGTCGCCGCAGCAGCTGAGCGTCGCGCAGGCGGCGATGCTGGCGGGGCTGGTCAAGGCGCCGTCGCGGCTGGCGCCGACCGTCAACCTGGCGGGCGCGCGGGCGCGGCAGAAGCTGGTGGTGCAGGCGATGGCGCGCGCCAAGTTCCTGACCGAGGCGGAGGCGGCCGCGGTGCCGCCGGCCCGGCTCAGGGTCGAGCGGGTGAAGGAGGTGCCCAACGGCACCTATTTCGCCGACTGGGTGCTGCCCGAGGCGCGCGACCGATCCGGCGAGCTCGCCAACGAGGTGACGGTCACCACGACGCTCGAGACCCGCATCCAGCGCGCCGCCGAGCGCGCGGTGCGGCGGGCGGGCCTCCGCCAGGCGCAGGTGGCGCTGGTGGCGATGCGGCCCGACGGGCGCGTGGTCGCGATGGTGGGGGGCAAGAGCTACAAGGATTCGCCGTTCAACCGCGCGGTGCAGGCGCGGCGGCAGCCGGGATCGACCTTCAAGCTGTTCGTCTACCTGGCGGCGCTGCGTTCCGGCATGAACCCGGATTCCAAGGTGCTCGACGAGCCGGTGACGATCGGCGAGTGGAGCCCCAAGAACAGCGACGGGCGCTACGAGGGCGAGATCACGCTGGCGCGGGCGTTCGCCAAGTCGTCGAACGTCGCCTCGGCGCGGCTGATCAAGGAGGTCGGCGTCGCCAACGTGATCCGGGCGGCGCGCGACCTCGGCGTCGCCAGCCCGATCGCCAACGAGGGATCGATCGCGCTCGGCACCTCGACGATGAGCCTGCTGGAGCTGACGTCGGCCTATGCGGCGGTCGCCAATGGCGCCTATCCGGTGCGTCCGCGCGGGCTGGAGCAGGAGGACGAGCCGACCTGGATGGAGCGGCTCGCCGGGCGCACGACGATGATCCCTGCGCGCGAGCTCGACGGGATGCGCGAGCTGCTCGCCGGATCGATCTCGACCGGGACCGGCCGGCAGGCGGCGCTGGTGGTGCCGGCGTTCGGCAAGACCGGCACGACGCAGGACAACCGCGACGCGCTGTTCGTCGGCTATGCGGGCGGGCTGGTCGCGGGCGTGTGGGTGGGGAACGACGACAATACGCCCAATCCCGGGCTGTCGGGCGGCGGCATCCCGGCGCGGATCTGGCGCGACTTCATGGCCGACGCGCTCGACCTGCCGGTGCCGGCACCGGCGCCGCGGGTGGAGGACGACGGCGGCGATGCCGTCGGCAACCTGGTCGACGCGATCACCAATGTGAGCGATCCGACAGGGCCGATCTTCGAGGGGCAGCTGGAGGGACTGGGCGTGGACCTGCGCGTCGGGCGCGACGGCAGCGTCGACGTGCGGCCGACCGGGCGCGACCGCGCGCCGCCGCCACCGCCGCGCGAGGACCGCCGGCCGCCGCCGGAGGAGGATTTCGGGGACGGGCCGGTCAACTAGCGCCTGCATCCGTCGAGTCCGGTGACCGAAAGCGTGCGCGTTCCAGGCTTTGACCTGCTCCAGCTTCGCGATAGGTTGGCCGTCATGATCGAACGAAAGCGCCTGATGCATATCGTCGGCAAAATCGCCGACTATATGCTCCCTGCAGCTGCCGCGGCATGGTTGCTCGCGGTCTGGCTGGGGTGGCCGGATTCCGTCCGATGGGCCGCTATGGCGATCTTCTGGGTGGCCAACCTCGTTCGAGCTGTCTTGCACCCGAGGACAGGGGCGGACCAATCTTCCCGGTGGGAACCACCGCCACGATGGAGTGGTGTCTCGGTGGTCGTCGCTACGGGATTTGCAGCAGCTTTTATTCTGGCGAAGGCGTCTGACGATGGCAGTAGCTATATTCCCACCGCGATCGTTGCCGTTGGCACGCTGGTCGTCGCGATACTGGTCTGGCGCTTTGCTACCGCCCATGCGCAGGACATCGGCGAGGCGAGGTTCGCAGGGAATCTCGAGGCCAGCGATGTGCGCGACGATGAACACGCGGCGATCGCGGCAGCGGCAGAGCGCGGCATGCGCCGCTCGTTTCTAAAGCGTGTCGCTCGCCCAGACTGAAGACTCCGCTACCTGCTGATCCGACGCTCGCGCCTTGCGTAGATGCCGTCAGAGTGCGGCCGGGGGCTTCCATCTGACACGGCTTTGGGGAAAAGCGCTGCCATGCGCTTCTTCTCCGACAATGCCGCTCCCGTCAGTCCGCAGGTGCTGGAGGCGATCGCTGCCGCCGATGTGGTCGACACCGCCTATGACGGCGACCGCTGGTCGCGGCAGCTCGACGCGCGCTTCTCCGAGCTATTCGGGACCGAAGTGCGGGCGCTGTGGGCGCCGACCGGGACCGCCGCCAACTGCCTGGCGCTCGCCGCGCTGTGCCCGCCGCACGGAGCGGTGGTCTGTCACCGGGAAGCGCACATCAACACCGACGAGGGCGGCGCGCCCGGCTTCTACACCCATGGGGCCAAGCTGCTGCTCGCCGACGGGCCGGGCGCGAAGCTCGACGTCGCGGCAGTCGAGGGGGTGCTCGCCGGCGTCCGGCCGGACGTGCACCAGGTGCAGACGCATGCGATCTCGATCACCAATGCGACCGAGTACGGGCTGGCCTATACGCCCGACGAGACCGCTGCGATCGGCGAGCTCGCCAGGGCGCGAGGGCTCGGCTTCCATGTCGACGGGGCGCGGTTCGCCAATGCGGTCGCGCATCTGGGGTGCACGCCCGCCGACCTCACCTGGAAGGCGGGGGTCGACGCGCTGAGCTTCGGCTTCGTCAAGAACGGGGGGATGAGCGCGGAGGCGCTGATCCTGTTCCGGCCGGAGCTGGCCGAAGCGACGCTCTACCGCCGCAAGCGGGCGGGGCTTCTCCTGTCCAAGGGGCGCTATCTCGCCGCGCAGCTGCTCGCGATGCTGGAGGGCGATCTGTGGCTCGCCAATGCCCGCACCGCCAATGCCGGGGCGGCGCTGCTCGGCCAGGCGGCGGGGGAGCGGCTGGTGCATCCGGTCGAGGCGAACGAGGTGTTCGTGCGGCTGACGCCCGACGAGGCGGCGACGCTGCGGGGACAAGGTTTCGACTTCTACGACTGGGGGCCGGGCGAGGCGCGGCTGGTCGTTTCGTGGAACCAGGCGGAGGCCGCGATCGCGCCGCTCGCCGAGGCGATCTCGGCGCTGTGATCCATCAGCGGCGCTTGTGATTCGATAAGGAAAAACGGTTTCGCCGCGGTAGGCCGCAGGCGTAGGAGAACGCCATGCTGATGCCGCCCGAGGCCCCGCCGCGATCCACCCGCCTTGCGGTGCTGATCCCGTTCGGGATCGTGACATTGGTCTGGGGCTCGACCTGGTTCGTGATCACCGGGCAGCTCGGCGGCGGCGTACCGACGAGCTGGTCCGTCTGCTACCGCTTCCTCACCGCCGGGATCGCCATGCTCGTGCTGGCGCTGTGGAAGCGCGAGAGCCTGGCGTTCGATGCGCGCGGCTGGGGCTTCGCCGCGCTGCTGGGGCTCAGCCAATTCTGCCTTAATTTCAATTTCGTCTATCGGGCCGAGATGCACATCACCTCGGGGCTGGTCGCGGTGGTGTTCGCGCTGCTGCTGGTGCCGAACGCCGTGTTCGGGCGGATCTTCCTGGGGCAGCGGATGGGAAGGCAGCTGCTGGCCGGATCGGGGATCGCAATCGCCGGGGTGGCGCTGCTGTTCCTGCACGAGGCGCGGCGCGATGCGGCCGGCACCGGCGAGCTGCTTGCCGGGATCGGCTTCACGCTGGCGGCGGTCATGTCGGCATCGGTGGCCAACGTGATGCAGGCGACCGAGACCGCCAAGCGTTATCCGATGTTCGCGATGCTGGCGGCGGGGATGCTGATCGGTGCGACCTGCAATGCCGCCTATGCCTTTGCGACCAGCGGGCCGCCGGCGTTCGATACGCGCTTCAGCTATTGGGGCGGCGTGCTCTACCTGGGGCTGGCGGCGTCAGCGCTGGCGTTTCCGCTCTATTTCGGGGTGATCCGGGCGATCGGGCCGGCCAAGGCGGCCTATTCGGGCGTGCTGGTGCCGGTGATCGCGATGCTGATCTCGACGCTGTTCGAGGGGTATCGGTGGTCGGTGCTGGCGGCGGCGGGCGCGGTGCTGGCGATGGTGGGGCTGGTGATCGCGCTGAGGGCGAAACGGCCCAATCGATAGGCTACACCGTCACCGCCTTGGGCCGGGGTGACGTATGTATGTTTGGCGAACGGTCGGGACTACTTCGCCCCGTACCCATCATAGAGCAGGCCGAAGAAGTCGCCCTTGTTCCACCGCGGGCGCTCGTCGGCGTCGGCGATCTCGCGGGCGATGCGGTAGTTGATGTCGACGAAGCGCACGCCCTGCGCCCAGTCGAGCGACGGGTGCCAGGGCTCGTCCTGCGGCTTGTGGTAGCGGTTGGCGAGGAAGTCCTCATAGGCCGCCTTGCCGCCGCCGGCATAGCCCGGCCACAGGAACACGCTCGGGATGCCCTGCTGCACGAAGCGGTAATGATCGGAGCGGACGAAGAAGCCCTCGTCCGGCATCGGATCGGGGCTGAGCGCGACGCCCATCGATTGGGCCGCGCGCTGCACCAGTGGGCCCAGCGTCGAATGGTCGGCGCCGAATGCGATTACGTCCTCGAACTTGTAGGTGATCAGCGGCATGTCGAGGTTGACGTCGGCGACCAGCCGGTCCTTCTCGACCGTCGGGTAGTGGGCGAAATAATCGGCGCCGACGAGCCCCTTCTCCTCCGCCGTCACCGCGAGGAACAGGATCGAGCGGCGCGGCGGCTTGCCCGAGTCCTTGAAGCGCTTCGCCTCCTCGATCAGCGCGGCGATGCCGACGGCATTGTCCTCGGCGCCGTTGTAGATGGTGTCGCCGTCGACCGCACGGCCGACACCGACATGGTCGAGATGGGCGGAGAAGACGACGACCTCGTCCCTAAGCTTCGGATCGCTGCCCGGGAGCAGGCCGGCGACGTTCCAGCTCGGCAGCGGGGTGACCGCGGTGTTGATCGCGGCCTTGAGCGTGCCAGGTAGCAGGAAGGGCTTGAAGCGCGTCTCGCTCGATTGCGCGCCCTTGGCGACCTCGGCCCAGCGATTGGCGAACAGGCGCTGGGCGAACGCCGGGCTGATCAGGCCCAGCATCGGCGCCCGGGGCGAGGGATTGAAGCCCGTGCCGTCGGGATGCGCCCACGTGATGCGCGGGCGATCGAAGAAACCCGCCGTGCGCTCGAAACCGCCGCGGCCGCTGCCGGCGTCGACGCCGATCACGCCGACCGCGCCCTTGGCCTCGGCGATCACCGCCTTGGTGGCAGGGCTGCTGAAGTGCGCGCGCAGCTCCGGCGGGAAGCTGGCGGGGGCGCCGTTCAGCAGGAGCACGATCTTGCCGCGCACGTCGATGCCGGCATAGTCGTCGCGCTTGGCCGTCGGATCGACGATACCGTAGCCGGCGAAGGCGATCGGCGCCTCGACCAAGGTATTGAGCTTTGCCGGGTTGGTGGTCGGGATATAATCCTTGCCGAACTCGAGCGTCGCCGCGGGGCCGGTCTTCGGCGTCCAGACGAAGCTGCCCTTGTCCGCCGGCTTGACGCTGATCAGCGGCACCCGCTGGAGGAAGCCGCCGCTGTCGCCGGCCGGCTTGAGGCCCGCCGCATAGAATTGCGAGGCGACATATTGCGCGGCGATGTCGAACTCCGGGCTGCCGGCGTCGCGGCCGCGCATCTCGTCCGAGGCGAGGAACATGACGTGCGCCTTCATCGCCGCCTCGGCCGGAGGCAGATCGGCGTAGAGGATGGCGTTGCGCCGCGCCGTCTCCTCGGCCGAGAGCTGTTTGGTGGCGGGGGCGGGTTCCGGAGCGGTCTGGGCGAGAGCGCCGGTGCCGGCCGCGAGCGCGGCGAGGAGGATGGGAAGCGTACGCAAAGGGGGACCCCTCGGGGAAAAGCGTCTGACCACAGTGGCCTAGCAGCACCATGGCAGGCTGCGCAATTCAGTGGTGGCGCAGGCCCCTAGGGGCAGTTGGTTTTGAGTTGCGGATCTTCCGTGACCCGGTTTCCAGTCGTCACCCCGGCCTTGTGCCGGGGTGACGGTGAGGAGGGTTGGGATGTCAGCCATCCCCTCAAATGTCGATCCGCCCTAAGCGGCAGTCGACTGCGGGGCCTGCGCAGGCGGAATCGACTCCAGGGCGTCCGCGAGCGGCGACGGGTTCTCGCCCGTCATCACGCCGGGATGGCCGAGCAGGAAGCCCTGGACCTCGTCGCAGCCCTCGTGCGCCAGCACCTCGAACTGTTCCTGCGTCTCGATCCCTTCCGCCAGCACCGGGATCGACAGGCTCTTGCCGAGCGCCAGCACCGCGCGGAGGATCGCGGTCGATTGCGGGCTGCCGGCCAGCTCTGCCGCGAAGAAGCGGTCGAGCTTGATCTTGTCGAACGGGAAGGCGCGCAGCGTCTCGAGCGAGGAATAGCCGGTGCCGAAATCGTCGAGCGCCACGCCGACGCCGAGCGCCTTGATCTGGCGCAGCACATGGAGCGCCCGCGCGCGATCGGCGACGATCGCGGTCTCGGTGAGCTCGATCTCGAGCCGGCGCGGCGGCAGGCCGGTCTCGAGCAGCACCTGGTGGAACAGCCGCGGCAGATTGGCGTGGGCGAGTTGGAGCGGCGAGACGTTCACCGCCACCTTGGATCGATGATCCCAGGCGGTCGCGTCCATGCAGGCGCGCCGCAGCACCCATTCGCCGAGCGCCAGGATGAAGCCGTTCTCCTCGGCGATCGGGATGAAGGTCGACGGCGGGATCGACCCGCGTGTCGGATGCGTCCAGCGCAGCAGCGCCTCGTAGCCGGTCACCTCGCCGCTCGCGACCGAGGCCTGGACCTGGTAGTGGACCTCGAGCTCGTTGCGGTCGATCGCGCGACGCAAGTCGTTCGCGATCTCGCGGCGGTCGCGGATGACGTCGTCGAGCTCGGAATCATAATAACAGGGCGCCGGTGCCCCTTCGCTCTTGGCGCGGTACATGGCGAGATCGGCGTTGTTGGCGAGCATCTCGGCGTCGTCCCCGTCATGGGGATAGATGGCGATGCCGATGCTGGCGCCGAGCCGCGCCTCGAAATGGCCGACGGTCAGCGGCGTCTTCAGCGTGGCGTCGAGCCTGTCCGCCAGCGCGGTGAGCTGGGCACGGTCGGCGAAGCGGGTCAGCGCGACGAACTCGTCGCCGCCGAGGCGCGCCACCATGTCGCCCGGGCCGAGTGCCTCGCGCAGCCGCGCCGCGAGCCGAATGAGCACCTCGTCCCCCGCCTTGTGGCCGTGGACGTCGTTGATCTCCTTGAACCGGTCGAGGTCGATCGCGAGCACCCCGAGCCGGCCGCCGGTGGCGCGTGCGATCTCGACCTCGCGCTGGATCTCGGCCTGGAAGGCGACGCGGTTGGGAAGACCGGTCAACGCGTCATTGAGCGCCATATGGGTGAGCTTGCGCATCGCATCCGACCGCGTCTGGCGATCGATCAGCCACGCGAACACGCTGGCGGAGATCACCATCATCCCGACCATCGCCGTCGCCCAGGCGAGCGCCCGCACCTCGCGAGCGTCGAGCGGCGTGTCGCTCAGGACGAGGGGGGTGACGCTCATCGCCGTCATCGCGACGAAGTGCAGCGTCGCGATCGCCACCACGATCAATGCGGTGGCGATCGCCAGCCGATGGCGGCCGATCCGGTCCGATCCGAGCACCGCCATCGCAGCGGCGGAGAAGGCGGAGGCGCAGACGATCGACACCGCGACATAGGTGAGGTCCCATGTCACCAGCCCATCGACGCGATAGGCGGCCATGCCGGTATAGTGCATCGCCGAGATGGCGCCCCCGAACCCCGCACCGCCGAGCGCGCCCTGGAGCGCGGTCCGCTCGCGCGTCGCCAGGTAGATCGCGGCGAACGAGCCGGCCACCGCCACCACCAGCGAGGAGATCGTCAGCACCGGATCGAGCGTGACGGGCGCGCCCGCCTCGAACGCCAGCATCGCGACGAAATGGGTGCACCAGATGGTGGCGCCGGCCGCGATCGCGGTGAGGAAGGCCCAACCGAGGCGCTGGAGGCCCGGCGCATGGCTCGACCGCTCGCACATCTGCACGATCGCGAATGCCCCCGCGCAGCAGATCGCGACCGCGAGCGCCACCAGCCACGGGTCATGTTCGGTGGCGATGCACAGTGCGACCTTGATCATCGATTTCAGCCTGGAAGCGATCGGGAGGAGCTATCAACCTACCCTGTGCGCGCTGGCTGGTTACGACCCCGTAAAGAAACCGGTATCTGCGCCGGCACGGGCGGGCGCCGCTTCGTCCGCCTGCGCGACCGCCTCGCCGACCAGGATCAGCGTCGGGCGGTCGTCGGCCAGCGCGCGGACGGCGAGCGGGAGCAGGTCGAGGCGGGTGCGCAGGCGGCGCTCGTGGGGCAGGCTGACGTCGCAGGCGACCAGCACCGGCGTGGCGGGGTCGAGGCCGGCGGCGATCAGGTTGCGGCTGATGTCGGGCGCGGCCGAGCGGCCCATGTAGAAGGCGGTGGTGGCGCCGGGGTCGGCGAGCGCCCGCCAGTCGAGATCGAGCGGCTCGCCGGCGCGGGCATGGGCGGTGACGAACTGGACGCGGCGGGCGAGGCCGCGCAGCGACAGCGAGATGCCGGCCGATGCCGCGGCGGCGCTGGCGGCGGTGACGCCGGGGCAGATGCGCGCGCGGATGCCGGATGCGGCGAGCGCCGCCATCTCCTCGGCGGCGCGGCCGAACATGGCGGGGTCGCCGCCCTTCAGGCGGACGACGCGCTCGCCGGCCAGTGCGGCGTCGACCAGCAGGCGGTTGATCGCGTCCTGGCCCTGCGAGTGACGGCCCGAGCGCTTGCCGACAGGGACGCGACGGACATGGGCGGGGATGAGATCCAATACGCCGGGGCCGACCAGCGCGTCGTGGAACACCACGCTGGCGGTGCGGAGCAGGCGCTCGGCCTTGCGCGTCAGCAGCTCGGGGTCGCCGGGACCGGCGCCGACCAGCCAGACCTCGCCGGGCATGAAGTCCTCGTCAGCCATGGGCGGTGGTCCTTTCCTCCTCGATCAGACGGCGGATGGCGGGGCGGCACGAGCCGCAGTTGGTGCCCGCCGACAGCGCCGCGCCGACCGCCTCGACGCTGGTCAGGCGCTGGCCGACGATCGCGTCGACGATGGTCTTGAGCCCGACGTCGAAGCACAGGCACACGATCGGCCCGCGATCCGGGGCCGCGCCCGGCGGTGCGCCGGCGAGCAAGGCGGGGCCGGCAGCCGCCTCGCCGATCTGGGCGATCAGCCAGTCGCGGGAAGGGAGCAAGCCGGTACGCGTCACGAACAGCGCGGCGGCGAGCCTGCCCCCCTGCAGGACGGCGATCCGGCGGGTGCCGCGCGAGTTGTCGAGCGCCTCGATCCGCTCGCCCTTCGGCAGCACGGCGTCGAGCCGGTCGGGCTCGCCGCTGCCGGCCAGCTCATAGAGCAGGCCGCCGGGGACACGGACGCGCGTTGCCCAGAGGCAGTCGGGCGGACGGATGTCGCCGTCGGCAAGCAGGAAGCCGCGCCAGTCGACCGCTACCGGCGCGATCGAGGCGGGGGTCGACTTGAAGCCGGGCTGGCCCGAATGCGGATCGGTGAGCGGGCGCGGCAGCAGGCCGGTGCGGCCGCCGGTCGACTGGCGGTCGGTCCAGTGGATCGGGGTGAACAGCTCGCCGCGACGCTGGCCGGTGCTGAGCGTCACGCGGAACAGGCTTTCCCCTTGCGGAGTGGCGACGCGCGCGAGGCCGCCGTCGGTCAGGCCGAGCGCGGCGGCATCGTCGGGGTGGACCTCGACCAGCGGCTCCTCGCGGTGGCGGGCGAGCTTGGGACTCAAACCGGTGCGCGTCATCGTGTGCCAGTGATCGCGGTAGCGGCCGGTGTTGAGCGTCAGCGGCCAGCGCGCGAGCGGGGCCGGCAGCGAGGTCTGGCGGACGGGGATCAGGCGGGCGCGGCCGTCGGGCGTGGGGAAGCGGCCGTCGGCGAAGGGCGTGCCGCCCCAGGTGAAGGGCGCCATCTCGTCATAGGCCTGGTTGCCGATCGGGGCGTGGCCCTTGAGGTTGAACAGGCGGTGGCCGTCGTTGCCGTAGGCCGAGAGGCGGGCGTGCTCGCGGAAGATCTCGGCCGGGCGGTCGTAGGCGAAGGCGGTGCCCCAGCCCATGCGGCGGGCGACCTCCTTGACGATCCACCAGTCGGGTTTCGCCTCGCCGGGCGGCGGGAACAGCGGGCGCTGGCGGCTGACGCGGCGCTCCGAGTTGGTGACGGTGCCGTCCTTCTCGCCCCAGGCGGCGGCGGGGAGGCGGACATGGGCGTGGGCGCTGGTGTCGGTGTCGGCGATCACGTCCGACACCACGACGAATGGGCACGCCGCCAGCGCCTCGCGCACGCGACCGGCGTCGGGGAGCGATACCGCCGGGTTGGTCGCCATGATCCACAGCGCCTTGATCCGGCCTTCCCCCACCGCGCGGAACAGGTCGACGGCCTTGAGGCCGGGCTTGGTCGCCATGCTCGGCGCGGCCCAGAAGCGGGCGACGCGGGCGACGTTCTCGGGCGCGAAATCCATGTGCGCGGCGAGCGTCGAGGCGAGGCCGCCGACCTCGCGGCCGCCCATCGCGTTGGGCTGGCCGGTGATCGAGAAGGGCGCGGCGCCCGGCTTGCCGATGCGGCCGGTGGCGAGGTGGAGGTTGAGGATCGCATTGACCTGATCGGTGCCGGTCAGCGACTGGTTGACGCCCTGGCTGAACATCGTGACCGTCCGGGGATGCGCCGCGAACAGGTCGTAGAAGCGCCTGAGGTCGGCCGGCGGCACGTCGCAGGTGCGCGCGACCGACCACAGGTCGCTCCCCTCTCCTATCGTTTCCCAGAAACCGTCGGGCACCGTCACGCTCGCGGCGAGGAAGGCTTCGTCGATGAGGCCCTCCGCGCGGCAATGGGCGAGCAGGCCGTTCATCAGCGCGACGTCGCTGCCCGGGCGGATGGCGAGGTGGAGGTCGGCGTCCTCGCACGTCTCGGTGCGGCGGGGGTCGATCACCACCAGCCTGGTGCCGCGGGCGGCGCGGGCGGCCTGGATGCGCTGGTAGACGATCGGGTGGCACCAGGCGGTGTTGGAGCCGACCAGCACGATCAGGTCGGCCGCGTCGAGGTCGGCATAGCTCGCCGGCACGATATCCTCGCCGAACGCGCGGTTATGGCCGGCGACCGCGCTCGACATGCACAGGCGCGAGTTGGTGTCGATGTTGGCGGTGCCGATGAAGCCCTTCATCAGCTTGTTGGCGACGTAATAGTCCTCGGTCAGCAGCTGGCCCGAGACGTAGAAGGCGACGCTGTTCGGGCCGTGCTCGGCGATCGCGGCGCGGAAGCGGCGGGCGACGAGATCGAGTGCCTTGTCCCAGCTCGCGCGGCGCTTGCCGATCATCGGGTGGAGCAGGCGGCCCTCGAGGCCGACCGTCTCGCCGAGATGGGTGCCCTTGGAGCAGAGGCGGCCGTGGTTGGCGGGGTGATCGGGGTCGCCCTTGATCGCGACCGAACGCTCGCCGGTCGGGGTGGCGAGGATGCCGCAGCCGACGCCGCAATAGGCGCAGGTGGTGCGGACGGTCATAGATCCTCCCCGGCACGGGGAGGGGGACCGAGCCGCGCAGCGGCTTGGTGGAGGGGGGCCTCGGCAAGCGAATCCGTGGCGGAGGGCCCCCTCCACCATTCGCTGGCGCGAATGGTCCCCCTCCCCGTGCCGGGGAGGATCTGGGGGGCTTCCTTCACGCCGCCGCCTTCAGCGCGCCGGTGCGGCAGATGAGGACGCGGCCGGCGTCGATCTTGACGGGGATCGTCGGGGTGCAGCCTTTGTCCGATCCCTGCGCCTCGCCGGTCGCCAGGGCGATGGTCCAGTTGTGCAGCGGACAGGCGACGCTGTGGCCGTGGATGATCCCCTGGCTGAGCGGGCCGCGCTTGTGCGGGCAGCGGTTGACCAGCGCGAACACCTTGTCGTCGCCGGTGCGGAACACCGCGATCTCCTCGCCGCCGTCGACCGGCACGGTGCGCGCGCCGCGCAGCGGGATCTCGTGCAGCCAGCCGATGTCGAGCCATTCGCCGATCATGCCAGTTCCTCCTCGCGGATGGGTTTGAACGCCGCCATGTGCGCGTGTTGCTCGCGGGCCTGGCCGGCGGCGCGCTCGGCCCAGGGATCGTCCTGGCTGAAGCGCTGGGAATGGAGGAAGCGCTCGGTGAGCGCCCGGCGGCCCTCGTCGTCCTCGACGATGCGCGACTTGATATAGTCGAGGCCGATGCGCTCGATCCACGGCGCGGTGCGTTCGAGGTAACGCGCCTCCTCCCGGTAGAGCTGGATGAAGGCGGCGCAGTAATCGAGCGCCTCCTGCTCGGTCGCGACCTTGCACAGCAGATCGGTGGCGCGGACCTTGATCCCGCCGTTGCCGCCGACGTGGAGCTCGTAGCCCGAATCGACGCAGACCACGCCGAAGTCCTTGATCGTCGCCTCGGCGCAGTTCCTGGGGCAGCCGGACACCGCGATCTTGAACTTGTGGGGCATCCATGAGCCCCAGCTCATCCGCTCGATCTTCACCCCCAGCCCGGTCGAATCCTGCGTGCCGAAGCGGCACCATTCGGAGCCGACGCAGGTCTTCACGGTGCGCAGCGACTTGCCGTAGGCGTGGCCGGAGACCATGCCGGCGGCATTGAGATCGGCCCAGACCGCGGGCAGGTCCTCCTTCCTGATTCCGAAGATGTCGAGGCGCTGGCCGCCCGTCACCTTGACCATCGGCGCGTTGTATTTCTCGACGACGTCGGCGATCGCGCGCAGCTCGCGAGGGTTGGTGAGGCCGCCCCACATGCGCGGGACCACCGAATAGGTGCCGTCCTTCTGGATGTTGGCGTGCATCCGCTCGTTGACGAAGCGGCTCTGCTGGTCGTCCTGATACTCGCCGGGCCAGGCGCAGAGCAGATAGTAGTTGAGCGCCGGGCGGCAGGAGGAGCAGCCGTCGGGGGTCGACCAATGGAGCTTCTGCATCACCTCGGGGATCGACTTCATCGCCTGCGCGACGATCTCCCGCCGGACGTCGTCGTGGCCGAAGCTGGTGCATTTGCAGAGCGTCTTGGGCCCCGCCTCGACCGCATCGCCGAGGGTGATCGCGAGCAGATTCTCGACGAGGCCGGTGCAGGAGCCGCAGCTTGCCGATGCCTTGCACCCGGCGCGAACGGCGTCGAGGCTGCACGCTCCGCCCTCGATGCAGGCGACCACCTGGCCCTTGCTGACGCCGTTGCAGCCGCAGATCTCGGCATCGTCCGAGAGCGCCGCAACGGCCGCCTTAGGGTCCGCCTGCCCACCTCCCGAGGCATAGGCCTGGCCGAAGATGAGGAAGTCGCGCAGGTCCGAGATGTCCTCGCGCTTCTTCAAGAGGTCGAAATACCAGCTGCCGTCGGCAGTGTCGCCGTAGAGGACGGCGCCGACGATGCGGTCGTCCTTGACCACGACGCGCTTGTAGACGCCGCGGCTGGCGTCGCGGAGCACGATGTCCTCGGCGCCGTCGCCGCCCGCGAAGTCGCCGGCGGAAAAGACGTCGATGCCGGAGACCTTGAGCTTGGTCGAGGTGACCGAGCCCCTGTAGCCGGTCGGCTTGCCCGTCAGCCCGTCGGCAAGGGCGCGGCACATCTCCCAGAGGGGAGCGACCAAGCCGTAGACCTGCCCGTCGTGCTCGACGCATTCGCCGACCGCGAGGATCGCCGGGTCGGAGGTGACCATATGGTCGTCGACCTTGATGCCGCGGCCGACCTCCAGCCCGCAATCGCGGGCGAGCGCGACGTTGGGGCGGATGCCGACCGCCATCACCACCAGGCTCGCCGGGATGGTGCGGCCGTCCTTCAACCGCACGCCCTCGACCGCGTCGGTGCCGACGATCTCGGCGGTGTCGGCGCCGGTGAGGATGGTCTGACCGCGCGCCTCCAGCGCCGACTTGAGCAGCCAGCCGGCGGCTTCGTCGAGCTGGCGTTCCATCAGCGTCGACATGAGGTGGAGCACGGTGACCTTCATGCCCCTGAGGCTGAGGCCGTGCGCCGCTTCGAGGCCGAGCAGGCCACCGCCGATCACCACCGCGTCGCCGCCCTTGTCCGCCGCGGCGAGCATCGCGTCGACGTCGTTCATGTCGCGGAAGCTGATCACGCCGGGCAGGTCCTTGCCCGGCACCGGGATGATGAAGGGATCGGAGCCAGTCGCGATCAGCAGCCTGTCGTAGGCGACGGTACGGCCGGCGCGGGAGGTGACGGTCCTGCCCACGCGATCGATTGCCGCGACGGGATCGCCGGCGATCAGCTCGATGCCGTTGTCGCGGTACCAATCATGGCCGTTGATGACGATGTCGTCGAAGCTCTTCTCGCCCGCGAGCACGGGGGAGAGCATGATGCGGTTGTAGTTGACGCGAGGCTCGGCGCCGAAGATCGTCACCTGGTAGCGGCCCGCGTCGCGCGCCAGCAGCTCCTCGATCGCACGGCAGCCGGCCATGCCGTTGCCGACCACCACCAGCCGCTCGCGTCGCGCCGGCACGCCGGCGGATTCGTCCGCTGCCTCCGCCGTCCAGCCGTCGCCCGTAAAGTCCATGTGCCAAGCTCCAGAACGCGAAAAGGCCGCCATGCGAGCCGCCGGAAATTCCGGCGCTCGCATGGCGACCTTGCCAATTCACCCTGGCCGGCGTCGAAGCCGGCCGATGCGCCGCCGGATCCCGTCGATGGGAGCGGCAGCTATGTCCCGTTCGGGCCACCTTGCCCGAGTCCGTGCATGATGCTGATTCGGAGGCGTAGGTTCAAGAGGAAATTTTGCGACGCAGCATTCGGACAAGCTCCTCCCCGGTGGGGAGGAGGACCAAGACGCGAAGCGGCTTGGTGGAGGGGGCCCCGCCACAAGCGATATCTTCGGCGGAGGGCCCCCTCCACCACCGGCCTCCGGCCGGCGGTCCCCCTCCCCGTGCCGGGGAGGAGCTTTTTACAGCGCCCAGTCCACTTGCAGCCACAGCTTGCTGGTGTCGGCGGCGAAGCGTTTGGCCTGATAGTCGGCGTAGCGCACCGACAGCGTCGTCTTGCCGAGCTTGCCGCTCGCGAGCAGGTCGATCTCGTCGCCGTAATGACGGACGAGCCGATCGCTGCCGAAATGATGATAGACGGCCTGGAGCGATACCGCGGTGAACGGGCCCAGCCCCTTCCAGCTATGGCCGAGGTTGCCATAAAGATCGCGCACACCGTCCGGGGGGGTAGTCACCAGCTTGTCGGCCCAGCCCTGGAACTTGAACACCGAGCCGAGCGGCGCCTGGAACGAGGTGAGCGCGACGCCCTTGTCGGCACCCAGCACCTCGTAGCCGCCGCCGAGCTTCCACCCGCCGATGCCGAGGGTCGCGTCGATCAGGTAATAGTCGGCGCGATAGTCGTTCGGGTTGTGGTGATAGTCGGCCTGGGTGGCATAGCTCGCCTGCCAGAACAGCTTCACGTCCTTCGCCAGCGGTCGCGAGCCGGCGAGGCGGGCGCCATAGGTCTGGCTCGACAGGCGGAAACCCTGCACCGCGGCCTCGTCCTGGTCGACGAGATAGGCGAAGCCGGTCAGCGTTCCGAGCGGCGTCGCATAGCCGAGGTTGGCGAAGACATTGTCGCCCGACACCGCCTGCTGGCGCGCGTCATGGCCGTCGACGCCCCAGATGGTGCGCACGCTCCAGGCATAGCTGACATCGGCCTTGAGACCCTTGAGCGGCGTCCATTCGGCACGCACCGCGTCGAAGGTCTGGCCGTTCTGGCGGAAGTCCGCGGCGCCGACGAAACGCTCGTCGTCGAGGGTGATGCGCTGCCGGCCGGCGGTGAGGGTGAGCGCGGGCGAGCGATATTGGAGCTGCGCGCGGTAGAGCGCGATATCCTGCGGATCGTTGATCAGCGGCCGCGTCGCGGCGCCGTGCAGCCCGTCATAATGGTCGCCGGCGATCGAGAGCGTGCCCTGCGCCTCGACCAGCGCGCTCCAGCCGCCGCTGGTGGCGGAGACGCCGGTGCGGACGCGGGCGGTCAGCGCGCCGCTGTCGTCGGCGAGGTCGTCCTGATCGACCTGTTCGTAGCGCAGCCGCGCCTCGGCCAGCGGTTTCAGGGTGATTTCCTGCGCATAAGCCGGCCCTGCGGCGGCCAGCGCGGCCGCCGTTACGACGATCTTCCGCATCGATACCCCCTTTAGATGCGAGCGGCGGAGCCGAGGCTCCAGGTCGCACGCCACGTGCCCTTGACCCAGGTCAACCCTGCGAGCGCGAGCAACGCGAGGCCGGCGAAGATCAGGAAACCGGGCTGGTAGCTGCCGGCGAACTGCTTGGCGAACCCCAGCGACGAAGCGAGATAGAAGCCGCCGATCCCCCCCGCCATGCCGACGAGGCCGGTCATCACCCCGATCTCCTCGCGAAAACGCTGCGGCACGAGCTGGAACACCGCGCCGTTGCCTGCGCCTAGCGCGAGCATCGCCACCACGAAGGTCGTCAGTGCGCTGGCGACGCCAGGGGCGGCGCTGACGCCGGCGAGGGCGAGCGCCGCGACGGCGAATACCACGGTCAGCGTCTTCACTCCGCCGATCGCATCCGCCAGCGCGCCGCCGATCGGTCGGATCAGCGAGCCAGCGAACACGCAGGCGGCGGTGGCATAGCCGGCCATCACGGTGGTGAGGCCGAACCGGTCGGTGAAGTAGATCGGCAGCGACGCGGCGAGCCCGACGAAGCCGCCGAAGGTGACCGAATAGAAGCCCATCAGCCACCAGGCGTCGGCGGTCTTCAGCGGCTGGAGATAGGCGGCGATCGGCTTGGCGGGCGGCGCGTTGGGGGCGTCCTTGGCCAGGATCATATAGGCGGCGAACACCAGCGCGAGCGGGATGCAGGCGAGCCCCAGCACCGCGTTCCAGCCGAACAGCTTGGCGAGGGTGGGCGCGAACAGCGCGGCGAGCACGGTGCCCGAATTGCCCATGCCGGCGAGGCCCATCGCCTTGCCTTGGTGCTCGGGCGGGTACCAGCGGCTGGCGAGCGGCAGCGCGATCGCGAAGCTCGCTCCGGCGAAGCCCAGGATCACGCCGAGCGCCAGCGTGCCGGCGAAGCTGTTCACGCCGAGCAGCCAGGCGGCGAACAGGCCGGCGATGACGATGAGCTGGCTGATCGCGCCGGAGCGCTTGGGGCCGATTCGGTCGACGAGCAGGCCGTTGACCAGCCGCAGCACCGCGCCGGCGAGCGTCGGCGTCGCCACCATCAGCCCCTTCTCGGCGGGGGTCAGGTGGAGGGTCTTGGCGATCTCGGGCGCGAGCGGGCCGAGCAGCACCCACACCATGAAGGCGAGATCGAAATAGAGGAAGGCGGCGATCAGCGTGGGCTTGTGCCCCGCTTTCCAGAAATCGCTTTTTTCGCCGGACTTGGCGCTGTCCCAGAATGTCGTGGCCATGGAACCCTCGCTTCTTGCGCGTGGACATGAAAAAAGCCGCTTCCTGCCGGCTGCGCATCGGCAGCGGCGGGACAGCGGCTTTGCTGATTCGTGTTGGCGGAGGTGCGCCCGACGCTGGGGCCCTTCCGCATGTCTCGGCGCGCAGCGTCGCGCGTCCGAGGCTAAAGCTTCCTCATTTCGTCATATTTCGCAAGTGCAAAAATTTCATTGCGGAGCAGCAAAGCTCCTCCCCGGCACGGGGAGGGGCTTTTTATCGCCTGAACCGCGCCAGATACCCTTCGATATCCGCCGGATCGAACACCGCCCCGTCGAAGAAGCGGTCCGGGCCCAACGTCAGCGCGCCCTGATGGGCGCCGACCGGCAGCGGCGCGGCGAGGGCGCCTTCCACCTTCATGCTGGCGCCCGGCATCGGCTGGCCGGCGCCGCCGAGCGCGCGACGGTAGATGTCGGAGCGGAACACTTCCGCCGCCTGGCGCTCGTTCGCGGCGCTCGGCTTCACCATCCCCCAGCGCACGAGCTGCGAATAGATCCACAGCGCCTGGCTGCGCCACGGGAAGCCCGCCGCCTCGCGGTGGAACAGCATGAAGTCGGGCGTATCCACCGGGGCATCGCCGCAGTGCAGTACGATTCGGCCGGCAAGCGCGGCGGTGATCAACTCGGCGCTCTGGCCGACATGCTCGGGCCGCTCGAGCAGCGCGGCGAGCTCCTCGCGATTGGCGGGATCGTCGCACCACGCCGCCGCCTCGGCGAGCGCGAGGAGCAGGCGGTCGACCGTCTCGGGATTCGCCTCCAGCCAGTCGGCGCGGGTCGCCAGCACCTTCTCGACGCCGCGGCGCCAGATGTTGACGCCGACGGCGATGATCTCACCCAGCCCTTCCGCCACCGCGACGCTGTTCCATGGCTCGCCCGCGGTGAAGCCGTCGATCTCGCCGAGACGCAGCGCCTCCGCCATCAGCGAGGGCGGCAGCACGCGCAGGCTGACGTCGCGGTCCGGGTCGATGCCGGCATAGGCGAGCCAGTAGCGCAGCATCAGCGCGTGGCTGGAGAAGCGGTGGACGATACCGATCACCGGCTTGCGGCGGTAGAGGCCGATCGCGTTGGCGAAGTCATGCGCGGTCGCCTCGGGATCGCGGACGCGCTGGACGGGATCGGGATCGAGCGCGGCGGTGAACTCGCTGCCCATCACCAGCGCGTTGCCGTTGAGGTTGAGCTTGAACGGCGCGGCGAGCGCGGCGCGGTGCTGGCTGAGGCCCAATGTCACCGCGATCGCGAGCGGGGCGAGCATGTGCGCCGCCTGGACCTGGCCGTAGACCAGCCGGTCGCGCAGCGTCGCCCAGGAGGTGGTGCGCGTGAGCGTGAGGTCGATGCCGTGCTTCTCGGCGAAGCCCTTGGCGTGCGCGACGATGATCGGCGCGCTGTCGGTGAGGGGGAGGAAGGCGATGGCGAGCGGGGTCATGGCTGCCCTCCCAGCAGGCTGTGCGCGGTGATCAGCGCCTCCGCCACGTCGACGATGCGCTTGTTCTGGTTCATCGCGGTGGTGCGCAGCAGCGCATAGGCGTCGGGCTCGGCGAGGCCGCGGGTCTCCATCAGGATCGTCTTGGCGCGGTCGATGGTCTTGCGGTCGGCGAGCGCGGTGCGCGCCTCGTCGAGCTCGGCCTGCATCCGGGCGAAGGCGTTGAAGCGGCGGATGGCGAGGTCGAGGATCGGCTTGACCCGCTCCTTGCGCAGGCCGTCGACGACATAGGCAGAGACGCCGGCGTCGATCGCGGCGCCGATCATCGCATCGTCCGACTGGTCGACGAACATGGCGATCGGCCGCGCCAGCGCGCGGCTCACCGCCAGCATTTCCTCCAGCGTGTCGCGACTCGGGCTGCCGAGGTCCATCAGCACGACGTCGGGGGCCATCCGCTCGATCTTGGCGACGAAGGCGCCCTGCGGCGGCACGACATGGATGTCGTCATAGCCGGCGTCGCGCAGCCCCTCCTCGAGCACGCTCGCACGCAGGCCGCTGTCATCGACGATCACGATCCGCACGGCAGAGCTTTCCCAGGCACGGGTGTGTCCCATGCATGGAGCGGGGGTGGCCGGTCAACGGCCGATCTCGATCGCCATCCCGGCGAGGGTCCCATCAAAGTATTACTTTGATGGGCGCCCTGAACGCCGGGATCTCAGGCGGAAACGCGATGCGGCACGAGATCCCGGCTTTCGCCGGGATGACGGAAGCTATGAATGAAGGTCAGGCGACGCGTTCGGGGAAGCCGGGCGCGGCGCGATGTTCCTCGTGCCAGCGCTTGCGCCAGGAGAGACCGGCCAGACCGAAGGGAATAGCGGCAAGGAGAGCGAAGATCAGCGTCAGGCGCAGGAACATGCCCTGCGGAAGCGCAGCCACAAAAGCCCCGGCGACGGCGACGAACAGCGCGATCGCGCCCCATTCGGGATGATGGACTCGCCGGAAGATGGCGCAGAGCAGCGCGCACAGGACGACGCCGACCGCCATGCTGCCCAATATCAGGCCAAGTGTCTCTATGACTGCGAAAATAATGTTCATGCGACCTCTCCTGAGGCCGCCGTGTCTTTACGGGCTTCTCGGGCCTTGCGGCCTCGGTGATTGTCATACTCCGATTTCGAGAAAAATGCAACTAAAATAGCAAGCTAGCCGAATCGATCGAGGAATCCGGCGAGCATCGGCTTGAGGCGGATGATCTCCTCGCGATGCGTCGCGGAGAGGCGTTCGAGCAGGTCCTGCGCCTTGGGCGTCAGCGCGATCAATGCGCGGCGGCGATCGGCGGGAGAGGCTTCGCGGCGGACCAGCCCCAGCGCCTCGAGCCGGTCGACGAGGCCGGTCGCGCTGTGCGGTTTCAGGATCAGCCGGTCGGCGAGGTAGCCGATCGTCACCTCCCCGCTCCCCGCTCCGCGAATCGCGAGCAGCGCCTGATGCTGCTGCGGCGTCAGGCCCCACTCCGCGGCGCGCCCTTCGCTGAACGCGAGGAATTCGCGGAGCAGGTGGCGGAAATCGGCAAGCGCCGCGTAGTCGGCATCGGTCAACTTGCGCCTCGTCGTCATCGGCACCTCATCGATTGAAATATATCGCGATGCGATATATCTGGCCCGCGTCTTCCCTCAAAACCGGTCCGAGGTCATGTCCGCGTCCGCAGAGCGTGCCGTCAATCCCCGTCATCTCGCCGATCACAGCGCCGATCGGCGGATGCTGATGCTCGCGGCGGCCGCGATCGTCGTCGGCACCGGGGGCGCGTTCGGGGCGTGGGTGCTGCTCAAGCTGATCGCGGTGGCGACCAACCTGTTCTGGTTCATGCGCCTTTCGACCGCGCCGGTCGAAATCACCGACAGTTCGGTGGGCGTCCTGGTCGTCGTCATCCCGGTGATCGGCAGCCTGATCATCGGGCTTATGGCGCGGTTCGGGTCGGAGAAGATCCGGGGGCACGGCATTCCCGAGGCGATCGAGGCGATCCTCTATGGCGAGAGCCGGCTGTCGCCCAAGGTGGCGCTGCTCAAGCCGCTGTCGTCGGCGGTGTCGATCGGCAGCGGCGGGCCGTTCGGCGCGGAAGGGCCGATCATCATGACCGGCGGCGCGATCGGATCGCTGTTCGCGCAGCGCTTCCGCCTCAGCGCCGCCGAGCGCAAGACGCTGCTCGTCGCGGGCGCGGCGGCCGGAATGACCGGCATCTTCGCGACGCCGGTGGCGGCGGTGCTGCTCGCGGTGGAGGTGCTGCTGTTCGAATGGAAGCCGCGCAGCTTCGTGCCGGTGGTGGTGGCGGTGCTCGCCGCGCTCGCCTGGCGGCCGCTGCTGCTGGGGGTCGGGCCGCTGTTCCCCTTCCCGATCGTCGAGGCTGAGGCGTGGTGGTGGAGCGCGGCGGCGCTGGGGCTGGGGGCGCTGGTGGGGCTGGAGGCGTCGCTGCTGTCCGCGCTGCTCTACCGGATCGAGGATGCGTTCCACCGGCTGCCGGTGCACTGGATGTGGTGGCCAGCGATCGGCGCGGTGGCGGTGGGGATCGGCGGGCTGATCGACGCGCATGTGCTGGGGGCGGGATACGGCAACATCCAGGCGCTGCTCGACGGGTCGCTGGCGATCCGCGTGGTGCTAGCGCTGCTGGTGGTGAAGGCGCTGGTGTGGCTGATCGCGCTGGGATCGGGCACCTCGGGCGGCGTGCTGGCGCCATTGCTGATCCTGGGCGGGGCGCTCGGCTATCTGGTCGGCTGCTTCCTGCCGGGGCCGCCGGGATTCTGGGCGATGATCGGCATGGCGGGGATCATGAGCGGCGCGATGCGGGCGCCGCTGACCGGCGCGCTGTTCGCGGTCGAGCTCACCGGGCATTTCGGCGCGCTGCCGCATACGATCGCCGCGTCAGTCGGCGCCTATGCGGTGAGCGTGCTGGTGATGCGCCGCTCGATCCTGACCGAGAAGATCGCGCGGCGCGGGCGGCACATCCTGCAGGAATATACGGTCGACCCGCTCGATTTCCTCCAGGCCGAGCAGATCATGACGCCGGAGCCGGCGACCTTGCCGGGCGCGATGTCGGTGCGTGATGCGGCGACCTTCTTCACCGAGCGGGCCGAGCATCGCAGCTATCCGGTGGTCGACGCGGAGGGACGGCTGATCGGGCTCGCCTCGCGATCCGATGCGCTGCGCTGGCAGGTGGACGGCGGCAACCTCCAGGCGCCGATCGCCGACGTGCTGTCGGACGCGTCGCAGCCCTTCGCCTTCCGCCACACACCGATCGGGGAGGTCGCCGACCTGATGGTGGAGACAGGGGTCGGGCGCATCCCGATCGTCGAGGGCGAGGATCGGCGCGTTGTCGGCATCCTTTCCCGCCACGATCTTCTCAAGGCACGCAGCGTCCGCCGCCGGGCGGAGCTGGAGCGGGTGCGGAGCTAAGTTACCTTGCCGCGAGCGCGGTAGCGTTCGTCGTCCCAGGCCCCGCTCGCAAGCAGGTCGGCGAGGATGTCGGCGGCGCGCCAGACCTCCTCGAAGCTGGTGTAGAGCGGGGTGAAGCCGAAACGCAGCAGGTCGGGGCCGCGGAAGTCGCCGATCACGCCGCGCGCGATCAGCGCCGCCATTACAGGGAAGCCGTCGGTGTGGGCGAAGGAGATATGGCTACCACGCTGGGTGCGCTCGCGGGGCGAGGCCAGCGTCAGACCGGGGCATTTAGCCTCGACCTCGGCGACGAACAGGTCGGCGAGCGCCTGGCCCTTGGCGTAAAGGGCCGTGGGATCGACGCCGTCAAACGTCGCCAGTCCCGCTTCCAGCGCCGCCAGCCCGAGGATCGGCGGGGTGCCGCACAGCCAGCGGCGCATCGTCGGGCAGGGGGCATAGTCATCGCCGAACTCGAACGGCGCGGCATGGCCCATCCAGCCGGTGAGCGGCGAGGTTAGCAGCGCCTGGTGCCGCTCGGCGACGTAGAGGAAGGCCGGCGCGCCGGGACCGCCGTTGAGGTATTTGTAGCCGCAGCCGACCGCGAGATCGGCGTTCGCCGCGCCGAGATCGACCGGTACCGCGCCGGCGCTGTGGCTGAGGTCCCACAGCATCAGCGCGCCCGCCCCTTGGGCCGCCGTCGTCACCGCGGCCATGTCGAACATCTCGGCGGTGCGGTAGTGGACGTGGGTCAGCATCACCACCGCCACCGTCTCGTCGATCGCCTCGATGATGCGGTCGCGTGGAGCCGTGCGCACCTCGACCTGGCCCCCGGCGGCGATGCCCTGGGCCATGTAGAGGTCGGTGGGGAAATTGCCCGGCTCGGTCACGATCACCCGCCGTCCCGGCCGCGCGGCGAGCGCCGCCATCAGCAGCTTGTAGAGATTGACCGATGTCGAATCGGCGACGACTACCTCGTCCGGCTTCGCGCCGATCAGCGGGGCGATCTTCGCAGCGACGCGGGTCGGCGCATCGATCCAGCCGGCGTCGTTCCAGCTGCGGATCAGCCCCTCGCCCCATTCGCGCTCGACCGTCTCCGCCATTCGCGCCGGAGTCGCCCGGGGCAACGCGCCGAGCGAGTTGCCGTCGAGGTAGATCACGCCCTCCGGCAGTGCGAACCGCTCGCGAAGCCGGCGCAGCGGGTCGGCGGCGTCGAGCGCCCGCGCCTCGTCCCGCGTCACAGCCGCGTCCGCACGCTGAGCAGCTCGGGGAAGAAGCCTTCCTTCAGCACGTTCGCGAGATAGGCGACGCCCGCGGTGCCGCCGGTGCCGGTCTTGAAGCCGATCACCCGCTCGACGGTCTTGAGATGGCCGAAGCGCCAGAGCTGGACGTGATATTCGAGGTCGACCAGCTTCTCGGCGAGCTCGTAGAGGTCCCAATGGCGGTCGGGATCGGCATAGACGGCCGCCCAGGCGCGCTCGACCGCCTCTGAGGCGACATAGGGCTGGGTCCAGTCGCGTTCCGTCGGGACGTCGAAGCCGCGCCGGGCGAGCAGGCGGATCGATTCGTCGTAGAGGCTCGGCCGTTCCAGCTCCGTGCGAAGCGCCGCCGCGACCGTGGGCTCGCTCTCGTGGATATCGACCATCTCGGGCTTCTTGTTGCCGAGCAGGAACTCGACATGGCGATACTGGTCCGACTGGAAACCCGAGGAGGTGCCGAGCTTCCCCCGCATCCTTGTGTAGTCGGCGGGGGTCATCGTCGCGAGCACCTCCCACGACTGGATGAGCTGCGACTGCACGCGGGCGACGCGGCTCATCATCTTGAAGGCCGGGGCGAGGTCGTCGGCGACGATCCGCTCGCGCGCGGCGCGCAGCTCGTGGAGGCAGAGCTTGAGCCAGATCTCCGATGCCTGGTGGATCGAGATGAACAGCAGCTCGTCGTGCGCGTCGCTGAGCGGCGTCTGGAGATCGAGCAGCTCGGGCAGGCGGAGATAGCTGCGGTAGGTGATTTTGGACATGCGCCTCCCCTACTCCGTTCGCCCCGAGCTTGTCGAAGGGCTGTCCTTTCTTCTACCGCAATTCCGTCAGCCCGAAGGGAGAGGATATGAAGACCCGCGCCGCCGTCGCCTTCGAGGCGAAGAAGCCGCTCGAGATCGTCGAGGTCGACCTGGACGGGCCCAAGGCCGGCGAGGTGCTGGTCGAGATCATGGCGACCGGCATCTGCCATACCGACGCCTATACGCTGGACGGGTTCGACAGCGAGGGCATCTTCCCGTCGATCCTGGGACATGAGGGCGCCGGTATCGTGCGTGAGGTCGGTGCGGGCGTGACCAGCGTGAAGCCGGGCGATCATGTGATCCCGCTCTACACGCCGGAATGCCGCCAGTGTAAGTCGTGCCTTTCCGGCAAGACCAACCTGTGCACCGCGATCCGCGCGACGCAGGGCAAGGGGCTGATGCCCGACGGCACCAGCCGGTTCAGCTACAAGGGGCAGCCGATCTTCCATTACATGGGCTGCTCGACCTTCTCGAACTTCACCGTGCTGCCCGAGATCGCGGTGGCGAAGATCCGCGAGGACGCGCCGTTCCAGACGAGCTGCTACATCGGCTGCGGCGTCACCACCGGCGTGGGCGCGGTGGTCAACACGGCAAAGGTGCAGGTCGGCGACAAGGTCGTGGTGTTCGGCCTGGGCGGCATCGGGCTCAACGTGATCCAGGGCGCGAAGATGGTCGGCGCGGACGTGATCGTCGGCGTCGACATCAATCCCGACCGCGAGGAATGGGGCCGCCGGTTCGGCATGACCCACTTCATCGACGGCAAGGGCAAGAGCCGTGAGGAGGTGATCGCCGAGGTGCTCGCGCTGACCGACGGCGGTGCGGACTACAGCTTCGACGCCACCGGCAACACCGAGGTGATGCGCACCGCGCTCGAATGCTGCCACCGCGGCTGGGGGGAAAGCATCATCATCGGCGTGGCCGAGGCGGGCAAGGAGATCGCGACCCGCCCGTTCCAGCTCGTCACCGGCCGGGTGTGGAAGGGCACCGCGTTCGGCGGCGCCAAGGGACGGACCGACGTGCCGAAGATCGTCGACTGGTACATGAACGGCAGGATCGCGATCGACCCGATGATCACCCATTTCCTGAACCTCGACGAGATCAACAAGGGCTTCGACCTGATGCATGCCGGCGAGAGCATCCGGTCGGTGGTGGTCTATTGATGCGGGTGCTCGTCCTCGCGGCGCTGGTCGCCGCCGCGCCTGCCGCCGCCCAGACGCCCGAAGCCGACGTCGCTCGCATCCGGGCGAGCGCGCCGTTCAAGGCGGCGATCGCCGACCTCGATCGGGGCCATGACCGGTTCGTCGCGGAGATCGTCGAGATCACCGAAATCCCGGCGCCGCCGTTCAAGGAAGCCGAACGCGCCAAGGCGATGGCGGAGAAGTTCCGCGCGGTCGGCCTTCAGGACGTGACGATCGACGCCGAGGGCAATGTCCTCGGCCTGCGTCCTGGTACCGATCCAGGTGCCAAGCTGGTCGTGATCTCCGCGCACCTCGATACCGTGTTTCCCGAAGGCACCGACGTGAAGGTGAAGCGCCAGGGCACCCGCCTCGCCGCGCCGGGCGTCGGCGACGACACGCGCGGGCTCGCGGCGCTGCTCGCCTATGCCCGCGCCCTCGATGCCGGCGGGATCAGGACGCGCGCGCCGATCCTGTTCGTGGCCGACGTCGGCGAGGAAGGGCGCGGCGACCTGCGCGGCGTCCGCTATCTGTTCACCAAGGGGCCGATGAAGGGGCGGATCGGCGCCTTCTTCTCGGTCGACGGCAGCGGCACGGCGCGGGTCACGCGCGCGGGGGTGGGGTCGAAGCGCTACCGCGTCACCTTCAAGGGGCCGGGCGGGCACAGCTACGGCGCGTTCGGGATCGTCAATCCGATGGCAGCGATGGCCGGCGCGGTGAGCGAGCTCTACCGGATCAAGCTGCCGGCGAGCCCGCGCACCACCTACTCGGCGAGCGTCACCGGCGGCGGCACCTCGGTCAACGCCATTCCCGACGAGGTGTTCGTCGACGTCGACATGCGCTCGGAGAGCGCGAAGGCGCTGGCGGCGCTGGAGAAGCGTTTCCTCGGCATCGTCAAGGCCGCGGTCGATGCCGAGAACGCCGCGCGCTCGACCCGCGTCGGCAAGATCACCGCCGAGCCGGAGGTGATCGGCGACCGCCCCGCCGGCGCCACGCCGGCCGGCGATCCGCTGGTGAGGGCCACCGCGGCGGCGGTGCAGGCGTTCGGCTATGCGCCGGAGTTCGACGCCTCCTCGACCGACGCCAACCTGCCGATGAGCCTCGGCATTCCGGCGGTGACGATCGGCTCCGGCGGCAGCGGCGGACGCGCCCATGCGCCCGATGAATGGATCGACGTCGCCAAGCCGGAAAGCGTGCGCGGACTGTCGGTCGGGCTGCTCGCCCTGATCGGCGCGGCGGGAATGGCGCCGTGAGGCCGTTGCCATCGCTGACCGCAGGATGATTCCACGCCGAAGCAGGCGCGAATGATGTCAAAGGGCGAGCGACCAGGTCTGCCCGATCAGGTCCTTGCCGAAGGAATGGTGCGGTGCCTCCTCGACCAGCGTGAAGCCGGCACGCACGTAAATGCTGCGGGCCGCCGCGAGGACGCTGTTGGTCCACAGGTCCAGCCGCTGGTATCCGAGCGCCCGTGCCCGCTCGATGCAGGCCGCCACCAGCATCTTGCCGACGCCGGCGCCGCGCGCGTCGGGCTCGACGTACAGCAGGCGCAGCTTGGCCACGCCCGGCTCGTCCCCGCGCACGAGGAAGATCGATCCGGCCATCCGGCCGTCGATCTCCGCGATCCAGGCGGCGTCGCGGGCGGGATCGAACGACTGGTGGAAATCGGCGAGGATGCGCGCGACCAGGGCTTCATAGTCGCTGTTCCAGCCATATTCCTCCGCATAGAGGATCGCCTGCCGCGCGATGACCAGGCCCATGTCGCCGGGCCTCAAATCGCGCAGTGTCACTGCCGGTGCGGTCTCGGCCTCGAAGATGCGGGTAATGGTAGCAGCCGCCGAAAGCAGGCGCCGCCGACGGGTTTGCGGCAGCCCTTCGAGCAGCGCACCGATCGCGGCGCGCGTGTTTCCCTCCAGGGCGGCAAACGCCTTGCTCCCCTCCTCCGTGAGTGAGAGCAGCTGCTGGCGGCCATGGGCCGGGTCCTCGCGCGATGCCACCAACCCGCGTGTCGCTAGCCGCTTCACCGTGCGGCTCATCTGCGCGCGATCGACGTTCAGCGCCCGTGCGATCTCCGCCGCCGTCGGATCGGTGCGGTGTGCGAGTTCGTAGAGGATCCGGGCCTCGCTCAGCGTGAACGGGCTGCCGTCGAGCCTTGCGTGGAGAAGGCCGAGCCGGCTGGTGTAGAGCCGGTTGAATGCGCGCAGGTCGGCGACGGCGCTCTCGTGCTGATGCGTCATGCGCGGGCTCCGTAGTGTTGATGCAGTCAACACTACGAATGTTGATCGAGTCAACACCTATCCGCGCGGGATCACCCTCGCGCCTTCGCCGCCGCCCGGAACCTGTGCAGCAGCGGCTCGGTGTAGCCGTTGGGCTGGGTCAGTCCCTCGAAGACCAGCGCGCGGGCGGCCTGGAAGGCGAGGCTTTCCTCCTCATGGCCCGCCATCGGACGGTAGAGCGGGTCGCCGGCGTTCTGCGCGTCGACCTTCGCCGCCATGCGCCGGAGCGCCGCGTCGACCTGCTCCGGCGTCGCCACGCCGTGCAGCAGCCAGTTGGCGATGTGCTGCGAACTGATGCGCAGCGTCGCGCGGTCCTCCATCAGGCCGACGTCGTCGATGTCGGGCACCTTGGAGCAGCCGACGCCCTGGTCGATCCAGCGCACGACATAGCCGAGGATGCCCTGGGCGTTGTTGTCGAGCTCTCGCGCGACCTCCGCCTCGCTCCAGTTGCGGCCGCCGGCGAGCGGCACGGTCAGCAGCCTGCCGAGCGCGGGGACCGGCTCGCCCGCGATCTCGCGCTGGCGGGCGAAGACGTCGATCTGGTGGTAGTGGAGCGCGTGCAGCGTCGCCGCGGTCGGGCTCGGCACCCAGGCGGTATTGGCGCCGCTCGTCGGATGGGCGATCTTCTGCGCGAGCATGTCCGCCATCCGGTCGGGCGCGGCCCACATGCCCTTGCCGATCTGCGCCTTGCCGGAGAGGCCGCAGGCGAGGCCGATGCGGACATTGCGATCCTCATAGGCCTTGATCCAGTCGGTCCCCTTCATCTCGGCCTTGGGCACCACCGCGCCGGCGTGCATCGAGGTGTGGATCTCGTCGCCGGTGCGGTCGAGGAAGCCGGTGTTGATGAAGACGATGCGGTCCTTCACCGCGCGGATGCAGGCGGCGAGATTGGCCGAGGTGCGGCGCTCCTCGTCCATCACCCCGACCTTGATCGTGCGGCGGGCGAGGCCGAGCAGGTCCTCGACCGCGTCGAACAGGCGGTCGGTGAAGGCGACCTCGTCGGGGCCGTGCATCTTGGGCTTGACGATGTAGACCGAGCCGGCGCGGCTGTTGCGCAGCTTGCCGAGCCCTTTGAGGTCGTGGAGCGCGATCGCGCTGGTCATGATCGCGTCGAGGATGCCCTCCGGCGCCTCGCCGCCGTCGGGGAGCTTCACCGCCGGTGTCGTCATCAGGTGGCCGACGTTGCGCACGAACAAAAGGCTGCGGCCAGGGAGCACGAGGTCGTCGGCGTTGGGGCGCTGGTAGGTGCGGTCGCCGTTCAGGCGGCGGGTCATCGTCTTTCCGCCCTTTTCGAACGTATCCTCGAGATCGCCACGCATCAGCCCGAGCCAGTTGGCATAGGCCGCCACCTTGTCCTCGGCATCGACCGCGGCGATCGAATCCTCGAGGTCGACGATGGTGGTCAGCGCCGCCTCAAGCAGCACGTCGGCGATGCCGGCGGGATCGTCCCTGCCGATCGGGTGGGTGCGGTCGATCACCACCTCGATGTGCAGGCCATTGTGGCGGAACAGGAGGTCGTCGCCCTTCGAGCCGACGAACTGGCCGGGGTCGGCGAGGTCGAGGTCGCCGCTAATGAAATCCTTCCAGCTTCCCGACTTGAGCGGCACCGCCTTGTCGAGGAACTCGCGGGCATAGGCGATCACCTGGGTGCCGCGCTCGGCATCATAGCCACCGGGCTTGGCTGCGCCGGGCAGCGCATCGGTGCCGTAGAGCGCGTCGTAGAGGCTGCCCCAGCGCGCGTTGGCCGCGTTGAGGACGAAGCGGGCATTGAGCGCCGGCACGACGAGCTGCGGGCCGGCCATCGTCGCGATCTCGGGATCGACGTTCCGCGTGCCGATTGTGAACGGCGCCGGCTCGGGCACGAGGTAGCCGATCTCGCGGAGGAACGCCTCGCCAGCCTCACCGCCCTCCACCAGGCGCGTATCGATCGCCGCCTGCAGCGCGTCGCGCCGGGCGAGCAGCTCCCGGTTCTCCGGAACGAAGCGTTCGAAGATCGCCGCCGTGCCCGACCAGAATTCCTCCGCCGCGATCCCCAGCGGCGGCAGCACCTGCTCCTCGACGAACGCGGCCAGGGGAGCGGCCACCGACAGGCCAGCGCGGGGAACATAGGTCATCGCAGAATGCCTCCAACGGAACGAACGGGCCTGGGGAGGCCCCCGCCGCTTAAGCCGATCCGGCCTGGGGGATCAACCTGAGGGTGGATTTGTAACCGGTTACAGCGCACGCTATCGGGCGATGAGCGCCGAGTCGGCAGGACGAAACGACAGGGAGGATGGCTTGAACGGCACGACGATCACGCGGCGCGGCGCGCTGATGGCGGCAGGGACGGTGATCGCCTGGGCGCATTCGCCGGCGCGCGCGCTGCTGCTCCAGGCGGGGAAGGATGGCGGATCGCACGCGGCGATCGACGCGCTGGTCGGGCGGATGACAGTCGAGGAGAAGTGCGGGCAGCTCACGCTGATGGCCGCCGCCTGGGCGGGCGCGGGGGCCAATGCGCTCAATCCGCCGCAGGCCGGCGCCGGCTTCGAGGCGCAGCTCGAGGAGGTGCGCAAGGGGCGGCTGACCGGCGTTTTCAACGGCAACGGCGCCGAGATGGCGCGGCGGATGCAGACGGTCGCCATGAAGGAATCGCGGCTGAAGGTCCCGCTGATCTTCGCCGCCGACGTGATCCACGGGCACCGCACCGTCTTCCCCGTCCCGCTCGCCGAGGCGGCGAGCTTCGATCCCGCGCTCGCCGAGCGCACGGCGCGCGTCGCCGCGGTCGAGGCGGCGGCGGCGGGGATCGACTGGACCTTCGCGCCGATGGTCGACATCGCCCGCGACCAGCGCTGGGGCCGCGGGGTCGAGGGCGCGGGCGAGGACGTGCTGCTCGGCATCGACATGGCCGCCGCGCGGGTGAAGGGCTTCCAGGGCAAGTCATTGTGGGACGACGACGCGGTCGCCGCCTGCGCCAAGCATTTCGCCGCCTATGGCGCGGCCGAGGCGGGGCTCGATTACAACAGCGTCGACGTCTCCGAGCGGACGTTGCGCGAGGTCTATTTCCCGCCGTTCGAGGCTGCGGCCGCGGCGGGCGTGCCGACCTTCATGGCCTCGTTCAACGAGCTGTCGGGCATTCCCGCCACCGGCAACCACTGGCTGCAGACCGAAGTGCTGCGCGGCGAATGGGGCTTCGGCGGCCTCGTCGTCTCCGATTATACCGGCGACGAGGAGATGATCGCGCACGGCTTCGCCGCCGACGCGCGCGAGGCGACCAGGCTCGCCTTCATGGCCGGCGTCGATATGAGCATGCAGAGCGGCTTCTATATCCAGCACTTGCCGCGGCTGGTGAACGAGGGCGCGGTGCCGATGGCGCGGCTCGACGAGGCGGTGCGGCGCGTGCTGGCGCTGAAGACGAAGCTCGGGCTGTTCGACGATCCGTTCCGCCGCCTCGATCCCAAGCGCGAGAAGGCGCGCTCGCGCACCCGCGCCAACCTGGCGGTCGCGCGCGACGCGGCGCGCAAGTCGATCGTGATGCTGCGCAACGAGGGCGAGCTGCTGCCGCTCCGCAAGTCTGGGCAGCGGATCGCGCTGATCGGTCCCTTCGCGGAGGGGAAGCACGACCTGGTCGGTCCGTGGAACGTCTATGGCGACAACGGCCAGGCGGTCGATATCGCCACGGGCATGCGTGCGGAACTGACCGACGCAACGGCACTGACGGTGACGCCCGGCTGCCAGCCGTTCGCGCCTATCCCGGGCGGCATCGACGCCGCGGTCGCCGCCGCGCGGGCGGCGGACGTCGCGGTGCTGGTGCTCGGCGAGACGCAGGACATGTCGGGCGAAGCCAAGTCGCGCACCTCGCTCACCCTCCATCCCGCGCAGCAGGCGCTGGCCGAGGCTATCGCCGCGACCGGCAAGCCCTATGTCGTGCTGCTCAAGAACGGGCGCGCGCTGGAGCTGCAGGGCGCGGTGCTGAGCGCGCCGGCGCTGCTCGTCACTTGGTTCCTCGGCAGCGAGACTGGCCCGGCGATCGCCGACGTGCTGTTCGGCGAGGAGGGGCCATCGGGACGCCTGCCGGTCAGTTTCCCGCAGGAATCGGGGCAGGAGCCGTTCTATTACGCGCACAAGGCGACCGGCCGGCCCAATCCCGAAGGACCGCTCCAGCCCTACAAGGCGCATTTCCAGACGGTGAGCAATGAGGCCCGCTTCCCGTTCGGCCACGGCCTCACCTACGGCCGCATCGGCTATGCCGACCTTGCGAACGGCGGCGGCCGGCTGGCCTGGGATGGGGTGATCACCCTCACCGCGCGCGTCACCAATTCGGGCAAGCACGAAGCGTGGGAAGTGGCGCAGCTCTACATCCACGACCGCGCCGCCAGCATCACCCGGCCCGTCCGCGAGCTGAAGGGTTATCGCAAGATCCGCCTGGCGCCGGGCGAGTCCGCGACGGTCAGCTTCACGCTGCGGCGCCGGGACCTGGAGTTCGTCGGCCAGGCGATGGAGCGCACGGTGGAGCCCGGCCTCTTCGACTTCTGGATCGGGCCCTCGTCAGCCGATGGGCTTCGGGGCAGTTTCGAGCTCCTCGCGGGCTAATCGCTGCTGTTCCAGCTCGTCGACGATGCGGTCGTGGACGTCGCGGCGGAGCGGGTTGAGCGCGATGCACAGCGCCGACAGCGCGAAGCCCAGTGCCGGCACCGCGAGCACGATCCAGCGCATCCCCGCCAGCGTCTCGGCCGACTGGCCGACGTTGGCGCGATAGCCGATCGCGTCGAACATCGCCCCGAACAGCCCGCCGGCGGCACCGAACGCGACCTTCTGCACCAGCGCGGCGACGCCGAAGGTGGTCGCCTCGAACCGCTGACCGGTGGCGCGCTCGCCATATTCGATCGTGTCGGGCAGCAGCGACCAGAAGGCGAAGTGCATCCCCATGATCGCCACCTGCAGCGCGACGAACAGCGCCTGCATCGCCAGCACGCCACGGATGTCGAGCCACGCCACGGCTCCTAGCGCCGCGAGGCCGCCACCGGCCGAAAGCAGCCACACTATCCGCGCGCCGAGATGGCGTCCAGCCACCATCCACAGCGGCACCGCAAGGCCGCCGGCGAACCCCATCACCGCCAAGGCCTGCCGCCCCGCCTCCTCGTGGCCGACGACATATTTGAAGTAATAGAGGATCGACTTGCCGAACACGGTCGCGGCGAAGGTCATGCAGATCATCGCGGCCATCAGCGACAGGAAAGCTGGATTGGTGGCAAGATTGCGCAGGCAGTCACCGAGGAAACGCAGGATGGCGCCTTGCTTCGGCGCCGGCGGCGCCGCCTCCTCGATCGCGAGCGCCACCGGCAGCAGGATCGCGACCCCCGCCAGCGCGAACAGCGCCGCGACGGCGAGGAAACCCATGGAATTGTCCGGCCCTCCCCCGACAAGCGCCGCCATCGGCTGCGTCACCAGCGCGACCGAGATGGCGGCGATCGTGCCGAACATCATGCGCAGGCCGGCGATCGAGGTGCGGTCGCGGCTGCTCGAGCTGATCCGCGCAGTCAGCGCCGAATAGGGCACGTTCACCACTGCATAGAGCGTGCGGAACAGGAGGTGCACCGCCAGCATCGCACCGAGCAGCAAGGTGCCGGTGAAGGGCAGCGGCAGGTAGAGCAGCACGAAGGCAGCGCCCAAGGGCAGCGCACCCCAGACCAGGAAGCGGCGATAGCCCCCTTCCCGGCACCGAGCCGGTCCGCCGACAGTCCCACCGCGAAATCGACCAGTCCGTCCCAGATCGACGGCAGCATGTAGATCAGCGCCGCCTGGCCGATCGGCAGGCCGACCACGTCGGTATAGTAGAACAGGAGATAGAGGGTAATGCTCTGCCAATAGAGGTTGAACGCGAGGTCGCCGAGCGCGAAGCGGGTGCGCTGCCAGAAGCTGAGCCTTTGCCCCGTGCGGTCGCCAGCGGTGGTCATTCGCCCGATGTAGCGGGGCTGGATCACCATCGGGAAGGCCCCACTGTCTCTCTCCCATTGGGAGAGGGAAGGAGCCGCCGGAGGCGGCGGGAGGGTGAGGGCGACTTCGGCTGGCGATGGTCACCCTCACCCTCCCACTCGGCTAGCGCCGAGCGGGCCCCTCCCTCTCCCAAGGGGAGAGGGAAAGAACTGGCCTGCCAGCCTTATGGGCGCGTATAGCGGCGGGATGGATGCCCGCCCTGCCGCTGCGCCGACGCCGAAGACGATCCGCCGCGAGGATTATCGCCCGCCCGCCTGGCTCGTGCCGACGATCGCGCTCGACTTCGACCTCGACCCCGCGCGTACGCGGGTTCGCGCCACGCTCACCGTAGAGCGGAACGGGGATCACTCGGAACCGCTGCGCCTGGATGGCGACGGACTCACACCGCTCGCGGTGCGCGTCGACGGCAGCGACGCCGACTGGTCGCTCGACGACGGCGCGCTCGTCGTCCCGCTGACCGGCGACCACCACAGCGTCGAGACCGAGGTCGAGATCGCGCCCGAGATCAACACCCAGCTGATGGGCCTCTACGCCTCGGGCGGGCTGCTCTGCACGCAATGCGAGGCGGAGGGGTTCCGCCGCATCACCTTCTTCCCCGATCGGCCCGACGTGCTCAGCCGCTATTCGGTGCGGATGGCCGCGGACAAGGCGCGCTTTCCGATCCTGCTCGCGAACGGCGATCCGGTCGCCTCGGGCGAGCTGGAGGGCGGCCGGCATTGGGCGCAGTGGAACGACCCCTTCCCCAAGCCGAGCTATCTGTTCGCGCTGGTCGCGGGCGATCTCGTCGCCAACCGCGCGACCTTCACCACCCGGTCGGGCCGCGAGGTGCAGCTCGGCATCTGGGTGCGCGCTGCCGATCTTCCCAAGACCGATCACGCCCTCCACGCGCTCAGGACGGCGATGAAGTGGGACGAGGATGTCTATGGCCGGGAATACGACCTCGATGTCTTCAACATCGTTGCGGTTGACGACTTCAACTTCGGGGCGATGGAGAACAAGGGGCTGAACATCTTCAACAGCCGCTACATCCTCGCCGACCCGGAGACCGCGACCGATTACGACTATGACGCGATCGCCGCCGTGGTGGCGCACGAATATTTCCACAACTGGTCGGGCGACCGCATCACCTGCCGCGACTGGTTCCAGCTGAGCCTCAAGGAAGGCTTCACCGTGTTCCGCGACCAGAGCTTCTCCGCCGACCAGGGATCGGCGGCGGTCAAGCGGATCGAGGACGTGCGCAGCCTGCGTGCCGCGCAGTTCCCCGAGGATGCGGGGCCGCTCGCCCACCCGGTCCGACCCGACGAATATATCGAGATCTCGAACTTCTACACCGCGACCATCTACAACAAGGGTGCCGAGGTCATCCGCATGATGGCGACGCTGCTGGGGCCCGAGAAGTTCCGCGCCGCGACCGACCTCTATTTCGACCGGTTCGACGGCACCGCCGCCACGGTCGACGATTTCGTCGCCTGCATGGAGGAGGCGGGAGGGATCGATCTCGGCCAGTTCCGCCGGTGGTATGCGCAAGCCGGCACGCCGCGCCTCGCCGCGCGCCTCAGCCATGATGCCGAGCGGCGGCGCGCGGTGCTGAAGCTCGAACAGTCCACCCCGCCGACGCCGGGCCAGCCGGTCAAGGAGCCGCTGGTGCTGCCGCTCAGGCTCAAGCTGTTCGGCGCCGACAGCGCGAAGCCGCTCATCGACGAGCGGCTGGAGGTGTTCGCCCACGCGAGCGCGGAGGTGGCGTTCGAGGGGCTGGCCGAGCGGCCGGTACTGTCGATCAACCGCGGCTTTTCCGCGCCGATCATCGTCGACAGCGATCGCACCGCCGCCGACCTCGCCTTTCTGTCGGCGCATGACGACGATCCCTTCGCCCGCTATGAGGCGATGCAGCAGCTGATGCTCGACACGCTGGTCTCCGCGGTCAGCCGTGGGCGCGCCGATCACGGGCCGGTGCTGGAGGCGATTCGCAACACGCTGACCGATTCAGCGCTCGACGCGGCGTTCATCGGCGAGGCGGTACTGTTGCCGTCCGAGAGCTTCATCGGCGACCAGATGCCGGTGGTTGATCCCGAAGCAATCTATCAGGCGCGCGAAGCGTTGCGGCATGACATCGGTCGGACGCTCGAGCGCGAGTGGCGCGCGGCCTATGAGAAGACCCGCGCCAACCGCTTCGAATATTCCCCCGCAGCCAAGGGCGCGCGGCGATTGAGGACGGTGGCGCTCGGCTTTCTCGCGGCGAGCGGGGCGGAGGATGCGGCGGCGCTCGCCTTCGCGCAGTTCGAGGCGGCGGACAACATGACCGACCGCCAGGGCGCGCTGACCACGCTCGCCAATGGCGACGCCGCCGAGCGGGCGACGGCGCTCGACCTGTTCTATCGCCGCTATCGCGACAATGCGCTGGTGCTCGACAAATGGTTCTCGACCCAGGCGCTGTCGACGCGCGACGATACCATGGCGGCGGTCGAGGCGCTGGCGCGGCATCCGGACTTCACGCTCGCCAATCCCAATCGCGCCCGCGCGCTGGTGGGGGCGTTCGGGGTGAACCAGCGGGCGTTCCATCACGCATCGGGAGGCGGCTACCGCTTCGTCGCCGATCAGCTGATCGCGCTCGACAAGCTCAACCCGCAGACGGCGGCCAAGCTGCTGCCGCCGCTGGGACGCTGGCGGCGGTTCGACGCGGCGCGGGCGGAGGCGATGAAGGCGGAGCTGAACCGTATCCTCGCCGTGCCGGGGCTCAGCAAGGATATGTTCGAGCAGGTCAGCAAGAGCGTGGAGGGATAGGCGCGTCCGGCGGAGGGGGCGCCGGACGCGCCGGTCCGGCCAGGCGAGAGCGGGGAGCACGCCCGGCCGGGACGAAGTCGATTACTGCTGCTGCTCCGGCTCCTGCTTGGCCGCCCGCTTCGTGACCGAACCCTTCCCCATCGCGGAGACGAGCACGTCGCCCGAGCCGGTGAAATTGGAGACGGGCAGCGTCGCGAGCCGATCGCCGACCTGGACGACCACGCCGGTGACCGCGCCGCGCGCGGTGGTCTTCAGCGACTGGACGGTGCCGATCAGCCGTTCGCGTGCGTCGACCACCGGCATTCCCGGCCGTGCGACGAAGTTGCCCGTGCCGCTGCCCGCGGCATTCCCGGCGAGCGCGAGCGTGTCGTCGCCCATCGAACCCGCCGCACCGCCCGAGCCGGCTGCGTTGCCCGATCCGCTCGCGCTGCCGAGCGTCCCCGCCCGATCGCGGACTGCGCCAACGGTTGAGCCGACGCCGTCGCGCGCGTTGCCGACGAGGCCGCGCCCGGCGCCGACTGCCTGGCCGGCCGTGCTGCGCACCGCATCGGTGCCGATGAGCTGGGCGTCGGCGCCGCCCGAGGCCGATCCCGAGCCCGACGCACTGCCGCTCAGCGCGCGGTCGGCGACGGTGCCATCGAGTGCGCCCGAGCCGCTGCCGTCGGCGCTGCCGCGCGCATGGACGCGGCCGCTGCGCCGGTCGACCGAGCGCTCGGCGCGGGCATTGCCGTCGCCGGTGATGCGGCCCGAGCTAGTGGTGTCGATAGTGCGGCCGAGCGTACCCCCGAGCCCGCCGCCGAGCGTACCGCCCAGCTGCCCACCCAAGCCGCCGCCTAGCCCGCCGCCGCCGAGCAGCTGCGCCGACGCCGGCGCCGAAGCGAATACGAGCGCGACGAGCGCGCCGCCGATCACGATCCTGGCCATTTCTTCGTCCTCCGTGACATGATTCCATCGGGCGCCGATCGGCGCCTCGTCACGAGAACGGCAGGGCTTCGCGATTTAATCCCGATGCCGGAATTTATTTGCGGGTCGCGCAGTCGCCGCAGACGAGGCCGCGGCCGTAGACGGGATCGGGGCCGCGCGTGCCGAGGTCCTTCGCAGCCGCGTCGACCGCGGCGAGACGGCCCCCTGCACGCGCGATCGCCGCGGCGACGAGCGGAACGGCGAAGGAGGTACCGCGCACCCGCCGCGCGCGGCCGCGTGCATCGAGCGCGACCATGTCGGCGCCGGGTGCGGCATAGTCGAGATGGGCGGCGCGGCCTGCCTCGATCAGCGCCCGGCCGCGACCATCGACGCCGGTGACGGCGACCACGCCCGGATAGGAGGCGGGATAGGCCGGCGGCGCCGCCGGCCCGTCGTTGCCGACCGCGGCGACGATCACCATCCCGCGCGTCTGGGCGGCGGCGACCGTGCGCGCAAGCAGCGGATTGGGCGGGCCGACGAGGCTGATCGCGACCACCGGCGCGCGCTCGCCCGCCAGCCAGCCGAGCGCCCGCGCGATCGCCACCGCGCTGCCGCCGGCGCGGTCACCGCCATAGACATCGGCAACGAGCAGGCCGGCTCCCGGCGCGCCGCCGCGCACTGGTCCGCCACCAGCGATCAGCGAGGCGACCGCGGTGCCGTGATCGCTCGGCCGTGGCGCGCCGGCGGCAAAGCCCTGCTGGCGCACCGGCCCGCCGACGCCGCGGCCGACGCCGCTGTCGATCATGCCGACCACGATTCCCTTGCCAGCCGCCGATGCCCGAGCCTCCTGCGCCGCCGTGCCAAGGCCGCCGCTCTCGAAATGGAGCACGTCCGCCGATACGGCGGCGACAGGCGCGAGCCGGCGTGCCTCGCGCATCGCCTCGGCGAGGCTGCGGCTTTCGGGGATCGCCAGCCGGGCATAGCCGACGCCCAGCCCTTCCACCTCGGCCTGCTCGATAAGGCGATACCCCCTGCCGGCGAACAGCGAGAGCGTCGCGGCATCGGGATCGGTCAGCACGATCTCGCCCGCGCGCGCGGGCTCGCCATTATCGTCGAGCGCGATGCGGCCGCGGCTCTCGCGCACCAGCCGCGCGAACCGATCGAGCCGCGCGGCGGCGAGCGCTTGCGGGGGCAGGTCACGGACGCGTTCGACGACTTCGCCCGTGGTCCGGCCGATGCCATCGACGATCTCGCCCGGCAGGCTGCCGACCGGCCCTGGCAGGCTCGGCAGCTGCGGCACGAGCTGCGCCTGCGCGGCCGCCGCCGTCAGGGCCGCGAGCACCAGCGTCAGCGCGAATCGCATCGTCATCCGGAACATCCTAAGAGAAAATATCGAGGACAGGGATGAAACGAGCGGGGCCGTCCGTTTCATCCAGGAAGCGTAAGGAGGAGGCATCCTGAGGTTCGAGGACGACGTGCTGGCGCTGCTGCCGCGGCTGAGGCGGTTCGCCCATGCGCTCGCCCGCTCGCCGAGCGATGCCGACGACCTCTGCCAGACCGCTGTCGAGCGGGCGCTGACGGCGCGCGCGGGGTGGCAGCCGGGGACACGATTGGACAGCTGGATGTACCGCATCATGCGCAACGCCTGGATCGACACCGCCCGCGCCCGCAGCCGCGCCGCGCAGACCTTCGTCGCGGAGGAGGCGGGGCTGATGGTGGGCGATGCGGGCGACCGAGCTATCGAGGCCGCGGTCGAGCTCGACCAGGTGATGCGGGCGATGGCGCGGCTGCCCGACGAGCAGCGCGAGGCAGTGGCGCTCGTGCTGGTCGAGGGGCTCGCCTACAAGGAAGCCGCGGCGGTGCTCGACATCCCGATGGGCACGCTCACCTCTCGGCTGGTGCGCGGGCGCGAGGCATTGATGCGGCAGCTGGGGGAAGCGGCATGACGATCGAACCGGAAATGCTGATGGCCTATGCCGACGGCGAGCTCGACCCGCTTGCTGCCAAGCGGGTCGAGCTCGCGATCACCGCCGATCCGGCGCTCGCCGAGCAGGTGGCGGCACATCGGCGGCTGCGCGCGCGGATCGCGGGCAGCTTCGCGCCGGTCGCGGAGGCGGCGGTGCCGGAGCGGCTGACCACGCTGCTCAAGCCTGACAATGTCGTGCCGCTGCGTCCGCGCGCGCGCCCGCGCTTCGATCTGCGCTGGATGGCGGCGATTGCGGCCAGCCTGGTGATCGGACTCCTGATCGGCCCGATGCTCAGGCCAGGCGCGCCGGTTGAGGTGGGGCCGATGGGGCTGGTCGCATCGGGCGATCTCGCCCGCGCGCTCGACACGCAGCTCGCCGCGACCCAGGGCGATGCGCCGATCCGGGTGATCGTGAGCTTCCGCGATTCCTCGGGCGCGATCTGCCGCACCTTCGCCGGACGGGCGACGAGCGGGATTGCCTGCCGGGAGGGCGACGACTGGTCGCTCCGCCGCACCGTCTCCGGCGCGGCCGAGGCGCACCCCGACTATCGCCAGGCCGGTTCGACCGATCCCGCGCTGATGGCGATGGCGCAGGACATGATGGCCGGCGCCCCGCTCGACGCCGCACAGGAACGCGCGGCGCACGATCGCAGGTGGCGCTGAGCCGTTACGCCATCACGTTCCGCCCGCGCGTCACCGTCGCGGTGTGGCCGACGCTGGCGTTGGTCGACCTGGCCTTCACCGTGTCGACGAACAGCCAGTCGTTGGTGACGCGGTCGGGCGTCAGCGTCAGCGCCATATAGCCGCGGCGCGAGACGTCGCACCATTTGAGCTCGCCGCTCGCCTTGACCAGCGCCGCCGCCATCGCCTTGGGATCGGCGGCCGCAGCGGATTCATAGCCCGGCGAGGTCACCGCCTGGCCGGCGAACTCGACGCCGGCGGGCTTGCCGTCGTTCCCGAGGTCGAAGGCCCAGGCGTTGTGGCTGTCGCCGGTGATCACCACCAGGTTCGCGCCGGCCGTCTGCGCCGAGGCGAGGAAGCGCTTGCGCGCCGCCGGATAGCCGCCCCAATTGTCGAAGTTGGAGGGCAGGCCGACCTTGGCCGCCATGATGCCGCTTTCCACATAGTTCCGGCTGCGCGCGGGCGCATCGGGCTTCAGCCAGCCGATCGCTTCCGCCGGCGCGCGCTGTTCGCCCATGATCGTGCCGAAGCCGACGACCTGCCAGCGCTGCCCCGCCTTCACCGAGCGCGCCATCGCGTGGGCGAGCCAGCTTTCCTGCGTGGTGCCGAGCATGGTCATGCCCGGGTCCATCCATGCGCCGTCGCGGAACTTGGTGAGCGCCGCCACCGGATCGGCGTCGCGAAACAATGGGGCGACGTCCGGCTGCGCGGTGCGGGCGAGCAGGCGCGTCTCGGTGCGGAACAGGGTCGCGAGCGTGCCGATGTCATAGGCCTTCCACGGCTCGTCGCTGACCGGCATCCATTCGCGATAGGCCTGGACCGCCGCGGCCTTGCGCAGGCTCCAGTCGCCTTCGTTCGGCTGGTGGTTCTGCGCGCCGCCTTCCCAGCTGTCGTTGGCCGATTCGTGATCATCCCACTGCACGATCATCGGCTTGACGCGGTGCAGCTCCTGAAGGTCGGGATCGGCGCGATAGCTGGCGTAGCGCAGGCGATAGTCGGCGAGGCTCAGAATCTCGCTGGGCGGCAGCGGCACGCGGCCGCCGACCGGCCCGCCCGGCGGGGCATAGCCGTCCGGCGCGTACTCGTAGAAATAGTCGCCGAGGTGGATCGAGAGGTCGATGTCGTCCCGCGCGGCGGCATGGCCATAGGCGTTGAAATAGCCATAGGGCAGGTTGGAGCAGGAGAAGATCGCCGCCTTGAAGGACGGCGTGGCGCCCTCCGGCAGCGTCCTGGTGAGGCCGACCGGCGAGAAGCTGCCGTCCGGCGCGACGAAGCGATAATGGTAGCGGGTCGCGGGCTTGAGGCCGTCGACGGTAACCTTGACCGTATGATCGCGCCAGGGGCCGGTGATCATCACCCCGCCCGCGGCGATGCGGGCGAAATCGGGCGTCTCGGCCACTTCGACCTTGAGCTCGGCGGTGCCGCCGTCGGCGGGGACATAGCGCGTCCACAGCAGCATCGTGTCCGGCCCGGGCTCGCCACTCGCGACCGAATGGGTGAAGCCCCGGAGCGCCGCGACGTTCGGCGTCTGGGCGAAGCCCGGCAGCGCGAGGCCGGCGATGCCGAGGATTCCGGTGACGAGCAGGCTGCGGCGGTCGATGATGATCATGAGCGTCCTCTTCAATCCGCGGGCCGTCTGCGCCTGCCATGTGTCGGGCGCGTGACACTATGACATGGGCAGGCTAGGCGCGCTGCAGGATGCGCCTGCCACCTCCTTTCGCGCTGTTGGCGGTACTTGCCGTCGTGCTGATCGCGCTCGCGTGGATGCGGCCGATCGATCACGACGAGAGCCAGTATGTCGCCGCGGCGGTGCTGAGCGCGGGAGGGCTGCTGCCTTATCGCGACTATGCCTATCTGCAGACGCCGTTGCAGCCGCTGCTGTTCGCGCCGATCGCCTGGGCGGCGGGGACATGGGCCTATCCGGCGCTCCGGATCGTCAACGCGCTGCTCGGCTGGGCGGCGGTGGCGGGCGTCTATGCCGGCGCGCGCGTCGCGGGCGCGCGGCGGACGATCGCCATCGCCTGCGCGATGCTGTTCGCGGCGTGCGACATCCTGCTGTTCTCGGCGGGAACCGCACGCAACGATGCCCTGCCGGCGGCAATGCTGGCATGGGCGCTGCCGCTGATCCTGAAGGCGGAACGGGGCGACGGCAGCCGCTGGGGCGCAGCTGCGATCGGATTGCTGCTTGCAGGCGCGACGGCGGCAAAAATATCCTATGCGCTGCCGGCGATCACTTACGGGCTTTACGCGCTGCTGCGCTGGCGGCGGCACCGGCCATTGTGGGTGATCGCAGGCACGCTGCCGGTGATCGCGATGGCGATGTGGCTTTTCGCGCTGGCACCCCTGGCCGCATTGTTCGGCACGCTGGGATTCCCGGGGCAGGCACCAGCCGAATATTATCAAGCGACTGGCCGGTCGTGGAAATTGTCGTCGGCGATCAAGCTGCTAGATTTGCTCAAGTTTCTGGCGCTTGGGCCTGCGCTGCTCGCCTTTACGCTGGTGGCGCCGCATCGGAGATCGCGCCTGCTCAGCTGGCTGATCGTCGCCGGAGTCCTCGCCGCGCTGCTGCCGACCCCGACCTGGCGCCAGTATCTGCTGCCGCTGCTGCCCCCGCTGTTCGTCGCGCTGGCGATGCGTTGGCAGGAACAGCCGCCCGGCCGCGCGCTGCGCGTTGCCTGCGCGGTGTTCGCCGTCGCCGGATTGGCACCGTCGATCGGGGCACTCATCCAGGGCCACGGTCTCGGCACGGCAATGGCCGAGAGTTTCGCGATCGGCCGGGCGCTCGACGCGGCGGGCGCACGCGGCCTGGTTACAACGCTCAGCCCGCAGTTCGTGCCCGCGACCGGGCGGCCGATCGATCCGCGCTTTGCGGCCGGCCCCTTCTACTTCCGAAGCCATGGCCTGCTTTCGGCGGCCGAGGAATGGTCGCAGCACTTGGTCGCTCGCGACCACCTGGTGGTTGCGTTCGTGGTCGCTCCGCCGGCCGCGATCCTGGTCGGCGGCGAAGGCAAATGGACTGCTGGCGAGGATGCGCTCGACCGCGTGCTGGAGGATTGGGCGACCGCGCATGGCTGGCGGCGGGTGCCGGTCGCGAGCGCGCGCTTCCGCCTCTACGTCCCGCCTCAAGCGGCGGCGCGGCGCTTGCCTTCGAGCAGCTCGGAATAATAGTCGACCAGCGCCGCGGCGTGGTCGCGGTCGGTGCGCACCTTGGCCGCGGCGTGGAGGCAGGCGGCGCGCAGGATCGCGGGCTCGCGCTGGAACAGTCGCTCGATCGCCGCCGCGCAGCTCCGGGCGTCGCGGGCGCGATATTGTTCGGCGAAGGTCGGCTCGGCGATGTCGGCGGCGCCGCCTTCGTCCGGCACGATCAGCGGCAGACCGGAGGCGACCGCCTCCAGCGCGACCAGTCCGAACGGCTCGGCGTCGGAGCCATGGATCAGCCCGTCGACGCTCGCCATGATCTGGGCAAAGCGCAGCCGGTCGTAGAGCGGGCGGAACAGGCGGATATGCGGGCTGCCTTCGACGCGGCGCGCCAACTTCTCGCGTGCGACGCCGTTGCCGAGCAGAATCAGCCCGACCGGCATCCGCTCGCCCGCCGCCTGCACCGCGTCGATCACGCAGGGCCAGCGCTTCTCGGGATGGTGCCGGCCGACGCCGAGCAGCAGATGCCCGTCCCCGGGCAGGCCGCACTGGCGGAGCAGCGCGGTGCGCAGCTGCTCGTCGCGCAGCTCGGGCGAGAAATAGCCGCGGTCGATGCCGAGCGGCATCGCGGCATGGACGGTGAGGCCGCGCCGGGCGTGGCGCTTGGCGAGCGTCACGCCATTGGTGACGAAGGCGTCGAAATGGGCGAGGAACCGCGCCTGATAGCGCGTATACCAGGCGAACCAGCGCTCGACCGTCGCCATGTCGGCCACGCCCTCCAGCCAGCGGCCGGCATAGGCGGCCATATTGTCGTTGTGCGCGAAGAACACCTTGAGCGCGCGGCCCTGCCATTGCCCGACGATCCAGGCCGGCCGCCACGGCGAGCTCGCCTCGACCACGTCGGGGTCGAGCCGGTCGAGCAGCCGCGTCACCGGCTCCGCGCTCCAGAACAATCCGTAATTATGGTCGAAGGGGAGGCGCGGCGCCTTCACCCAATGGACCACGCCGCCGCCCGGCCGTTCCTCGACCGCGTCCTCGCGGCCCGGGGCGATCACGATCAGCTCGTGCCCCATGTCGGCGAGGATGCCCATCTTGCGGTCGAGATAGGTGCGCACGCCGCCGCCGGTCGGCGAGTAGAATTCGTTGACGTCGACGATGCGCATCGCGGTTCGCCTCAATCGTCGGGCTTGTACGGGCCGAAGCCCGACAGGCCGCGCAGATATTGCACCTGGATCGTCGTGGTCGCCACTCCCCGGCCGACCATGATCAGTGCCTGGTCGAGCTTGGGGCGGCTGCGGCCGAGCTTCTGATTGCTGGGGAAACCCGCGCCGTCGCGCCAGAAGTTGAACTTGTTCCGGCCGTCGCGGTCATGGGTGAACAGCAGCGCGTAGCGGCCGGGTGCCGGCACGCGGATGCACATCGTCACCGGGCCGTTGCCGGACGGTGTCGCCGCCCAGACGCGGCGGAAGACCTTGCCTTCCTTGATCAGGTCGCGATCGTCCTTGAGGAAATCCTCTTCCGTCGCCGGGTAGAGCTCCAGCTTGAGCCGGCCGGTGCGGTCCTTGAGCCCCACCACATTGGCTCGGATCGCCGGCCCCCGCCCGGAGGCGCAGGCATCGGCATCGCTGCCGATCGGCCCGGTCTGCGCCGAGGCGGGAGCGATCATGACGAGAGCGAGACCGGCCGCGGCCACGCGCGTCATCCGATCCTCCGCACGAGCGCCTGGATGCCGAAGAAGGCGATGAACAGGGCGTGCCCGAGCAGGGTCAGCGCCGCGGTGAAGGCGATGAGCTCCGACAGCTGCTCGCCCTGGCCGATCAGGATGATCGCGAAATTGGCGAACAGCAGGTCCTTGTTCGGCACGAACGGCAGGCGCGAGACCAGCAGGCGACCGGCGGCGAGGAGCAGCCACATGCCGAGCGACACATGCGGCATCGCGAAATGCCAGGCGAGCGCGATCATGAACGAGCCGAAGCAGAGCCTCAGGCAGTGCATGCCGAACACCCACCACAAGGTCCCGCGCGGCAGCGAGAACACCCGGCGCGAGAAGATGATGAACGGCAGCGACATCGCGACGATGACCACCGCCGACCACACCAGCTTCTGGAAGGTCTCCGGATAGAACAGGTTCCGGGCGAGCGGCAGCGCCAGCGCCATCATCGCCAGCGTGATCGCATTGCCGGCGATGGCGGAGAGGATCGACACGTCCTTCACCGCGCCGAACGGCGCCGTCACCATCTTCAGCCGCGAGCGCGCCCAGGCGTAGAAATAGGCCTCGCCCGAATAGCCGAACACCACCTCGTTCGCGACGCGCTTCTTGATCAGCGCACCAAGGCCGGCGACCGGAAGTCCCCACAGCCGGCGGAAGATCAGCCAGTCGAAGGTCGGCGGCGACATGTAGAGCAGCGCGAAGGCGATGTAATAGCCGGGCGAGCGCGGAATCTCGCGGCTCAGCGCCGACAGCCCCTCGCCGAACAATTCATGAGCGAGGCCCGCCACCATCGCCAACGTGAGCAGGCCGGCCAGCACGATCGGCCAGCGCCGCCGGATGCGTTCGATCGGCTCGAGCCCGGCGAGCTGATTCGCGGCCGGGGCAGACGGCAGCACGTCGGCGTGCATTGTCGTCGAGGCACTCATATCGGGAGGATTCAAAGGGGCAATTCCGTATGGTGCCAGGTCTAGCCGGGCGGGAGCGCCCCTGGCCCCAGCCCGATCCGCCTCCCCATCGCCCAGGAATTTGACAAACATATGTCAAAAGCGATCCATGGGCGGAGAGCGGCCGCTTTGCTATCGGCACGCCGAAGATGAGTATCGCGCGCCACATCCTCGTGCCGATCCAGACGCTGAACGGCGGTGGGGTCGAAAAGGTTGCGCTGCGACTCGCCGAGGCGTGGATCGGACAGGGCCGACAGGTGACGCTGGCCATCGGATCGCGCAAAGGGCCGCTCGCGGCGGAGATTCCCGAAGGTGCCGCCTGCGTCGAGCTGGGCGATTCGCGCTACACGGCGCTGCTCCGGGCGATGCCCCGAATCACGCAGGAAGCCGCGCCGGACATCCTGTTCTGCCCCGGCAATCACTACACCAGCATTGCCGGATGGACCCGGCTGCGGCTCGGCCGCGCCTGTCCGCCGATCGTCGCCAAGGTCTCCAACGCGCTGGTCCGCCGCGACATGGGGAGGATTGTGGCGGGCGGCTATCGCGCCTGGTTGCGGCTGCATCCGCACTTCGTCGACGCGCTGGTGGCGATGACGCCAGGGATGGCGAATGAAGCGGTCGCGGCGATGCGGATGCCGCGGGAGCTTGTGCACGTCATACCCAATCCGGCGCCGCGGCACGGCGCGGGCGAGATACCGGCCGGCCGCTATCTGCTCGGCGTCGGCCGGCTCGCGCCGCAGAAGCGCTGGGACCGCGCGATCGCGGCGATGACACGGATTGCGGATCGCGAGGTGCGACTGGTGATCTACGGCGAGGGCGCCGAGCGCGCGGCATTGGAAAGCCGGGTGCAAGCGCTCGGTCTCTCCGATCGCGTGGACCTGCCCGGCTATGTCGCTGACCCCTCGGCCGCGATCGCCGGCGCGGCGGCGGTGGTGCTGACCTCTGACTTCGAGGGCGTGCCCGGTGTGCTACGCGAGGCGTTGGCGGTGGGGACGCCGGTGGTCAGCACTGATTCGAGCGTCGCCGTACGCGAAATTATCGCCAGCGCCGATCAAGGCAGCGTTGTGCCGGTCGACGACGCCGACGCGCTGGTCGCGGCGCTCGACCATTGGCTAACACCCGGCCGAGGCCGCCCTGCGCCTGTTGGCGAGAACGGCGATCCCGCTGCGGCCTATGCCGCGCTGTTCGATTCGCTGGTGTCGCCGACGCCTTCGATCTGAGCCGCGGCCTCGGAGCGGCGCTGCAGCGCGACCTTGATCATCGCCACCATCGGATCGGCGAGCGCGAGGCCGAGCACGCCGAACAAGGTGCTCGCCAGGATCTGCGCCGAGAGCGTGAGCGCCGGCGGCAGGTCGACCGTGCGGCGGGCGATCATCGGGATGACGATGTAGCCGTCGATGTTCTGGACGAGGAAGTAGATGAAGATCGCCGCGAATCCGGTGTAGACGCCCGCGCTGAACCCGACGGCCACCATCAGCACGCCGCTGGTGATCGCGCCGATGTTGGGGATGAAGGCGAGCATGCCCGTGATGATGCCGAGCAGCAGCGCCATCGGCACGCCGGCGATCCACAAGCAGATCCAGGTGAACACCCCCTCGAACGCCATGCCGAGCAGGCGGCCGGCAAGCAGGCGACGCATCGTCACCGACATGCGCTCGAGCGTGATGGCGAACTCGTTGCGGCTGTGGAGCGGGATCATCCACTCGAGGCCGCGGCCGTAGATGCGCGGCTCCATCGCCACGAACAGGCCGATGATCAGGATCATCAGCAGGCTGCCGACCGCGCCGATCGCGCTGCCGACCGCGGAGGTCAGCCGCCCCACCGATCCCAATGCCTGCTGCGCCATCCCGGCGAGGTCCGACCGCGCGGGCATGACGCCGAGCTCGGCGAGCCAGCTCGCGACGCGGTTCGCCTGCACCTCCAACGTGGTGCGGAGCTGCTCGGCCTGCTCGGCGATCTGGACGCCAGTCAGATAGAAGACGGTGACGACGAAGGCGACTGCCGCGATCATCACGATCGCGAGCCGGAAACCGCGCGGGATCGGCAGCACCCGCCCGAGCAGCCGCACGCCGCCGTCGAGCATCGAGGCGAAGACGAGCCCGCCGAAGATGATCAGCAGCGGCTGGATCAGCAGCACCACCAGCGCCATCGCCGCGGCGAGGCCGAGCCAGATGCTCGCCTTCTTGAGCTCGGCATAGGTGCGCGCGTCGTGCCCGTCGTTCGGCCCCGGCGCGGTGACGGGATCGCGCGGCTTGGTCACTTGGTCGTCCGCTGCGGGTGGAGCGAGGTGCCGGCGCGGCCAGGCCTGAACGAGGCGGGCCAGGTCAGGGGGTTCCAGGTCGCGGAGCCGTCGAGCGAGAAGGTGATGAACTCGGCGCGCCCGCCGATATTCTCCCACGGGACCGGGCCGCCGAGGCCGAGCTCGCTCACAGGGAAGCGGCTGTCGGCCGAATTGTCGCGATTGTCGCCCATCAGGAAGACGTGGTTCGCGGGAATGGTGATCGGGCCGTAGTTGTCGCCTTCGGAATAGCCGCGGTCGATGGTGTCGTAGCTGCGCCCATTGGGCAGCGTCTCGCGGTAGATCGGCATGCGACAATAGGTCTTGCCGTCGGTGCCGGCGACCTCGGTATCGGTGCACTTGGTGTTGGCGTCGGCCGCGATCAGTCGGTCGCCCTTATAGACGCGGGGCACCGCGCGGCCGTTCAAATAGACGATGCCGCCCCGCACCTGCAGCCGGTCGCCCGGCAGGCCGATCACGCGCTTGATATAGTCGGTGGCGGCACCCGGCGGCGTCACGATCACCACGTCGCCGCGCTCGGGCATCCGCCCGAACAGCCGGCCGTGGATGAACGGCAGCACGTGGAAGGTCGGCGAGACATAGCTGTAGCCGTAGGGATATTTGGTCACCACCAGCCGGTCGCCGACCAGCAGGCCCGGCATCATCGATTCGGACGGGATGTAGAAGGGCTTGGCGATCAGGCTGTGGAAGCCGAGCACCGCCAGCACCAGCCAGACGATACCGCGGGCCTCCGCCCACCAGTCGGTCTTGGGCTTGGACGTCGCCACGCCATCATCCTCCGCGGGAACAGTGTCGGGGCGGTCGAGCGCCAGGTCGTCAGCCATGATCCGGAATAGCCTCGATGACGACGAAGGCCTGGGCCCAGGGATGGTCGTCGGTGAGCGTCAAATGCACGTGTGCGAGGTGGCCCGCCGGGATCAAGGCGTCAAGCCTCGCCTTGGCGCCGCCGGTGAGCGCCAGAGTCGGCGCGCCCGAGGGCGCGTTGACCACGCCGATGTCCTTCATGAACACGCCGCGCTTGAATCCGGTGCCGACCGCCTTGGAGAAGGCCTCCTTGGCGGCGAAGCGCTTGGCGAGCGTCGCGGCGTAGGTGAAGGGGCGGCGCTTCGCCTTGGCGAGCTCAACCTCGGTGAACACGCGGGCCTCGAATCGCGCGCCGAACCGGTCGAGCGACGACTGGATGCGCTCGATCGAGCACAGGTCGGAGCCGAGGCCGATGATCACAAGCTCCTCCCCGGCACGGGGAGGGTGACCGCCGCCGAAGGCGGTAGTGGAGGGGGCCCTGCCTCAAACGATTCGCTGGAGGAGGGCCCCCTCCACCACGCCGCTACGCGGCGCGGTCCCCCTCCCCGTGCCGGGGAGGATTCTGGGAGCCGGCTCACCGCGCCATATCCATCAGTTCGCGCATCCGCTTCACCACCGGCGCGAGGCCGTCGAAGATCGCCTCGCCGATCAGGAAATGGCCGATGTTGAGCTCCCTGAGCTGCGGGATTGCCGCTACGGCCACGACGTTGTCGAAGGTCAGGCCGTGGCCCGCATGCGGCTCGATGCCGTTCTTCGCCGCCAGCGCCGCGGCGTCGGCGAGTCGGCGCAGCTCCTCCGCCTGCGCATCGCCGGCCAGCTCGGCGAAGCGGCCGGTGTGGAGCTCGACCACCGGTGCGCCGAGACGTATCGCCGCCTCGATCTGGCGCGGGTCGGGTTCGATGAACAGCGAGACGCGGATGTTCGCCTGCCCCAGCGCGCGCACCATCGGCGCGAGGTGATTGTGCTGGCCGGCGGCGTCGAGACCGCCTTCGGTGGTGCGTTCCTCGCGCTTCTCGGGGACGATGCAGGCGGCGTGCGGGCGATGGCGGAGCGCGATCTCCAGCATCTCCTCGGTCGCCGCCATCTCGAGGTTGAGCGGGACCGTCAGCTCGGCGGACAGGCGGGCGATGTCGTCGTCGGTGATGTGGCGCCGGTCCTCGCGCAAATGTGCGGTGATGCCGTCCGCTCCCGCCTCGGCCGCGAGCAGCGCCGCGCGCACCGGATCGGGATAGCCCGAGCCGCGCGCGTTCCGGACGGTCGCGACATGGTCGATATTGACCCCGAGGCGCAGCTGCCGGGTCAAGCCGCCGCGCGGCTCCCGGGCTTGATCGCGGGAATCGCCGCCAGCTCGGGCGGCAGCGCTTCGGGATCGTAAGTCGGCACTTCCAGCCGAATCAGGGGCACGAACGGCACGTCGAAGGCGGCATTGCCGTTGGAGCGGTCGACCAGCGCCGCGGCGGCGATCACCTTGCCGCCCGCCTCCTCGATCGCCTTCATCGCCTCGCGCGAGCTGAGGCCGGTGGTGACGACGTCCTCCATCATCAGCACCTTGGTGCCGGGCTCCAACCGGAAGCCGCGGCGCAGCTCGAAGGTGCCGGTCGGCCGCTCGACGAACATCGCCGGCACGCCGAGCGCGCGGGCGACCTCGTGCCCGGCGATCACCCCGCCCATCGCGGGCGACACCACCGCCTCGATCGCGTCGCGCAGCTCGGCGGGGAAGCGCCGCACCAGCTCCTCCGCCAGCCGCGCGCCGCGCGCCGGATCCATCAGCACGCGGGCGCATTGCAGGTAGCGCGGGCTGCGCAGGCCCGAGGACAGGATGAAATGCCCTTCCAGCAGCGCGTCGGCGGCGCGGAATTCGGCGAGGATATCGTCGTCGGTCATCGTGGCGCCCCTACTAGGTTCGCGCCGCCTTCATCGCAATGGCCGCGGCGATCCAAGATGCTTGAGGCGCGCCAATCGCTTGCGTATAGGCCGCTAGCAACCGAGCCTTCGCTCGCGACCAAGCGGCCAATCCAAGCGCCGGAACAACAGGGACGTTTCGCCACGATGCGCATGTTTGCCCTCAAGACGATGATCCTCGCCGCGGGGCTTGCGCTCGCCGGCGCGGGCGCCGCCGCGGCGCCTGCCAATACCGCCGCGCCTGCGGTCGCGACCACGGCGGCTCCGACCGAAGCGGCGACGGCCAACGCCGCCGCTCCCGCCGATCCGACCCTCGCGCAGGACGGCGCGCCCAAGCTCGCCCCGACCGAGCACATCGGGCAGCCGAGCAACGGCTGGATCGGCATCCAGCACCAGGTCACCAAGACCGGCGAGGAAGCGCTGTGGTTCCACAATGTGGTGCTGTTCCCGCTGATCACGGCAATCTCGCTGCTGGTGCTCGCGCTGCTGCTGTGGGTGATCTTCCGCTATCGCGCGGCCGCCAATCCGACGCCGTCCAAGACCAGCCACAATACCTTCATCGAGATCATCTGGACGCTGGTCCCGGTGCTCATCCTGGTCGCGATCGCGGTGCCCTCGATCCGCCTGCTCGCCGCGCAGTTCAAGCCGGCGCCGAAGGGCGCGGTGACGCTGAAGGCGACCGGCAACCAGTGGTACTGGACCTATGAATATCCGGACCACGGCGGCATCCAGCTCACCTCCAACATGCTGAAGGAGCAGTCGGAGGTTCCCGCCGGCCAACGCTACCGCACCGACGCCGACGGCCCGCGCCTGCTCGCGGTCGATCAGCGCGTCGTGCTGCCGGTCGGTGTGCCGATCCGCCTGATCACCACCGCCGCCGACGTGATCCACAGCTGGGCGGTGCCGGCGTTCTGGATCAAGCTCGACGCCGTCCCCGGCCGCATCAACGAGACCAGCTTCACCATCGAGAAGCCGGGCCTCTATTTCGGCCAGTGCTCGGAGCTGTGCGGCGCGCGCCACGCATACATGCCGATCGCGGTCGAAGCGGTGTCGCCGGCCGAGTTCGCCGCCTGGGTGAAGGCCAAGGGCGGCGCGATGCCGGGCGCGGCCAAGCCGTCCGAAGCGGCGCCGGCGCAGCCCGGTTCCGAGGCGGCTGCCGGCAACACCACCACCGCGCCCGCGGGTGAGCCGGTCGTGAACGCCACCGCTCCCGCCGAAACCACCAATCAGGCCGCGACGGCCAACCCCGGAAACTGAGCCGATGACCGACACCACCATCGACGCGCTCGACGCGCACGGCCACCACGATGCGCACGCGCATCATGACGCCGATCACAAGCCGGGCTTCTTCGCCCGCTGGTTCATGTCGACCAACCACAAGGACATCGGCACGCTCTACCTGATCTTCGCGATCGTCGCAGGGATCATCGGCGGCGCGATCTCCGGCCTGATGCGCGCCGAACTCGCCGAGCCCGGCATCCAGTATCTCGGCACCTGGGCGAGCCTGTTCCATGGCGGCGAGCAGTCGTTCGACGAGGCGCTGCACTTCTGGAACGTGCTGATCACCGCACACGGCCTGATCATGGTGTTCTTCATGGTGATGCCGGCGATGATCGGCGGGTTCGGCAACTGGTTCGTGCCGATCATGATCGGCGCGCCGGACATGGCGTTTCCGCGCATGAACAACATTTCGTTCTGGCTGCTGATCCCGAGCTTCACGCTGCTGCTCGCCTCGCCCTTCTTCGGCGGCGCCGGCAACGGCTGGACGCTCTACGCGCCGCTTTCCACCTATGGCGAGCCGGGGCCGTCGACCGACATGGCGATCCTGTCGCTGCACCTCGCCGGCGCGAGCTCGATCCTGGGCGCGATCAACTTCATCACCACCATCTTCAACATGCGCGCGCCGGGCATGACGCTGCACAAGATGCCGCTGTTCGCCTGGTCGGTGCTGGTCACCGCCTTCCTGCTGCTGCTCGCGCTGCCGGTGCTCGCCGCGGCGATCACCATGCTGCTCACCGACCGCAATTTCGGCACGACCTTCTTCGATCCGGCCGGCGGCGGCAATCCGATCCTCTACCAGCACCTGTTCTGGTTCTTCGGCCACCCCGAGGTGTACATCATGATCCTGCCGGGCTTCGGCATGATCAGCCACATCGTCGCCACCTTCAGCCGCAAGCCGGTGTTCGGCTACCTCGGCATGGCCTACGCCATGGTCGCGATCGGCGTGGTCGGGTTCATCGTGTGGGCGCACCACATGTTCACCACCGGCCTCAGCGTGAACGTGAAGATGTACTTCACCGCCGCGACGATGGTGATCGCGGTGCCGACCGGCATCAAGATCTTCTCGTGGATCGCGACGATGTGGGGCGGATCGCTGCGCTTCAAGACGCCGATGGTGTGGGCGCTGGGCTTCATCTTCATGTTCACCGTCGGCGGCGTGACCGGCGTCGTGCTCGCCAACGGCGGCGTCGACGATTACATGCAGGACACCTATTACGTGGTGGCGCACTTCCACTACGTGCTGAGCCTCGGCGCGGTGTTCAGCCTGTTCGCCGGCTTCTACTATTGGTTCCCGAAGATGTCCGGCCGGATGTACAACGAGTTCCTCGGCCAGCTGCACTTCTGGGTGTTCTTCATCGGCGTGAACGTGCTGTTCTTCCCGATGCACTTCCTGGGCCTGCAGGGCATGCCGCGGCGCTATCCGGACTATCCGGACGCCTTCGCCTACTACAACCACATCGCCAGCATCGGCTACGCGATCATGGCGGTCGGCATGGTGATCTTCTTCATCAACCTGATCATCAGCCTGTTCGCCGGCCGCAAGGCGGGGGACAATCCGTGGGGCGAGGGCGCGACGACGCTCGAATGGACGCTGTCGAGCCCGCCGCCGTACCACCAGTTCGAGACGCTCCCGAAGGTCGACTGACCCCGGCCGGAGCCTCTCCGATCCGACCAACGAAACGCCTCGGCCCCGCGCCGGGGCGTTTTCGTTTGCAAGGGGCGCCGACGGCCCGCTAGCGGGCACGCCGATGCGCCCGATCCTCCATCTCCTCGCGCTGCTCGCGTTTGTCCTGCCGGCACAGGCTCGGACACAGGACGCCAACCGCCCTTCCCCCGGTTTCGTCCGCGTCCGCCTCGTCACTTCGGCGGGAGCGATCATGCTGGCGCTCGACGCGCGGCGGGCACCGAAGACCACGGCCAATTTCCTCGCCTATGTCGACGACGGGCGGTTCGACGGCGTCGATTTCTATCGGGCGGCGCGCAAGAAGGTCGCGCCCAAGTTCGGCTTCATCCAGGGCGGCATCCGCACCGATGCGCGACGCATCCTGCCCGGCTCGGTCCCGCTCGAGCGCACCGACAGGACCGGCCTCAAGCATCTCGACGGCACCATCTCGATGGCACGCGGCGCCAATCCCGATTCGGCCGCCGGCAACTTCAGCATCATGGTTGGGCCGATGCCCTCGCTCGATGCCGAGGGACAATATCCGGGCTATGCCGCCTTCGGCCGTGTCGTCGCGGGGATGGACGTGGTGAAGCGCATCCTCGCGCTGCCGACCGGCGGCGGATCGGGGCCGATGAAGGGGCAGATGATCCTGAAGCCCGTCACCATCCTCCGCGCCGAGCGGCTCGACGGGACGCCCAAGCCGACGGGCGGGGTCAAGCCGTGGCTGATCGGGGTGGCGCGGTAGCTGTCTCGCCCTTGCTCCCGGGGGAGGCGGGCGCGAAGAAGAAGATAGTTGGTTCACGCAGAGGCGCAGAGAGCGCAGAGATTAGGACCTGCCGCACTCTCGGCCGCACAAGCGGCCCCTATCCTTGACGCTCCACGGGTCGAAAAGGTCTCGCTGATGCGAGACAGGGTTACAGGCTAGACGCCTCTGCGCTCTCTGCGCCTCTGCGTGAACCAACCTTCCCCTTCGCGCATCCGGCAACATGACAGCTTCTTCATCCGCGCGACATGATCGCGTGAGGCGTGGGGTGATAGGGCCGCGAGCATGGTCTCGCTCTCCCTTCGCCGCCCTCTCGGCCGGATCGCGCTCGTCGCGGCGCTGGTCGTGCTCGCGGTTGGCGCTCTCGCCTGGGCGGGCGGGTTTCTCGACCGCGATCCCTTCCATTTCCTGAAGGCAGAAGGGCGGCGAAGCGATGTCGCCGCGCTCTACTTCAGCGGTGACATGGGGCTGCGCTTCGGTATGGGGCCGAAGACGACCGCGGCGCTCGCGCGGCATGGCGTGCCGGTGCTGGGGGTGAGCTCCTCGACGCTGTTCGCGGTCCACCACGACCGCGCCTATGTCGACAAGGTCGTCGCCGACGCGGCGCGCAAGGCGCTGGCGGTGACCGGCGCGCGGAAGCTGGTGCTGATCGGGCAGTCCTATGGCGCCGACATCCTCCAGACCGGCGCGGCGGCGCTGCCGGCGGACCTCAGGTCCAGGGTGGCGGCGATCATCCTGGTGGTGCCGGGGCGCACCGTCTTCTTCCGCGCCGATCCGTCGGGGATCGCCTATCGCGGCACGCCCGATTCGCTGGGACCCGTCACCGCCGCCGCGCTGACCTGGGCACCGTTGACCTGCATCTACGGGACCGCCGAGACCGACAGCCTGTGCCCGCTCGTCAGGCTACCCAATGCCACCGTGGTGGCGATGCCGGGCGGCCATTTCCTCGCCCACGACGAGGCGGCGCTGATCGGCCACGTCCTCGCCAGCCTGCGCCGTTTCCTGCCGGCGCGGGAGCATGGGGCATGAGGATCGCCGCGCTCGCCCTGCCCCTCCTCCTGCTGCTGCCGGTTCCGGCGATGGCGGGACCGCCGCCGCCGACGGGGCGGTGGGCCAATCCGCGTCATACGATCGAGGTCAGCACCGGCTCGTGCGGGCAGGACCGGATGTGCGGCAGGATCGTGTGGGCGGACGCGACCGCGCTCGCCGATGCACGCGCAGCCAAGGTCGATTCGCTGATCGGCACCGAGCTGCTGCAGGACTATCGCGCCGAGGCGAACGGCGAATGGAGCGGGCGCGTCTATGTGCCCGACATGGGGCGCAGCTTCGCCTCGCACATCCGGCAGACCGCGCCGGATGAGCTGACGATCGCGGGCTGTCTGATCGGACATTGGCTGTGCAAGTCGCAAGTGTGGCACCGGGTCGGCTGAGCCGGGCGGTCGCCCGGCTTCTCGCCTTCGCGCGCAAACATGCGCGCTGGATCCTGCTGGGGACGGTCACCGCGGTCGCGGTGCTGGGCTTCATCGCGCTCCGCCAGGTGCTGCACACCGTGCACCTGCGCGATGTCCGCGCCGCGCTCGCCGAGGTGCCGCGGGGCCGGATCGGCCTGGCGATCGCGCTGACCGCGCTCAGCTATCTCGCGCTCGGACTCGGCGACTATGTCGCGCTGCGTGCCATCAGGCGCCCGCTCAGGTGGCGGACGGCGGCGGTGGCGGCGTTCACCAGCTATGCCTTCAGCCACAGCCTGGGCCTGTCGATCCTGACCGGCGGGTCGGCGCGCTACCGCGTCTACCGCGCCGCGGGACTCGAGCTCGGCGAGATCGGGCAGGTGATGGCGATCGCCTCGCTCGCCTTCTGGGCCGGCGTGGCCGTGGTGGCCGGCGTCGGGCTGATCGCGGCGCCGCACGGGTTCGGGATCGTGGGCGCTCGGCCGCTCGCCTTCGCCTTGTTCGCGCTGCTCGCCGTCCCGCCGGTGATTCGCGCGGCCGGGATAAAGCGACTGGAGCTCGGCGGTGCGACGCTGACGGTGCCGCCGCTGCGCCAGCAGGCGCGGCTGCTCGCCATCTCGGTCGTCGATCTCGCCGCCGCCTCGACCGCGCTGTTCGTGCTCGTGCCGGGCCTGGGGCTGCACAGCCTGGCGCCGTTCGTCGTCGCCTATGCCGCGGCGATCGTCATCGCGCTGCTGACCCATGTCCCCGGCGGCGCCGGCGTGTTCGAAGCGGTGATGCTGGCCGCGCTGCCGGGGAACCGCGCGGCGGTGTTCGCCGCGCTGCTGCTCTACCGGCTGATCTACTACATCCTGCCGCTGCTGATCGCCGCTGCCAGCCTTGTCGCAGCGGAGGGGCATCGCCTGCGCCGGCCGATCGCGCGCGGGCTCGGCCTGGTCGAGCGCAGCGCGCAGACGCTGGCGCCGATCGCGGTCACCGCGCTGATCTTCGTCGGCGGGCTGATCCTGCTCGTGTCGGGGGCGCTGCCCGGCGTGCACGCGCGGCTCGACACGATCGATAACGTGGTGCCGCTGCCGGTGATCGAGGGTTCGCATCTCGCCGGCAGCCTGGTCGGCACGGCGCTGCTGCTGGTCGCGCCGGCACTGCACGCACGGCTGCGCAGCGGGTTCGACGCGGCGCGGCTGATGCTGGCGTGCGGCATCGTCTTCTCGCTGGCGAAGGGGCTCGACTGGGAGGAGGCGCTGCTGCTCGCAGGCATCCTGGCGACGCTGCAATATGCCCGGCCGGCGTTCGTGCGCGAGGGCGGCATCTTCACCCAGCCGCCCGACTGGCGCTGGCTCGCGGCCGCCGCGGCGGCGGTGGCGATGAGCGTGTGGAGCGGGCTCTTCGCCTACAAGCACGTCCCCTACGACGACGACCTGTGGTGGAAGTTCGCGCTCTACGGCAACGCGCCGCGCTTCCTGCGCGCGACCTTCTGCGCGGGGGTGCTGCTCGCCGCGACCGCCTGCTGGGAGCTGCTGGCGGCATACCGGCCGCGTCCCGTCGACGACACGCTGTCGGACGCGGTCGCCGCAGCCGCCTTCACCCAGTCGGGACGCAGCGACGCCAACCTCGCGCTGACCGGCGACAAAAGGTTCCTGGCGTCGGCGGGCGGCGATGCCTTCCTCATGTACCGCGTGCAGGGACGCAGCTGGATCGTGATGGGCGATCCGGTGGGGCCGCGAGCAGCGTGGGACGAACTGGTCTGGGCGCTGCGCCGCCACGCCCATGCCGCACGCGGGCGGCTGTGCTTCTTCCAGGCGAGCGAGGCGATGCTGCCGCTGTTCGTCGACCTGGGGCTGCAGCCGATGAAATACGGCGACGAGGCGCATATCGATCTCGCGACCTTCTCGCTCGACGGTCCGCGCGCCAAGTCGCTGCGCCATGCGCTGCGCCGCGGCGAGGCGGCGGGATCGCGGTTCGAGATCGTGCCCGCCGCCGAAGTGCCGCCGCTGATCCCGCGGCTGCGCGAAATCTCGGACGAATGGCTGCGCGACCGGCACGGGCGTGAGAAGCGTTTCAGCCTCGGCGCGTTCGATCCCGACTATCTCGCCCGCTTCGACTGCGCGGTGGTGCGCGTGGCGGGCGAGATCGTCGCCTTCGCCAACCTCTGGCGCGCGGGGGACGGCAGCGAGCTGTCGATCGACCTCATGCGTCACGCCGACGACGCGCCTCAAGGCACGATGGAACTGATGATCGTGCGGCTGATCGAGCTCGCGCGGGCGGAAGGCTATGCCCGGTTCAACCTCGGCATGGCGCCGCTGTCGGGGCTGCCCAGCGGATCGCTGGCGCCGGTGTGGGCGCGAATCGGGGGAATGCTGTTCGACAATGGCGAGCGGCTCTACGGCTTCGCGGGGCTGAGGGCATTCAAGGCGAAGTTCGGGCCGCGCTGGGTGCCGCGGTTCGTAGCGACCCCGCCGGGGCTCGCCGCCGCGCAGGGACTGTTCGATATCGCGCGGCTGGTGAGCGGGTAGAGGTCGGATTCGGCCAGTTTTTGAATCCGTTCCCCGGCGAAGGCCGGGGCCCAGTTGCAGACGGTTCGAGACTGGGCCCCGGCCTTCGCCGGGGAACAGCTGCTTCAGGCCAGATGGATCGAACTCCAAATCCCGGAAGCGACACATGCTTTCGTCCTGCGTGCGGAGCCGCTAAGGGGGTCCGCGACCCATGACTCCGGCAACGCAAATCCCGCTGCCCGCCGACTGGCGGGACTTCCTCGCGCTCACCAAGCCTCGCGTGATGACGCTCGTCGTCTTCACCGGCCTGTGCGGGATGCTGGCGGCGCCGGCGCATGTCGATCCGGTGATCGGCTTCACCGCGATCCTGTGCATCGCGCTCGGCGCAGGCGCGGCGGGGGCGCTCAACCAATGGTATGAGGCCGATCTCGACGCGGCGATGAAGCGCACCGCGCAGCGTCCCCTTCCCGCCGGGCGGATGGAGCGCCAGTCGGCGCTGCATTTCGGGGTGGGGCTCGGCGCCTTTTCCGTGCTGCTGATGGGGCTGGCGGTGAATCTCGCCGCGGCGGCGATTCTCACCGTCTCGATCCTGTTCTACGTGCTGGTCTATACCGTGTGGCTCAAGCGCCGGACGCCGCAGAACATCGTGATCGGCGGCGCGGCAGGCGCCTTTCCGCCGCTGATCGGCTGGGCGGCGGCGACCGGCGACGTCGCGTGGCTGCCGGTGCTGCTGTTCGCGACCGTGTTCCTGTGGACGCCGCCGCATTTCTGGAGCCTCGCGTTGTTCGTGCGCACCGATTACGCCAACGCCGGCGTGCCGATGCTGCCGGTGGTGGCGGGCGAGCGGGTGACGCGGCACCAGATCGGGCTCTACACGATTCCGATGGCGGCGGCGGCGGTCGCGCCCTGGCCGCTGGGGCTGACCGGCGCCTATTACGGCCTGATCTCGATCGCGCTCAGCGCGGTGTTCGGCGCGATGGCGCTGCAGGTGGCGCTGCGCACCGCGAGCGAGGGCGATGCAATGCTCCCCGAGAAGCGGCTGTTCCGCTACTCGCTCTTCTATCTGGCGCTGCTGTTCGCGGCCGTGGTGATCGACAGGTGGGTGGCATGACTCCGCAGGAAGAAGAACGCTATCGCGCCCGGCAGCGCTCCCGCGCGCGGGTGATGGCGCTGCTGCTCGGCGCCTTCGTCATCCTGATGTTCGCGATCACCATCGCCAAGATCAAGGCGGGGATGGCGCCGTGAACCGCAACACGCGCACCGCTCTCCTCGCCGTGGTCGGCATCTGCTGCATGACCGGGCTCGGCTTCGCGAGCGTGCCGCTCTACCGCATGTTCTGCGAGGCGACCGGGCTCGACGGCACCACCAACCGCGGCAGCAAGGCGCCGGGGGCTACGGGTGAGAAGATCAGCATCGCCTTCGACAGCAACGTCAGCCCCAAGCTCGCCTGGAGCTTCAAGCCCGAGCTCGAGCAGGAGACGATCGACGTCGGCGCGCGCGACATGGCGTTCTTCACCGCCACCAACCGCTCGAACGTGCCGGTGACGGGGACGGCGACCTACAATGTCACGCCCTATCAGGCGGCGAAATATTTCACCAAGATCCAGTGCTTCTGCTTCACCGAGCAGACGCTGCAGCCGGGCGAGACGGTGCGGATGCCGGTGATCTTCTTCGTCGATCCGAAGCTGCGCACCGATCCCGATACCAAGGACGTCGAGACGATCACGCTCAGCTACACGTTTTACCCGGTGGATTCCGGCAAGACTGCAAGCTAGAGCAACCAGCAAACACGCCTAACAGGGACGCGACGATGGCCGGAGCCAAGAACCACGACTATCATATTCTGCCACCGAGCCCCTGGCCGCTGATGGGATCGATCGCCGCGCTGATCCTGGCGTCGGGCGGCATCATGTGGATGAAGGGCCATGACTATGGCCATTGGATATTCGCGCTCGGCATGGCCGGCGTGCTGGCGACGATGTTCTTCTGGTGGAGCGACGTGATCCGCGAGGCGCATCGCGGCGACCATACCCCGGTCGTGCAGCTCCACCTGCGCTACGGCATGATCCTGTTCATCGCCTCCGAGGTGATGTTCTTCGTCGGCTGGTTCTGGGCCTATTTCGATTTCTCGCTGTTCCCGGCGGCGATCAGCTACGTCCCCGGCGCGCACGGCGAGAAGGGCACGGTCGAGCTGTTGACCGATGCCGCCGGCCAATGGCCGCCCAAGGGGCTCGAGGTGCTGAACGCGTTCGAGTTCCCGCTGCTCAACACCTTCATCCTGCTGCTCTCCGGCACCACCGTGACCTGGGCGCACCATGCGCTGATCCACGGCCAGCGCGGCGGCGCCAAGCGTGGCCTGTGGGGCCTGATCGGCGTCGGCGAGAACGACGGCGTGCTGAAGGGGCTGTGGCTGACGATCCTGCTCGGCCTGCTGTTCAGCTCGATCCAGGCATACGAGTACGCCCATGCGCCGTTCCCGTTCGCGGGGATCAACTATGGCGCGTCGTTCTTCATGGCGACTGGCTTCCACGGCGTGCACGTGATCATCGGTACGATCTTCCTGATCGTCTGCCTGATCCGCGCCTATCAGGGCGACTTCACGCCGCGCCAGCACTTCGGCTTCGAAGCGGCGGCTTGGTACTGGCACTTCGTCGACGTGGTGTGGCTGTTCCTGTTCGTCTCGATCTACGTCTGGGGCGGCTGGGGCGCGCCGGTGCATGGTGGTTGATTGGGCGGCTGAGTGAGCGCCGGCTGGCATCTCGCGCAGATCAACATCGGGCGGCTGATCGCGCCGCCCGAGCACCCCCAGGTCGCCGGCTTCTTCGCCGAGCTCGACCGGATCAACGCGCTGGCCGAGGCCAGCCCGGGATTCGTCTGGCGACTGACCGGCGAGGGCAACAACGCCACCGACCTCCAGCCGACGCCCGATCCGCTGGTGATCGCCAACATGTCGGTATGGGCGGACGCCGAAACGCTGTTCGGCTTCGTCTATCGCAGCCAGCACACGCCGGTGATGGCGCAGCGCAAGTCCTGGTTCGAGCGCTACGAAGGTGCCTATCAGGCGCTGTGGTGGATCCCGGCCGGCGAAATTCCGACCCTTGCCGACGGGCTGGCGCGGCTGTGGATGATCGACCGCTTCGGGCCGAGCGAACGCGCTTTCACCTTCAAGACGCGCTTCCCCGCGCCCGGCCTGCCCGGCGCTCCGGTCGACATGCAGCCCGATCCCTGGTGCGAAGGCCGTGCCTGACCCGACACCCGCCGCGGCTTCGGAGAGCGCCGCCCCGACGATTGCCGCCGCATCGCTGAAAGGGCTGTGTCCGCGCTGCGGCGCTTCCACGCTGTTCGAGGGACCGGTCAAGTTCGCTCCCAAATGCCGCGCGTGCGGGCTCGATTTCTCCGCTTTCAACGTCGGTGACGGCCCCGCCGCCTTCCTGACGCTCGGCGTCGGAGCGGTGGTGGTGATCCTGGCGCTGGTCACCGACTTCACCGTCCGTCCGCCGCTGTGGGTCCATATGCTGCTGTGGATTCCGATCACCTTCGCCGGCGTGGTGGGATCGCTGCGCATCGCCAAGGCATGGCTGCTCGCCGCCGAATATCGCAACGCCGCGCGCGAGGGTCGGATCAAGGCGCCCGAATGAGGCGGCCGGTCCCGATCGTCGCGACGATCGTCGTGGCTGTAGCCGTCGCGGCGATGATCGGGCTCGGCATCTGGCAACTCCAGCGCCGGCACGAGAAGCTCGCCGCGCTCGAGCGCTATGCTGCCAATCTCCATGCGCCGCCGGTCGTCTGGCCGCGCTTCGGCACCGGCGACGAGGTGCTGTTCCGCAAATCCTCCGCTTATTGCCTGCGCCCGCTGTCGTGGAGCCGCGAAGCGGGGCGCGACGCGAGCGGCAAGCCCGGCTGGCGCCAGATCGTGACCTGCGCGACCGGGGCGGAGGGGCCGCCGCTCACCGTCCAGCTCGGAGTCGCGAGCTCGCCGGAGGGACATCCCGCCTGGAAGGGCGGCGAAGTCAGCGGCTGGATCAGTCATGCGCCGAACCACCGTTCGCTGATCGGCGGCCTGTTCGACCGCACGCCCAAGACGCTGATGCTGGTCGCCAGCACGCCGGTCGCCGGGCTCGCGGCCAATCCGGGACCGGACCTGTCGGCGGTACCCAACAACCATCTCGCCTATGCGGTGCAGTGGTTCGTCTTCGCTGCCATCGCCCTTATCATCTACGCGATCGCGCTGCGCCGGCGGCTGCGAGGCACCGAGCCGCCGCCTCCGGCTTGAGCGCGGCCAAGCCCGGCTTGCTTGCCGCCCTCTCCCCCGCCCGCTAAGCGCTCGCCCGACATGCGCTACGTCAGCACCCGGGGCCAGGCGCCCGCTCTCGACTTCCGCGACGCGACGCTCGCCGGCCTCGCCGGCGACGGCGGGCTCTATGTTCCCGACGCCTGGCCGGCGCTTTCGGTGGACGAGATCGCGGGCCTCGCCGGCCTCTCCTACCCCGAGACGGCGGTCCGGATCATGGCGCCGTTCGTCGGCGATGCGCTCACCGAAGCCGAGCTCCGCGCGATGTGCGAGGCCGCCTACGGCCGCTTCGCCCATGCCGCGGTGACGCCGCTCGTCCAACTCGACCCGCGCCATTTCCTGCTGGAGCTGTTCCACGGGCCGACGCTCGCCTTCAAGGACGTCGCGCTGCAGTTCCTCGGCCTATTGTTCGAGCGGTTCCTGACCGGCGGCAGCACCCACCTGACCGTGGTCGGCGCGACCAGCGGCGACACTGGCTCCGCCGCGATCGACGCGCTTGCCGGCCGCGAGCATGTCGACATCTTCATGCTCCACCCCGAGGGCCGCGTCTCCGAGGTGCAGCGCCGGCAGATGACGACGGTGCTCGCGCCAAACGTCCACAACATCGCCATCCAGGGCGACTTCGACCAGGCGCAGGCGCTGGTGAAGGCGATGTTCAACGACACCGCCTTCTCCGGCCGGTTCGCGCTGTCGGCGGTCAATTCGATCAACTGGGCGCGGCTGATGGCGCAGGTGGTCTATTATTTCTATGCCGCCGTCCGGCTCGGCGCACCCACCCGGCCGGTCGCCTTCAGCGTCCCGACGGGGAACTTCGGCGATGTCTTCGCCGGCTATGTCGCGGCGCGGATGGGACTGCCGGTCGCGAAGCTGATCGTCGCGACCAACGTCAACGACATCCTCCACCGCGCGCTGTCGAGCGGCGATTATTCGACCGGCACCGTGACGCCGACCGCGGCGCCGAGCATGGACATCCAGGTCAGCTCCAACTTCGAGCGGCTGCTGTTCGACCTCGCCGGCCGCGACGGGGCCGCGATCGCGGAACAGATGAAGGGGTTCGAGACGACCAGGGCGATGCGCCTCACCAATGCCCAGCGCGAGGGCGCGACGGCGCTGTTCGCGAGCGACCGGATCGAGCCTGGCGAGATGTCGGAGACGATGCGCTGGGCCAGTGCCGAGGCTGGCCAGGTGATCGACCCGCACACAGCGATCGGCCTCGCCGCCGCGCGCCGGGCGGATCTGCCCGCCGAGGTGCCGGTGGTGACGCTCGCGACCGCTCATGCCGCCAAGTTCGGCGATGCGGTCGAGCGCGCGACGGGGGTGCGGCCGAGCCTGCCGGGCCGGGTCGGCGATCTGTTCGAGCGCGAGGAGCGTTTCGATGTGCTGCCCGCGACCTTCGAGGCGGTGAGCGGCTACATCGCCGAGCGGGCGGTGGCGAAGGCGTGAGCCTCCTCACGCTTATCGGCGAACCCTGGGCCGACTACGGCCTCGTCGACTCGGGCCACGGCCGCAAGCTCGAACGCTACGGACCCTATCGTTTCATCCGCCCCGAGCCGCAGGCGATGTGGGCACCCGCATCCGCCGACTGGGACGCGCATGGCGAGTTCGTCCCCGGTTCCGACGAAGAAGGCGGCGGGCGCTGGCGGTTCGACAAGCCGGTGCCGCACGAAGGCTGGCCGCTCCGGTGGCAGGAGGCCCGCTTCACCGCCCAGACCACGCCGTTCCGCCACCTCGGCTTCTTCCCGGACATGGCGCCGGTGTGGAGCTGGATGCGCGAGCGGCTGGACGGCGCCGGGGACCCCGAGTGCCTCAACCTGTTCGGCTACACCGGCGTCGGCACGCTGGCCTTGTCGGCCGCCGGGGCGCGGATGGTGCATGTCGATGCCTCGAAGAAATCGGTCGAGCAGGCGCGCGCCAATGCCGAGCTGTCGGGCATGGCCAACCGTCCGATCCGTTGGCTGGTCGAGGATGCGAGCAAGTTCACCGCGCGCGAGGTGCGGCGGGGGCGGCGCTATGACGGCATCCTGCTCGATCCGCCCAAGTTCGGCCGCGGTCCGACCGGCGAGACTTGGCGCTTGGAGGAAGGGCTGCCGGGGTTGATCGCGGATTGCCGGCGGTTGCTCGACGATAGGTCGCGCTTTCTGTTCCTCACCGTCTATGCCGTGCGCATGTCGGCGCTCGCGATCGGGGAGCTGCTGAGGCAGGAGCTCGGTGACTTGGGTGGGACGATCGAGGCGGGCGAACTCGGCGTACGCGAGGAAGCGCGCGGGTTGGTGTTGCCGACGGCCATTTTTGCGCGGTGGTCGCGGTAGAGGTTCTTGTTCACGCAGAGCCGCAGAGAGCGCAGAGATGTCTCGCGCGCGGCAGCGCGCGTCTATTCAACTCGATCGACCGGCGGTTGATTTCGGCTGTCGCCGACGAAGCCACACCGACTCTGCGCTCTCTGCGCCTCTGCGTGAACAAAACTCTTCAGCTTCGTCCCATCCGAATCGCTGCTCCCGCAACGAGCGGAGCGCCGGCGACCAGCAGCAGGCTCACCGCTGCGAGCAGCTTGAGCGCGCCGGTGCCGCCTTCGAGCGAGCCGGCACCGAAGATCAGCAACGGCACCGCCAGCGGCAGCATCACCAGCCCGGCCAGCGCGCCCGCGCCCCGCAGCCCCGCCACCAGCGCGCCGGTGGCGATACCCAGCGCGGCAAGACCTGGCGTGCCGATCAGCAGGCCGATCTCGACCCTGAGCAGCAGCTCGCCCGGCAGCCCGAGCAGGCCGGCCGCGATCACCGCCGCCAGCATCAGCGGTGGCGCGAAACCGAGCCAATGGCCGGCGAGTTTGGCGGCGGCGACGCCCGCCATCGAGAGCCCGCGCACCGCGAACTGGTCGAATACGCCTTGCTCAAGATCGGGGCCGATCAGCCGCTCGACCGGCAGCAGCGCGGCGAGCAGCGCGGCCGCCCAGATCACTCCCCCGCCGATCCGCGCGAGCAGCGCGCCGTCCGGACCGACTGCGAAGGGGAACAGGACGGTCACGAGCAGGAAGAACACCACGACCAGCGTCGTGCCGCCGCCGGCATAGCCACGCCGTACCTCCCGGGCGATGATCGCGATCATGGCGTCAGCCCGATCGTGGCCGCACCGGGAAGGTCGACCGGAAGATGCGTCGCCACCAGCGCGATGCCGCCCTCACTGCGATGGCGTGCGATCAGCCGTTCCAGCGTCGCCAGCGACACCTGGTCGAGCCCGTTGGCCGGCTCGTCGAGCAACCACACCGGCGCGCGGCTGGCGACCACGCGGGCGAAAGCGGCGCGGCGACGCTGGCCGGTCGACAACAGCCGCACCGGGACGGCGGCGAGTGCGGCGAGGCCGGTATCGTGGAGCGCGTCGCTGACCCGGCCGCGTGGATCATCATACAGGTCAAGCACAGCCCAGAAGCGCAGCGCCTCGGCAAGCGGGCGGTCGCCGTCGAACGCCGCCGTCTCCGCCATCAGCGCGCGCGCACCGTCCCCTGTCACCCGCCCTGCGGCGGGCGTCAGCAGGCCGGCGGCGATCCGGATCAAGCTCGACTTGCCGACCCCGTTAGGACCGGTGACCAGCGCCGCGTCGCCGGGACGGAGCGTAAAGGACAGGCTGTCGAACAAGGTTCGACCGCTGCGAACCCCGGTCACACCCTCGAACGCGAGCGCCGCGCTCAATCCGCCGAATCCTCTAGGCCATGCATGTCGTCGTCCGACAGGCCGAAATGATGTCCCACCTCGTGCACGACGATATGATGCACCAGCCGTTCGAGCCCGACGCCGGTCTCGATCCATTCCTCCAATATGGGGCGGCGGTAGAGGTGGATGCGGTCGGGCATCGCGCCCGAATCGAACGACGATTTCTGGCCGATGGGGCGGCCGTGGTAGAGGCCGGTGAGTTCGAACGGGTCCTCGATGCCCATCGCGTCCAGGGTCTCGTCGTCGGCGAAATCCTCGACGATCAGCACCACGTCGGCGAGATGCTCGGCGAATGGCGCCGGAATCCGCGCCAAGCTCGCGCGGGCAAGCCGTTCGATCTCGGCGGCGTCGGGCGCGAAGCGGTCTTGCGGGCTCATCGCCTCTGCTCTTAATCGTCGGAGTCGATTTCAGCTACGCTGAACCGGCACCGGCCCGGTGCCGAACCAATGCACGCTCCAAGGAGAGGTTATGATCGAGCCGCTGAGCGAAGCCGAACGCGCCGAGGCGCTCGATGGCCTGCCCGACTGGGATTACGACGACGGACGCGACGCGATCCGCCGCCGCTTCACCTTCGACGATTTCGCCGAGGCCTTCGCCTTCATGACGCAGGTCGCGCTGATGGCGGAGAAGGCGGATCATCACCCCGAATGGGCCAATGTGTACAATCGTGTGGATATCCTGTTGACGACGCACGATGCCGGTGGACTGTCGGCGCGGGACATCGATCTCGCGACGGCGATCGACGCGATCGTCGACTGAGTTCCCGGTGCTCCTGCGAAGGCAGGAGCCCGGGGGGGTTATTCCGTCTGCGCCACCGCGCCCTGCCGCATCATCTTGCGGAGCCGCCCTGGCATCCAGCGCGCGGCGAAGCGGAGGCGATGCGCGGTCTTGCCGACATAGGCGAACACCGCATCGCCGTGTACCGCATCCCAGGCGGCGTCGGCGACCTGATCCGGCGTGCTGAGCTCGAGCCCGGCCGCGACCACCGTCTCGCGGATCGACCGATTGGAGCCGGCGGCCGCCGGGTCGAGCAGCGGCGTGTCGATGAAACCCGGCACGAGCCCGCGCACCTTGATGCCGTCGGCATGCCATTCGCCGTCGAGCGCCTCGGTCAGCGCGCGCACGGCGAACTTGGTCGCCGAATAGGTCGCGAGGCCCGCCGAGCCGTAGATCGCCGACGCCGAGGCGGTATTGAGCAGGCACGCGCCGGGCGTTGCCTTCAGATAGGCATGACCGATCCGCGCGCCGTTGATCACGCCCATGAAGTTGATCGCGACGGTGCGGTCGATCTCGGCGAAGTCGGCCTCGGCGAAAGGGCCGCCGAGCGCGATACCCGCATTGTTGGCGAGCACGTCGAGCCTTCCGCCGCTTTTGGCCGTGAAATCGGCGAGGCTCGCGCGCCAGGCATCGCGGTCGCGCACGTCCATGACATAGGTGTCGGCGCCGTCCGGGAGCAGCGCCGCAGTCGCCGCCAACCCGCTTTCGTTCACGTCGGCGAGTCCGATCCGCCAGCCTTCGCGCGCGAAGCGCACCGCGATCGCGCGGCCGATGCCCGATCCGCCGCCGGTGATGAAGATCGCCTTCTGCATGGCCCCTCCCCTTTCCTTTGTCGTCACCGTCGCGCAGAAATGGCGGACATGCCAGCCTCCAGCCCCGGCCCGAGCATCGGCTTCGATCGCCTCGCGGTAACCTATCCGGGCGACGTGCGGGCGGTCGACGAGGTCACCCTGGAGATCGGCGGGGGCAGCTTCGTCGCGCTGGTCGGCCAGTCGGGCTCGGGCAAGTCGACGCTGCTCAAGACGATCAACCGACTGGTCGAGCCGACCAGTGGGCGGGTGACGATCGATGGCGTCGACGCAACCGACGAGCCGCCGCACCTGCTGCGGCGCCGGATCGGTTATGTCTTCCAGAACGTCGGCCTGTTCCCGCACATGACGGTGGGAGAGAATATCGCGATCGGTCTCAGACTCGCCGGGCGCAAGGTGAACGGGCGGGTCGGCGAGCTTCTGGAGCTGGTCGAGCTATCCCCTGATCTCGCCAAGCGGACGCCGGACGCGCTGTCCGGCGGGCAGCGGCAGCGGGTGGGCGTCGCGCGGGCGCTGGCGACGGAGCCGCGCCTGATGCTGATGGACGAGCCGTTCGGCGCGCTCGATCCGGTGACGCGCGACGCGCTCGGCCGCTCGATCCGCGCGCTGCACGAGCGGCTGGGGCTGACCACGCTGATGGTGACGCACGACATGGCCGAGGCGCTGCTCACCGCAGATCGAGTGCTGGTGATGGCGCGGGGCCGGATCGTCGCCGACGAGACGCCTGCCGCGCTGCTCGCCGGCGCCGGGGGACCGGAGGCAGCCGCACTGGTGGCGGTGCCGCGCGAGCAGGCGCATCGGCTCGCCGCATTGGAAGCAGGCACATGAGCGGCGCCTGGGCGCGCGTCCCCGACCTGCTCGGCAGCCATGTGCTGCTCGCCGCCGCCGCGCTGCTGCTCGGGCTGGTGCTGGCGATCCCGCTGACCGTGGCGTCGGCGCGCAGTCCGCTGGTGGCGCGGGTGTCGCTCGGCCTCGCGAGCCTCGTCCAGACGATCCCATCGCTGGCGCTGCTCGCGCTGTTCTATCCGATTCTGCTCTGGGTGTCGGCGCTGGTCGGCGGCGGCGTGCCGGCGCTCGGTTTCCTGCCGTCGCTGCTGGCGCTCGCGCTCTATGCGTTGCTGCCGATCCTGAGGAATGGGGTGACCGGGCTCGCCAACCTCGATCCGGCGGTGCTGGAGGCAGCCGACGGCGTCGGTATGACGCGCTGGCAGAAGCTCCGTCTGGTCGAGGCGCCGCTTGTCGCGCCGGTGCTGATGGCGGGCATCCGCACCGCGGCCGTGTGGACGATCGGCGCGGCGACGCTCTCCACCACCGTCGGCCAGCCAAGCCTCGGCGACCTGATCTTCGCCGGGCTGCAGACCCAGAACTGGGCGCTGGTGCTGGCCGGCTGCGCCGCCGCCGCGGGGCTGGCGCTAGGCGTCGACGCCCTGCTCGGGCTCGCCGAGCGCGGCATCGCGACGCGGCGGCGCTGGATGTGGATCGGCGCGCTGGCGGTGCTCGCGCTGGGGCTGGCGGTGGCGCTGGCCCCGCGCTTCGCCGGCAAGCGCGGCACGGTCGTGGTCGGTGCCAAGGGGTTCTCGGAGCAATATATCCTCGCCCGCCTGATCGGACACCAGCTGGAGGAGGCCGGCTATCGCGTCGAATATCGCGAGGGACTGGGATCGGTAGTCGCCTTTGCCGCGACCGCGGCGGGCGATGTCGACGTCTATGTCGACTATTCGGGCACGATCTGGACCAACGAGATGAAGCGCAGCGACGTGCCGCCGCGCGCGGCGATCGTCGCCGGCGTGCGCGACTGGGCGATGAAGACGCATGGCGTGGGGCTGGCAGGGACGCTCGGTTTCGAGAACGCCTATGCCTTCGCGATGCGCGGCGATGACGCCGCACGGCGCGGCATCCGCAGCATCGCCGACCTCGCGCCGGTCGCGCCGCGGCTCGATCTCGCTACCGACATCGAGTTCCTCGAACGGCCCGAATGGCGGGCGGTGCGCGACTCCTATGGCCTGCGCTTCCGATCGGCGCGGCCTTATCAGCCGACCTTCATGTACCGCGCGCTGGAGAGCGGCGCGGCCGACGTCATCCCCGCCTTCTCCTCTGACGGCCGTATCGCCGCCGACAAGCTCGTCGTGCTGACGGACCCGAAGGGTGCGATCCCGGGATACGACGCGATCATGCTGGTATCGCCGCGGCGCGCGCGGGATGAGGCGTTCCTCGCCGCGCTCCGCCCGCTCGTCGACCGCGTGCCGGTCGAGGCGATGCGCGAGGCCAACTATATGGTCGATCGCGACACAGACAAACGCTCCCCCGACGATGCGGCGGCGTGGCTGGAAGGCAAAATTGGGCTGGAGCGATAAATTTTCCGCATCAGGGGCGATGACCTCAGCCGTTGGTATCGCTATCTGCGCCGGGCACATCCAATACCCGAGGAGTTCATGATGGACGGCAGCTTCCTGATCGGCGCACGCGCGGTCACGACGGACGAGACCTTCACCGGCTTCGATCCCGCCACCAATGAAGCGCTCGATCCGCCCTTCTCGGTCGCCACCGTCGATCATGTCGCCGAGGCGTGCCGGCTCGCCGACGAGGCTTTCGACACCTATCGCGAGACCACGCCCGAGGCGCGCGCCGCGTTCCTCGAAGCGATCGCCGCGAATATCGAAGCGATCGGCGACGAGCTGATCGTCCGCGCGATGCAGGAAAGCGGCCTCCCCCGCCCGCGCCTCGAGGGCGAGCGCGGCCGCACCGCCGGACAGCTCCGTCTGTTCGCGCGGGTGCTCCGCCAGGGGCGCTGGGCCGGCGTCACCATCGATTCCGCGCTGCCGGAGCGCCAGCCGCTGCCGCGCGCGGACCTGCGCCAGCGCCGCATCGGCGTCGGCCCGGTCGCGGTGTTCGGGGCGTCGAACTTCCCGCTCGCCTTCTCCGTCGCCGGCGGCGACACCGCCTCGGCGCTCGCCGCCGGCTGTCCGGTGGTGGTGAAGGGGCATCCGGCGCATCCCGGCACCTCGGCGCTGGTCGGGCAGGCGATCCGCGATGCCGTCGCCGCGAGCGGATTGCCGGAGGGCGTGTTCTCGTTGGTGCAGGGCCCCGCGAACGAGCTCGGCGCCGCGCTGGTCGCCGATCCCCGGATCAAGGCGGTCGGCTTCACCGGCTCGCGTGGCGGGGGGCTTGCCCTCGTCAACATCGCCAACAATCGGCCCGAGCCGATCCCGGTCTATGCCGAGATGTCGAGCGTCAATCCGGTGCTGCTGTTCCCCGCCGCGCTCGCCGCGCGCGCGGAGGCGCTGGGCAAGGCCTATGTCGGGTCGCTGACGCTGGGATCGGGGCAGTTCTGCACCAACCCGGGTATCGTGCTGGCGCTCGCCGGGCCCGACCTCGACCGCTTCGCCGCCACCGCCGCCGACGCACTGGCGGAGGCGCAGCCGCAGGTGATGCTGACCAGCGGCATCCACGCCAATTACGACCGCGGCGTCACCGAGATCGCCGGCCATGGCGCGGTCGAGACGCTGGCGCGCGGGGCCGAGGGCACCGGCTGCAACCGCGGCCGCGCGGCGCTGTTCGCCACCACCGCCGCCAACTTCATCGCCAATCCGGAGCTGGCGCACGAGGTGTTCGGCGCCGCCTCGATCATCGTGCGTGCCGACAATCTCGACGAGGTCGCCCAGGTGCTGACGGCGATGGAGGGCCAGCTGACCGCGACGCTCCATCTCGACGACGCCGACGCCGAGCTCGCCCGGCCGCTGATCCCGCTGCTCGAGCGCAAGGCCGGCCGCATCCTCGCCAATGGCTGGCCAACCGGCGTCGAGGTCTCCTATGCGATGGTTCATGGCGGGCCGTTCCCGGCGACGTCGGACCCGCGTTCGACCTCGGTCGGCACCGCGGCGATCGAGCGCTTCCTGCGGCCGGTCTGCTACCAGGACATCCCCGACGTGCTGCTGCCGGCACCGGTCCAACAGGCCAATCCGCTCGGCCTGCCGCGCATCATCGACGGCGACCCGGAATAAGGGCATAGATCGCGCGCATGGCAACGCGCGCGACGGTCCTTTCCGAACGTACCGGCCTCTGGGCCTTCATCATCGGCTGCGCCGCGGTGACGGCCGGGGTGCTGCTGCATCTGCCCATGTTCCTTGCCAGCCGGAGCATGGGCTATCACATGGCCGGGATGCCGATGGATCCGGGGATGATCTTCGGCATGGGGCTGATCGTCGGCGGCGTCGCGCTCGCCGCCTATGGGCTGGTGCCGACCAACGTCGCCCGCCAGCGCGCCGCCGCCGCCGGCGTGGAGATCGTCGCGCCCGAGGATGCGGCGCTCGGCCCCGCGCACTGGGGGCTGATGGCGGTGCTGGTGCTGGCGCTGATCATCGACACGATGAAGCCGGCGAGCCTCGGCTTCACGCTCAACGGCATGACGCATGAATATCATGCGTCGACCGCGACGGTCTCGCTGGTGCCGTTCGCCGCGCTGGCGGGCACCGTCACCGGATCGGTGGTCTGGGGGATCATCGCCGATATCTACGGCCGCAAGGCGTCGATCCTGCTGTCCGCGGTGATGTTCGTCGGCACCTCGATCTGCGGGGCGATGCCGAGCCTCGCCTGGAACGTCGGCATGTGCTTCATGATGGGCGCGGCGGCGGGAGGGATGCTGCCGGTCACCTATGCCCTGCTCGCCGAGATGATGCCGAGCCGCCATCGCGGCTGGAGCCTGGTGCTGGTCGGCGGCTTGGGCGCGGTCGGCGGCTATTTCGCGGCGAGCGGCTCGTCGGCGCTGTTCCAACCGGTGTTCGGCTGGCGCATCCTGTGGCTGCTCAACCTGCCGACCGGGCTGGCGCTGGTCCTGCTCGGCGCGTTCATTCCGGAGAGCGCGCGCTTCCTGATCGCGCGCGGCCGCACGGGGGAAGCGGAGCAGGTGATGCGGCGCTTCGGATCCTCGGCACGCCGGGTCGCGCCGGCCGCCTCGGCGCCGGCGGTCAGCCATCGCCTCACCGGCGGCGCGCTGGTCGGCAAGCTCGCCGCGCTCAGCCTCACTGCGCTGGCCTGGGGTTTCATCAACTTCGGGCTGCTCCTGTGGCTGCCGGCCGATCTCGTCGCTAAGGGCTACAGCACCGCGGTATCGAGCCGGCTGCTCGCCGAATCGGCGCTGATCGCCTTCCCCACCGTGTTCCTCGCCGCGCTGCTCTACAGCCGGTGGAGCACCAAATATTCGCTGGTCGCGATGATCGCGGTGACGCTGGCCGGGCTCGCCGGCGTGCTGTGGCTGGAGACCGGCGGCGGGATGAGCCCGGTGTGGCCGGTGGCGCTGCTGATCGTCGGCAGCAACGGCATCATCGCCATCATCCTGCCCTATGCGGCGGAGAGCTTTCCGTTCCGCGTGCGCGGCCGCGCCACCGGCTGGGTGGCGGCGTGCAGCAAGGCGGGCGGCCTCCTCGCGCAGCTGCTCGGCATCCTGGCGCTGAAGCCGGCGCTCGGCCTCGCCGCGCTTGCGCTGATGGCGCCGACGGCGCTGGCGCTGGCGCTGGTCGCGGTGTTCGGCCGGGAGACACGCGGCCGCGATCTCCGGCACCTCGACTGAGAGCAAAATAGGAGTCGCCTCCTGTTCCGTTCGTGTCGAGCGAAGTCGAGACACGGGGATGGGGCCGTCCCTCAACTTCGCTCGGGACGAACGGAATTCGCCGCCTACAGCAGGATCCGGAACAGCGCCCCGCCCTGCGGCGCGTCGGCGATGTCGATCGTGCCGCCATGCGCGATCACGATCTGGCGGGCGAGGTTGAGGCCGACGCCGGTGCCGGTCTTGCGGGTAGTGAAGAAGGGCAGGAAGATGTCGCCCTTGAGCCCGTCGGGCACTCCGGGGCCGTTGTCCTCGATCTCGATGCCGGCGCGGCCTTCGCGTTCGGTGAAGATGCGCAGCGCCACCGACGGGTCGCTGCGCGTCGCGGAGGTCGCCTCGGCGGCGTTGCGGAGAAGGTTGATCAGCACCTGCGCCAGCATGTTGCGATCGGCGTCGAGCTGCAGCCCCGGCGGCGTCACCGACAGTGCCAGCGGCACCGCCGGCCAGTCGGCTGCGAAGAGGCGGGCAAGCTCCTCCGCCCATGGCAGCGCCGCGAAGCCGGTCCGCTCGATCACCGGCGGCCGCGCGATCGCGCGATAGCTCTCGACGAAATGCTGCAGCCCCTCAGCACGGCGCGCGAGGGTGCTCACGGCGATGCGGGCGTCGGCCAGCTCGGCGGTGGCGGCAGGCGGCTGGCCCTCCAGCAGCGCGGCGGCGGTCGAGGCGAGCGAGGTCACCGGGGTCAGCGAATTGAGGATCTCATGGGTCAGCACGCGGACGATGTCGGTCTGTGCCGCCATCTCGACCGCGTCGAGCGTGCCCTGGATCGGCTGCACCGTCACCGCGCGCACGCGCGCACCGAGCCGTTCCAGCACTGCCGAGCGCACCAGCGCGCGCTGAGGGCGGCCGTCGAGGCTGAGCAGCAGCACCTCCTCGCGCGCCGCACCGTCGTCGCCGAGGCGCTTGGCGAAAGTGCTGCCGTAGACCGCATAATCCTCCGGCCGTGCGCCGTGGACGTGGCGGAACAGCGAGCGTGCCGCCTTGTTGCCCGGCGCGACCCGCCCCACCTCATCCACGGTGAGCAGCGCGATCGGCATGTCGTCGACCAGCGCCTCGCGGAAACGAAGCTCGTCGGCCGCCTTGTCGCGGTCGGCGCGCAGCGCGGCGAGCGCATTGTCGAAGGCCTGACCGAGTTCCTGGAAGCCGGAGTCGCCTTGCCGCTCGAACCGTGCGCCGAAATCGCCGAAGCGCAGCGCCTCCAGGAAACGCGCCACCGCCACGTTGGTGCGCGAGACATGGTTCCACAGTCCCCAGGCGGCGGCGATCACCAGGATGCCGGCAACGATCCGCGCGGCGCCCAGCCCCTCGGTCGCGATCGCCGCGATGAACGCGAGCAGCGCGACGAACAGTGCGGCGACCCAGGCCGCGAGACCGACGGTGAAGCGGCGACTAAAGCCCATGCTTCTCCATCCGCCGATAGAGCGCGGCACGCGACAGCCCGAGCTCGGCCGCGGCGAGCGAGATGTTGTAGCCGTGCTTGCGCAGCGCCTCCTCGCACAGCCGCTTCTCGACCCGGTCGAGGTTGAAGTCGTCCGGCGGCGGCGGGGCAATCACCGGCGCGCTCGGAACCGGCCCCAGCGGGAAATCGTGCGGCTCGAGCGGGCCGTCGCCGGCCAGGATCACCGCACGCTCGATCGCGTGCCGGAGCGCGCGGACGTTGCCCGGCCAGTCGTGCGCCTCCAGCGCCTTGCGCGCGGCGTCGCTGAGTGCGGGCACCGGCCGATTGTAGCGCCGAGCATAGTTCGCGAGATAATGGTCGACCAGCTCGGGGATGTCCTCGTGACGTTCCCTGAGCGGCGGCAGTTCGATCTCGACCGTATTGAGACGGAACAAAAGGTCGGGACGGAAATGCCGCTCATCGCGCAGCGTCGCGGGCGAGGCATTGGTCGCGGCGATCACGCGGATGTCGACCGGGATCGGCTTGTTGGCGCCGACCGGGGTCACCTGGCGCTGTTCGAGCACGGTCAGCAATTTCGGCTGGAGCCGGAGCGGCAGGTTGCCGATCTCGTCGAGGAACAGCGTGCCGCCGTCCGCCGCCTGGATGCGACCGACGCGGTCGCTCCTGGCATCCGTGAAGGCGCCCTTCACATGACCGAACAGCTCGCTGTCGATCAGGTCCTCGCTGAGCGCGCCGAGGTCGACGGTCAGCATCACCTTGCCCGACCGGAGCGACTGGCGATGCAGCTCGCGCGCGGCCAGCTCCTTGCCGGTGCCGTTCTCGCCGAGGATCAGGACGTTGGCATCGGTGGGCGCCGCGCGCGTGATCAGCGAGGCGACCCGTGCCATCGCGGGAGAGGACCCGAGCAGCGGGGTCTCGGTGCCCTTCGGCGGCTCGGCGATCGCCGCCACGCGCGCCTTCTCCGTCGCCACCGCCCGGCGCGAGTGCCTGAGCGTCGCAGCGGTACGGGCGGTGGCGAGCAGCCGTTCGTTGCTCCACGGCTTGGAGACGAAATCGGTCGCGCCGCGCTTCATCGCCTCGACCGCGACCTGGACGCCAGCGTGTGCGGTGATCATCACCACCACCATCTCGGGATCGAGCGCGAGCAGCCGGTCGAGCCAGGCCAGGCCTTCCTTCGAATCGGTCGCCCCGCGTGCGAAATTGGCGTCGAGCAGCACGACGTCCGGCGATTTGGCCGCGATCGCCGGCAGCGCCTCGTCCGGGCTGCGCGCGGTCACCACTTCGGCGAACAGCCGGCGCAACAGCAATCGCGCGGCGACCAGGATGTCCTCGTCGTCGTCGACAATGACGCAGCAATCGAATTCGGTGGCCATGATCGTCCGCTCTCGTACAGAAACTGTGCGATATCGGACAATCAATTCGCGTGCCAATTGCACCATGAGCAGCGAAAACGGCGGAAAACCGCGGTTGGCACGCTCGATGCTCTGTTCCTGCCCGTCGGCATCGTGCCGCCGCCAAGGAGAAGCATCATGACCCTCTCGACCTTTCGCCTGCTGAGCGTGCTCGGCGCCTTCGTCGCCACCGCGGCGCTCACCCTCGCTTCGTCGGCGCCGCTGCCGGCCAAGGTCCAGACTGCCGCGCTCGCGGTTCCGAGCATCGCCGCGTGACCGTGCAGGCGCGCCGGCCGGTGTCCGCACCCGGACAGCGACTGTCCGGATGCGGACACTTTTGCCGACATATGACCGATATCGCCTTGTGATCGGCGCTGGCACAAGGATTGCTTGAATGACCGCCATGAGCGTCGTGCGGATGAAGAACGAGAAGAGCGAAGCGCCGGTCTCGGGCAGCGGCATGGACCGCGTCGTCGAGCGCAAGGGGCTGTCGCCGCGCATCAAGATCGCCGCCGGCGTGGCGGCGCTGGCGAGCGCGATCCTGCTGTTCTGGTGGTTCGCCCCGACGTCGAGCAGCCAGACGCTCGCCGCCGACCGCGTGACGATCTCGCCGGTGACGCGCGGGACCTTCGAGGATTTCATTCCGCTGCGCGCGCGGGTCACGCCGCTGCTCACCGTCTATCTCGACGCCGTCGAGGGCGGGCGCGTCGAGAAGCTGCTGGTCGAGGACGGCGCCACCGTCGCCAAGGGTCAGATGATCGCGGTGCTCTCCAACGCCGAGCTCCAGCTCTCCACCCTCGCCCGCCAGACCGAGGTCGAGCAGCAGATCAACAACATGCGCAGCCAGGAGCTGGCGCTCGCGCAGACCCGCCTTGCCAACGAGCGCGCGGTGCTCGAGGCCGAGCTCGACGCCGCCAAGGCCAAGCGCCAGTACGAGCGCGAGGCGCCGCTCGCCGCACGCGGCTTCGTGCCGGGCAAGCAGTTCGCCGACACCCGCGACACCTATGAATACCAGCGCCGCCGCGTCGCGGTGCTCAAGCGCAGCCAGGCCACGGACGAGCGGCTGCAAGTCGGCCAGCTCAGCCAGCAGCAGGCGGCCGCGCAGTCGATGCAGTCGGGCCTCGCGCTTGCCCGCACCAATCTCGATTCGCTGAACCTGCGCGCACCGGTCGCAGGGCAGCTCTCCGGCTTCTCGATCCAGGTCGGCCAGTCGATGCAGCGCGGCGAGCGGATCGGCCAGATCGATAGCCCGGGACGCAACAAGCTGATGGCCGGCGTCGAGGAATTCTACCTCGGCCGCGTCCAGCTCGGTCAGCGCGCCACGATCGAGTCGGGCGGGCGCCAGTATCAGGCGCGCGTCGCCAAAATCTATCCGCAGGTCCAGAACGGGCAGTTCCAGATCGACCTGCAGTTCATCGGCGCCGAGCCCGCCAACATCCAGCGCGGCCAGACGCTGCAGGCGCGCCTCACCCTCGGCGATCCCGCGCCGGCGGTGCTGGTGCCCAACGGCAGCTTCTACAACGACACCGGCGGCAACTGGGTATTCGTGGTCGCCCCCGACGGCCGCTCGGCGATCAAGCGCCAGGTCCGCCTCGGCCGCCGCAACGCCGAGACGATCGAGGTGCTCGATGGGCTCCAGCCGGGCGAGCGCATCCTCACCTCCCCCTATACCGGCCTCACCGACAAGGACCGGCTGGACCTCAGCCAATGACGAAAGGACAAGCAATGCTCAGCATGCGTGCGCTCTCGCGGGTCTACCGCACCGACACCGTCGAGACGACCGCGCTCGACGGCATCGACCTCGACATCGCCGAGGGCGAGTTCGTCGCGGTGATGGGCCCGTCGGGCTGCGGCAAGTCGACCTTGCTCAACCTGATGGGGCTGCTCGACAGCCCGTCCAGCGGATCCTACGTCTTCGCCGGCCAGGAGGTCGCGGGACTGAGCGAGGCCCGGCTCGCCGAGGTGCGCAAGCAGAACATCGGCTTCATCTTCCAGAGCTTCAACCTGGTCGACGAGCTGTCGGTGCGCGAGAACGTCGAGCTCGCGCTGCTCTACCACGACGTCCCCGCCGCCGAGCGCAAGCGCCGCGTCGAGCAGGTGATGGACCGCGTCGGCATCGCCCACCGCGCGCGCCACCGCCCGAGCCAGCTGTCGGGCGGCCAGCAACAGCGCGTCGCCGTCGCCCGCGCGCTGGTCGCCGAGCCCAAGCTCATCCTGGCGGACGAGCCGACCGGCAACCTCGACACGCATCATGGCGAGGAGGTGATGCGGATGCTCCAGGGCCTCAACGCCGAGGGCTCGACGATCGTGATGGTGACGCACTCGCCGGCGCACGCCGACTACGCCAGCCGCGTCATCAACATGCTCGACGGCCGCATCCTGCAGGAACAGCGCCGCGCCGCCTGACCGGAAGGAGACAGGGGAGAGGACCGATGTGGCGCAACTATCTGACCGTGGCGTTTCGCACGCTGGCGCGCAGCCCGGCCTATGCAGCGGTCAACATCGGCGGCCTCGCGCTCGGGCTGGCCGGGTCGCTGCTGATCCTCGCCTATGTCAATTACGAGCGGAGCTACGACAGTTGGCTGCGCGACGTGGACCGAGTCTACCAGGTCCAGACGACGGTCCGTCCGCCCAACATGGCGGAGGTCCATTCGCAAACCTCTCCCTTTCCGCTGTACGAGGGGCTCGCCGGCTTCTCGCAGGTCGAGGCGGTGACCTCGCTCGCCGCGGGCAAGACCGTCACCGAGCACGACGGCCAGCCGATGTTCATCGACGCGACCACCGTCGATCCCGAGTTCTTCAAGGTCTTCGCGCTGCCCTTCGCCCAAGGCTCGGCCGCCACCGCGTTTCCCGACGTCAACTCGATCGTGCTGACCGAGAGCGAGGCGATCCGTCAGTTCGGCACCGCCAACGCGCTGGGCAAGCTGCTCAGCCTCGGCGCCGGGGGCGGCAAGCGCGATCATCGGGTCACCGGCGTGCTGCGCGACCTGCCGAAGAACACCAGCCTGCGCCTGGGCATCATCTTCCGCCGCGACATCAACCAGATGCCGCCCGAGAGCCGCAGCTGGGGCAACAATGACCAGCAGCATTACGTCAAGCTGCGCGCCGGCGCTGATGCCGCCGCGGTGAACGCCGCGCTTCCCGCCTGGAAGAAACGCGCGTGGCCGCCCGGAATGTTCGAGGGCAAGCCGATATCGATCGCCGATGCGTTCGACTTCCATCTGGTGCCGCTCGGCGACGTCCATCTCGGCCGGGCGCAGGGGAAGGCGCTCACGCCGGCCGGCGATCCGCGCGCGCTCGCCACCTTCGCGATCGTCGCGCTGCTGACGCTGGGCATGGCGGTGATGAACTTCGTCAACCTCACCACCGCACGCGCGACGCAGCGGGCGCGCGAGGTGGCGCTGCGCAAGGTGCTCGGCGCGACCCGCGGCCAGCTGATCGTCCAGTTCCTCGGCGAGAGCCTGCTGATCGCCGCCGCGGCGATGCTGATCGCGCTCACCATCGCCGAGCTGGCGACGCCGTGGATCGGCCATCTGATGGGCGCCGAGATGCGCGTCACCTATCTCGGCGAGCGCGGGATGCTGCTGCCCGCGCTCGGGCTGTTCGCCGTCACCGGGCTGGCGGGCGGCCTCTATCCGGCATTGTACCTCAGCCGGTTCCGGCCGGCGCAGGTGCTGCGGACCGGCCGGGCCGCGGCGGAGACGCCGGGGAGCGGCCGGCTGCGCGCGGTGCTCGTCGTCGTCCAGTTCGCGGTCGCGATCGGGCTGATCGCGAGCACCGCGGTGATCTGGTCGCAGACGCGCTTCATCGAGCGCGTCGATCCCGGCTACCGCCGCGACGGGCTGATCCAGATCACCAACGCCTGGCGCTTCACCCAGGGCGCCGAATATGAGGCGGCGCGTCCCCTGATGCTCGCGGTTCCCGGCGTCACCGGCGTCGGCCGCGCCGGCCTGGAGCTGGGCGCCCCCGAAACCCCGGTCCGGCTGATGCGCGGCGGCGCCGGTGCACCATGGGTCACGATGGGATTCTACAGCGTCGACGCGGACTTCCTCAGCACGATGGGCATCGGGCGGCTCGCCGGCCGCCTGCTCGGCGACCGCTTCGCCGCCGACCGGATCGCCGGCGCGACCCCCGCCGATCTCGTCGCGCGCGGCGTCAACGTGGTGATCAACCGCTCCGCCGCGGCCAAGCTCGGCTATCGCACGCCCGAGGCGGCCGTCGGGCAGCGCTTCGAGATCGCGTTCACTGCCTTCCCGATGGTCCCTTCGACGATCGTCGGCGTGGTCGAGGACACAAGGTTCCGTACCGCGCGCGATGCGGTCGATCCGATCGTCTATGTCTATGATCCCGAGCACACCAGCCAGGTGCTGGTCCGCTATGCCGGCGCCCGGCCGGGTGAGGTGATGGCGGGCCTCAACAAGGTCTGGCGCAGGTTCGAGCCCGAGATCCCGTTCGAGGCGCGCTTCGCCGATGACATCGTCCGCGAGCTCTACGCGGCCGAGCGCGCGCGCGGCGCACTGTTCGCCGCCTTCTCCGCGCTGGCGGTGGTGATCGCCTGCCTCGGCCTCTACAGCCTCGCCGCCTTCGCGACCGAGCGGCGCACCAAGGAGATCGGCATCCGCAAGGTGGTCGGCGCCACGGTGCGCGACATCGTCCGGCTGCTCGTCTGGCAATTCTCCAAGCCCGTCGTGCTCGCCAACCTGATCGCCTGGCCCGCCGCCTGGTGGGCGATGCGCGACTGGCTCAACGGCTTCGACGCGCGCATTGCGCTGGGGCCGGGGCCGTTCGCGATCGCCGGCCTGCTGGCGCTCGCCATCGCGGTCGCGACCGTCGCCGGCCATGCGCTGCGCGTCGCGCGCATGAACCCCATCCACGCCCTCCGCTACGAGTAGGACCCATCCCATGTGGCGCAATTACGTGATCGTCGGCCTCAGGTCGCTCGCCAAGAACAAGACCTACGCCTTCATCAACATCTTCGGGCTGTCGCTCGGCATCGCGGCGTGCCTCTTGATCCTGAACTTCGTGCGCTACGAGTTCAGCTACAACGCCTGGATGAAGGACGCCGACCGTTCCTTCCAGCTCCAGGACTTCTACAAGGCGACCGAGACCGGCGGCGAGGAGATGAAGCTGCAGGTGACGAGCATCGCCGCCGGCCGCGCGCTCAAGAAGGATTTCCCGCAGTTCGAGCAGGTGGTCTACGTCACGACGCCGCCGGTCACGGTGATCCAGGACGGCCAGGCGACCCGGCCCGAGAACGCGCTGCTGGTCGACGGGCCGATCTTCGACATCCTGCAGATACCCTTCGTCCGCGGCGATCCGGCGCATGTGCTGGACGATCCGCACGCCGTCGTGCTGAGCGAGACCGAGGCGGCCAAGCGCTTCGGCACGGCCAATCCGGTCGGCCAGACGCTGACGCTGAACAGCGGCGACATGGAGGCGGATTATCGCGTGACGGGCGTGTTCAAGGACCTGCCCAAGAACACGACCGTGCCGATGGACCTGGTGGCGCGCTTCGATCCCGACACCTATTTCGCGCGGTCGCCGGGGACCGTCACCGGCTGGGGCAACCAGAACGGCTTCATCTACGCCAAGCTGCGCCCCGGCGTGGACCCCAAGGCGATCGAGGCGCAGTTCCCCGCCTGGGAGAAGCGCAACATCCCCGACGACATCACCGACGGCAAGCGCACCAACCAGGGCGATGTCCAGGATTGGCACCTCACCCCGCTTCGCGACATCCACCTCGGCGAGGCGCAGGTCGGGGCGCAGCGATCCACCGGCGACAAGGCGACGATGATCAGCTTCATCGTCATCGCGCTGCTGATCCTGGGCATCGCCTGCGTTAACTTCACCAACCTCGCCACCGCGCGCGCCAGCCAGCGCGCCCGCGAGGTGGCGCTGCGCAAGGTGCTGGGCGCGACCCGACGCCAGCTCGTCACGCAGTTCGTGGGGGAATCGGTGCTGGTGGCGGCGATCGCGATGCTGATCGCGCTCGCGCTGGTCGAGCTCGCGACGCCGGCGCTCAACGGTTTCCTCGATACCGACATGAGCGTGCATTATTTCGGCGGCGACGGCATGCTGCTGCCGATCCTCGGCCTCATCGTCGTGGTCGGGCTCGCCGGCGGGCTCTATCCCGCCTTCTACCTGTCGCGCTTCCAGCCCGCGCGCGTGCTCAAGGCCAACAAGTCGGCGGCGGATGCCGAGGGAAGCGGGCGGCTGCGCTCGATCCTGGTGATCGGGCAGTTCGCAGTGTCGATCGGACTGATCGTGTGCACCTCCGTCATCTATGCGCAGACGATGTACGCGCGCTCGGCCGATCAGGGCTACAAGCGCGAGGGGCTGCTCCAGGTGCGGCGCCTCAGCACGCCCAAGATCGAACGCATCCAGAAGACACTGGTCCAGGAGGTCCGCGGCATTCCCGGCGTGACCGCCGTCGGCCGCTCGACGATCGGAGTCGCTACCGGCAACAATTCGATGACCAGCGCGAAGCGTCCGGGTGCCACCACCGAGAGCGACATCGGCTTCTACGGCATGGATCCCGGCGTGATCGACGCGCTCGGCATGAAGCTGATCGCCGGGCGCAACTTCTCCGAAGCCAATCCGATGGATGACGCGACCACGCCGTCGCCGCCCGACGATGCGGCCGAGCGCGCCCTGGTGGCGCGCGGCGTCAACGTGCTGCTGTCCGAATCGGCAGCGAAGCGCCTCGGTTTCGCCAGTGCCCAGGCGGCGATCGGCCAGCCGCTCCAGACCGGCCTCACCGACACCGCGAAATACGGCTGGCTGCCGGCGACGGTGGTCGGCGTCGTCAGCGACGTGCGCTACCGTACGGTGCGCGAGCCGCTGCAGCCGATCCTCTATTATTACCAGACGGTCGGCTACAACAACCTGCTCGTGCGCTACCAAGGCGTGGCGCCCGACGTGATCCGCGCGCGTGTCGAGGCGATCTGGAAGCGGCTCGCCCCCGACGTGCCGTTCGAGGCGCGCCATGCGGAGGACATCGTCCATGACCTCTACAACGGCGACGAGCAGCGCGCGCAGCTGTTCGGCATGTTCGCCATCCTCGCGGTGGTGATCGGCTGCCTCGGGCTGTTCGGCCTCGCCGCCTTCACCGCCGAGCGGCGCACCAAGGAGATCGGCATCCGCAAGGTGCTGGGCGCGCGGACGCAGGACATCGTGCGGCTGCTGGTTTGGCAGTTCAGCCGGCCGGTGCTGGTGGCCAACCTGATCGCCTGGCCGATCGCCTGGTGGGCGATGCGCGATTGGCTGAACGGATTCGAGAGCCGCATCAGCCTCAGCCCCCTGCCGTTCCTGCTCGCGGGCGGGCTGGCGCTGGGAATCGCGATCGCGACGATCGCCGCCCACGCCTGGCGGGTGGCGCAGACCAATCCGGTCCATGCGCTGCGATATGAGTGAGAGGAGAAACGCCGTCATCCCGGTGAAAGCCGGGATGACGCTCAGTTCAGCGCGGCCACGAAGTCCCGGGCGCGGCTACCGACCTCATCGGCGGTCAATCCCGGTCGGTACAACGCGGAGCCGAGGCCGAACCCGGCAGTGCCCGCCTCGGTCCAGCGCGCGAGGTCGGCGGAGGTGATCCCGCCCACCGCGAGCACGCGCGTCCCCTTGGGCAGCACCGCCCGTATCGCCTTGACGACGGCGGGCGACGCCCCTTCCGCCGGGAACAGCTTGAGCGCGGTCGCGCCTGCTTCGAGCGCGGCAAAGGCCTCGGTCGGGGTGGCGATGCCGGGGAGCGAGACCAGCCCCGCCGCCGCGCTCGCACCGATCACCGCCGGGTTGGCGTTGGGCGAGATGATCATGGTGCCGCCCGCGCCCTGCACGGCGGCGACGTCCGCGGCGCTGAGCACCGTACCGGCGCCGATCACCGCCCGTCCCTCGAAACGGCGCGCCAGCCGCGCGATGCTGTCGAGCGGATCGGGCGAGTTGAGCGGAACCTCGATCAGCGTGAAGCCGGCCGCGACCAGCGCGTCGCCGACCGCCTCGACCTCGTCCGGGCGGACGCCGCGCAGGATGGCGACGAGCGGACAGCGGGCGAAGGCAGCGTCGAAGGCGGCGATGTGACTCACGGGATCAGGGCTCCGATCTGATGGATGCCGGCGATGAAGGCGGCGTGGCTGTCGACGAGTTCGGCGGCACGGCCATGCGCCTCGATCGCGGCGACATAGAGGCCGCCCAATTTGGGGTCGGCCAACACATAGGCGCGGTCGTGACGCGTCTCGGCGAGCCGTGCGGCGACGTCGCTGCCAATGACGAGACCGCTGGCGAAGGAGGCGGCGTCCTCGTCGTCGCGCAGGCCGAGCAGCTTGGCGGCGCGGATGCCGAACAGCGAGGCGGCAAGGTCGCGCTTCGCCCCCTCGCGCACGCCGGCGAGGAACGCCTCGCCCGGCGTCACGTCGGCGCCGAGCTGCGCCGCGAGCAGGCCGTGGCCGCGCAGCAATGCGAACAGCTCGCCGGTCATCGCCGTGGTGAAGCGCGCGACCTCACCGCCCGCCATCTCCGCCCATTTGCAATGTGTGCCCGGCTGGACGAGCAGCGCGTCGCCCGGCGCCAAGCCGGCCGCGCAGGCGCCGAGGAGCTGGACCTCCTCGCCGCGCATCACGTCGCCCCGCCCGCCGTCGACGAACGACAGGCCGGGAATGATCGCGGTGCGGTCGTCCATCCACAGCAGATTGGCAACCAGCGCGGCGATGCCGGCAGGCGCGGGGACATAGGGAGCTGCCCGCCAACCGATGTTCGACCCGACCATGCCGGCGAGCAGCATCGGCAGGGCACCGAACCGCTCCCGGATCGCGGTCACCTCACCGGCGAAATCGGTCACGGCGACCACGCCGTGATCGTCGCGTTCGGTCTCGGCGACCGCGCCGTCCTCGATCAGATAGACCCGCCGGTTGGTCGTCCCCCAATCGACGGCGAGGAAGCGCGGGCCAAGACTCATCGGATCACCACCAGGTCGCGTAGAGCGCGACCAGGATCAGGACCACGCCGATCGCCCCGATATTGAATCCGGTCGAGGTTGCATAGCGCACGTCGCCGGTCTCGATCGTATCGGTGCCGGGCTTTTGCGGCGTGACCAGCGACAGCACCACCGCGAGCGCGAGCGCGATCAGGAATACGACGCCCATCCGGTCCATGAACGGCAGCGACGCCCATTGATATTTGAACACCGCCGACAGCACCACCGACGCCACCGCCGCGGCGATCGCGCCGACCTCGTTCGCGCGCTTCCAGAACAGGCCGAGCAGGAAGATCACGGTGATGCCCGGCGTGAAGAAGCCGGTGAACTCCTGGATGAACTGGAACGCCTGCTCCGATGCGCCGACCAGCGGGCGCGCGGTGAGGATGGCGATGGCGATCGCCGCGGCTGCGGTGATGCGGCCGACCAGCACCAGGTGCCGCTCCTCGCGCGCCTTGCCCTCAGAATCCTCGGCGGCGGTGCGCACGCCGCGGAACTTGGCATAGACGTCGAGGGTGAAGATCGTCGCGATCGAATTGATCTTGGATGCGGTCGAGGCGATGATCGCCGCGATCAGCGCCGCGAAGACCAGGCCGAGCAGCCCGGTCGGCAGCAGCCGCATCATCGTCGGATAGGCCTCGTCCGGCTTCGACAGATCGGGCGCGAGCAGCACCGCGGCGATACCCGGCAGCACGATGATCAGCGGCATCAGCAGCTTGAGGAAGGCGGCGAACAACACGCCCTTCTGCGCCTCGTTGATGTTCTTGGCCGCGAGCGCGCGCTGGATGATGTACTGGTTGAAGCCCCAGTAGCTGAGGTTGGCGATCCACATGCCGCCGATCAGCACCGACAGGCCCGGCAGGTCCATGTAATGCGGATCGCCGGGCTTCAGGATCATGTGGAAATGATCGGGCGCGGTGGTCACGAGCTTGTGCCAGCCCGCGAACAGGTCGCCGTTGCCGATCTCGCTTAGGGTCAGATAGGCGACGACCAGGCCGCCGAGCACCAGCAGCGTCACCTGGACGATATCGGTCAGCGCCACCGCCTTGAGCCCGCCGCGCAGCTGATAGAGCAGCGCGAAGGCGCCGAGCACGACCAGCGCGACGTTCTGGTCGATGCCGGCGACCTTGGTCACCGCGATCGAGCCGAGCCAGATGATCGAGGTGAGGTTCACGAACACGTAGAGCGCGAGCCAGAACCAGGCCATCAGGCTGCGGATCGTGCGTCCGTACCGCCGCTCCAGGAACTGCGGCATCGTGTAGATCTCGTTCCTGAGGAAGATCGGCAGGAAGAACTTGCCGACGATCAGCAGCGTCGCCGCCGCCATCCACTCATAGGAGGCGATGGCGAGCCCGATCGCATAGCCCGATCCGGACATGCCGACGATCTGCTCGGCGGAGATGTTCGCCGCGATCAGCGAGGCGCCGATCGCCCACCACGGCAGGTTCTTGGACGCGAGGAAATAGTCGGAGGTGTCCTTGGCGTGCCCCGCCTTTTCGCGCGATACCCATTGCGCCAGGCCGAAGATGCCGATCGCATAAGCGATCACGACGATGACATCGATGGTCGACAGCCCCATACATGCTCTCCCCGCCCCGTTCCGGCGGCACTATCCGCCGTTGTTCGCGCCTATCCGGTTCATTTATCTGATTTATGGGACTTGTCCAGCGCCACGCAACGGCTAACCTAGGCGATGAACAGGGCGGCCGATAGGCCTCAGATGAGGACGAAGAGGGGATGGCGACTTCCTACACCGATCCGGAGGCCGCCGACGGGCGGGCGGCGCTCGGGCGCAACCTGACCTACGGCATGCTCGACAGCCTGGGACGGGCCATCGTCACCGGCCACTACGAGGGCAAGACCTTCCCGACCGAGGCCGAGCTCGCCAAGCAACACGGCGTCAGCCGTTCGGTAACGCGTGAGGCGGTGAAGATGCTGACCGCCAAGGGGCTGCTCAGCGCGCGGCCGCGTCAGGGGACGGTGATCCAGCCGGCGAGCTCGTGGAACCTGTTCGACACCGACGTGCTGCGCTGGCTGCTCGAGCGCAAATTCTCGGTCGACCTGCTGCGCCAGTTCAACCAGCTGCGCGCCGGGATCGAGCCGGAGGCGGCCGCGCTGGCGGCGCGTTTCGGCAGCGACGAGGATTTCGCGCGGATCACCGCCGGACTCGCGCGGATGGAAGCGGCGGAGAAGGGACTCGACGACACGCTCGACGCGGACATCGCTTTCCACGTCGCGGTGCTGCGCGCGTCGCAGAACCCCTTCTACACCCAGTTCCGCGACGTGGTGGCGACGGCGCTGCGCACCTCGATCCGCTTCACCAACCGCATCAAGGGCCGCAGCGCGAGCGTGGCCGATCACGCCGCGGTCAAGGACGCGATCCTGGCGCGCGATTCCGAGGGCGCGCGCGCGGCGATGCGGCGGATCATCGGCGACGTGCTCGAGCTGATCGAGACGGCCGAGGGCGACTGAGCTACTTGGCGCCGTCGCCGACGGCGAAGCGATAGGTCATGACGTTGCGGTAGGTTTCGCCGGGCTTGAGCATCGCCGATCCGAACTTCGGCTGGTTGGGCGTGTCGGGGAAGATCTGCGGCTCCATCACGAAGGCGTCGCCCTCGCGGTAGATGCGGCGCGCCTTGCCGGAGCTGGTGCCGTCGAGGAAATTGCCCGAATAGAACTGCAGCCCCGGCTGGTTCGACCACAGCTCGAAGCCACGACCCGAGCTCGGGTCGTGGGCGCGCGCCATCAGGTGGAGGTCGGACGTGACGGTCTTCCCCACCACCCAATTATGGTCATAGCCGCGCCCGAACACGATCTGCTGGTCGCTCGCATCGCGGACACGCTCGCCGATCGCGTGCGGCGTGCGGAAGTCGAACACCGTGCCGGCGACGGAGCGGAACTCGCCGGTCGGGATCGCGCCCGAATCGGTCGGGAGATAGGTGTCGGCCGGAATGGTGACGAGCGTCCCCATCGCGCCGTTCGCCGAGCCCTCGCCCGACAGGTTCCAATAGGCGTGGTTGGTGATGTTGGCGATCGTCGGCTTGTCGGTGGTCGCGCGATACTCGATCGTCAGCGCGTTGCTCTCGTCGAGCGAATAGATCGCGTCGACCGTCATCGTCCCGGGATAGCCCTGGTCGCCGTCGGGGCTCACGTAGCGCAGCGTGACCGATGCGGTGGGACCGGACGTCACCGACGCCACGGTCCACAGCACCTTATCGAAGCCGGTCTTGCCGCCGTGGAGCGAGTTGGCGCCGTCGTTGACCGGCGCCTGGTAGCTCTGTCCACCGATGCTGTAGCGGCCGGCGGCGATGCGGTTGGCGAAACGGCCGACGGTGCCGCCGAAATACTGCGGCTTGGAAAGATAGAGGTCGATCGTCGGATAGCCGAGTGTGATGTCTGCCGGCTTGCCCGCGCGGTCAGGGAGCACCAGCGACTGCAGCGCCGCGCCATAGGCGATGACCGTCGCCGACACGCCCTTGCCGTTGCTGAGCGTGACCGACGGCACCTCGCGCCCGTCGGGAAGCTTGCCGAAGCTGCCGCGCCTCGCGGTCGCGGCCTCGGCCGGCACTGCTAGCACCACGGCAATCGCAGCGGCCGCCATGAGCGTGATCCTGCCTGTCATCCTCTCGTCCCTTTTCCCTGATCCGGTCGCACCGCCCTTGCCGTCCGGCGGCGCCGTTGGTAGCACCATTGGCGGGGATAGAAGCAGATATATCTTATAAAAGGAAGGTGGAGAATGGCGACTGCGGGCGGGGCGATCAGGCTGGGCCTGGTCGGAATTGGCAAGATCGCGCGCGACCAGCATCTTCCCGCGATCGCCGCCGATCCGCGCTTCGCCCTGGTCGCGACCGCCAGCCGCCATGCCCATGTGGAAGGCATCCCGGCGCACCACGACATCGCCGAGCTGATCGCCGCCGGCCATGCGCTCGACGCGGTGTCGTTCTGCACGCCCCCGGCCGGACGCCACGACATCGCCGCCCAGGCGATCGCGGCGGGGCTGCACGTCATGCTGGAGAAGCCGCCGGCAGCCACCGTTTCCGAGATCAACGATCTCGCCCGCCAGGCCAAGGCCAAGGGCGTGACGCTGTTCGCGACCTGGCATTCGCGCGAAGCCGCCGGTGTCGCGCCGGCACGCGCGTGGCTCGCGGACCGGCGTATCGATGCCGTGCGGGTGATCTGGAAGGAGGACATCCGCCGCTGGCATCCCGGTCAGGAATGGATCATGACCGCGGGCGGCTTCGGGGTGTTCGATCCGGGCATCAACGCGCTGTCGATCGTCACCGCGATCCTGCCCGAGCCGGTACTGCTCGATTCGGCGCGGCTCGCGACGCCGGAGGGGCGCGACACCCCGATCGCCGCCAGCCTGGCAATGCGGTCGGGCAAGGCATCGGTAACGGCGGAGTTCGACTTCCTCCAGACCGGCCCACAGACCTGGGACATCGAGGTCGATACCGACGCGGGCACGCTGCGCCTGTCGATGGGCGGCAGCATCCTGGCGCTGCCGGGCGAGGCACCGCGCGAGGCGCCCGACCGCGAATATTCCGGCCTTTATGCGCGCTTCGCCGAGCTGATCGCGAAGGGCGAAAGCGATGTCGATCCGCGCCCGCTCGAGCTGGTCGCCGATGCCTTCCTGTCGGCGGAGCGGGAGACGGTGGCGCCCTTCGCCTTCTAGGCGTCAGCGCTCCTGCGAAGGCAGGAGCCTTGGCCACGAGCGATACGGGTGATCCAGGGCTCCTGCCTTCGCAGGAGCACATCGCCTCAACTTAAAACGGGCAGACTCTGATCAGCGCACGACGTTGGGCGGCAGGCCCGGCGCCGGCGCCTCGAACGCGAACAGCCCGCCCGCGAGCGGCTGCGCCGCCAGCGCGTCGGCGCTGAGGCCGACGCTGGCGGTGGTGACATAGCCGGTGCGAAGGTCCGGGCCGCCAAACGCCACCTTGGTCACTTGCGCGCACGGTAGAGCGACCGTGGCGATCAGCTCGCCCTCCGGCGAATAGCGCCGCACGCCCCAGCCGCCCCACAGCGCCACCCACAGGCAGCCTTCGGCGTCGCAGGTGACGCCGTCGGGATGGCCGTCGTCCGGCGCGATGGTGACGAAGAGCTCGCCATTCTCCAGCCGGTCGGGATCGCCGCCGATATCGTAACGCCAGACCTGCCCGGCGAGCGTATCGACATGGTAGAGCCAGCGCCCGTCGGGACTCACCGCCGGGCCGTTGGTGATGGTGCAGGCGCAACCCATCTCGGTCAGCGTGCCGTCGAACCGGTAGACGCGGCCACTGGGATCGCGCTCGCCGTCGTCCATCGTGCCGAACCACAGCCGCCCCTCGGGATCGACGGTCGCGTCATTGGTGCGGTTGCCGACCGGCATCGGGATCGTGGCCAGCCGCTCGACCACCGCACCGTCCTCGAACCGTACCAGTTCGCGGCCCGTCCCCAGGATCAGACCGCCGGCCGCCGCCGGCACCGCGAAGCTCGGGCGATTGTCGACATGGAAGGTCTCGCGCTCGCCGCTCTCCGGCACGAAGCGATGCAGCCGGTCCTGCTTGATGTCGACGAACCACAGCGCCTCGTCGGCGGGGAGCCAGATCGGCCCCTCCCCGAGCAGCGCCGATACCGACCAGACGAGGTTCGCTTGCATCTCTCCAATTCGCTCCCTAGGCGGCGCGGGCGCCGATTGACCCATATGTTATCGGAAAGCTGTGGCGGAGCGGGAGGGATTCGAACTCAGGCGCTAAGCGATTGTTTTTGCAAAGACCCGAATTCGTCCTCGTCCGCCGGATACCACAAGTACCATGAGGACTTTTTCGCCTGAAACCAACGCCTTGCAGGCTCAGCTCGACTCCCATCATGGTAATCGAACCCACGATACGTTTGCAAGACCTCAGCTTCCCGCCAGTCGCTGGCAGGAGGGGCCGACCAAAGCCCAGATGGCCTCGACGACCTCAGCCAACGACACGCCTTCGAGCTCGATCGAGGCGGCATAGGCGCGCCACTGGCGCTGCTTGGTCTCGTCGTCGGCCAGCTCGGGGGACAGGCCGGGCGGCCGCTCGCGCGGTATGTCGGTCCCGCGCCGCTCGAATGTCGCCCGGATCGCTGCATCCAGTTCGTCCGCCGCGATGGGCATGGCCTGCGGCAGCGCCCAGAGATCGTAGTAGTCCTTCATCCGGCCATTGCCGATGCCGAGCTGGACCATTGCCTGGAATTTCTCGGCAATGACGGTGACCGGCGGATAGGAACGAATCCGCGGCACCTCCATGTCGAGCAGGGTCGGATAGTCCAGTTCACCGGGCGGCGTCGGAAGCGCGTCGCCAAAGCCGATGTCGACCACCATCGGAATCCGGGTGCGCTCAAGATAGGCCGACACGCGCAGGCGGATGCCGCCATATTCGATGTCGTCGCGAATGGTTGCGACGGTCATGTTGTCGATGTCGAAGCGCAGGCCGTCATCGCTTGCGATCGCCATGATCTCGGCGAAGGTCGCGCGGATCGTCGCTTCACTGGCATCGCCGTAGCCGAGGAAATCGGCGTCGCGGGTTTCGCGGTTGCCCCCGGGCAGCCAGATCGTGACCAGCATGCCGCCCTTCAGCACGAAGCGGTCGCGGTGCTTCGAGAGCGAGAGCCGGTAGAGCAGGCGCTCCAATGCGTAGCGGACGAGCACGACGTCGAAGACGCGGCCGTCGCGCCTGGCGAGGTTGAGCAGACGATCCTTGACCGATGCCGCCCGGTTGGCCCGTTCACTAGCCATTGAAAGTGAGCGCCTCGAGATAGGGCCGCATGATGCGCCAGGCGCCGCCGGCCTTTGCCGCCTGTGCGATCGCGGCCGGCGTGGCCTTGCGCTGGTCGAGCGCCGCACGCAGCCCTTCGACCGCCACCGAGCGATCGACCAGCTTGGAATTGCGGAACAGGTCGGCGAGCGTCTTGGGGATCGAGTAGATCGGAACGCTGACGCCCGAGATCATGTGGTGCTCGACTCCCTCGCGGAGGTATTTCTCGCTGAAACGGACAATCCGGGTCGGTGGATAGGAAGAGACGGGCGACCAGTCGCCCGGCCCGATCGCCACCCAGACCTTGCGCGGCATCTGGTCGGTGAGCCCGTGGAAAGCGAGCGCCGAGACCATTGCGATCACTCCCTTGGGGATTCGCTTCGCGGTTTCGGCAAGCGCGTGCGCCGCATCGATCGCTGCGTCCGGACGCTGGTAGAGGCCACGGCCGACGCGCTCGACCTCGCCGTCCTTCACGGCGCGCGCGATCGTCGCAGCGGCGATGCCGGCATTGCGCAGCTCCTGCGCACGCGCGACGGGGTGCTGGACGAGCAGGTCACGCAGCCGGTCGCGCTGGGTCTCTGGCACGGGCGCCATGTGACGAATCCTCAGATTGAATTAAAATCTCTCAGAGGTTTTGTAACACGAGCCAGTGCCAAGCTGAAGCGACAAAGGACTGCGCCGGTATGCGCAATCGGCTCATTCCCCTTCCAGAAGCGTGGCCAGTTCAAGCAACTTGACCCGTATCGTGCCCAGATCCAGTGCGATGCGCAAATCCCCGCGGCCAGCTGCCATGAGAATGGCCCAGAGCACCTGGTCGGAGTGCCGGGCCAGCGACACAAGATGATTGCCTTTCGGCACGTGGGCTGCCGCCAGCCAGTGTTTGACCGTGCGCTCGCTGGCCCCCGTCCACCCCATCGCGGTCTTCGTAGCTCGGTGACTGGCCCCCAGCTCTGCAAAGAGTGCCTGCGATATCATGATCGCCAGATCGGTCTCGCCGCTCCCGGAATGTAATCTGCTGCCCGTTTTCGGAAACATCTTCCATTCCTTTCCCGCTATGTCGTCAAGCGTGCGGGACGAGTCCTGCGCTCACACCATCTCTAGGAATCGTCAGGCGCGGCCGCACGATGAACAGTGAGGTCCGGTGCTTGGAGAGTTGGCTAGATCCGCAGACCCAGCGTTCAGATGAACCGACGGAGATACGGGCCGCCGAGTATGTCCGGATGTCCACCGACCATCAGCGATACTCCACGGAGAATCAGGCGGAGGCCATTCGACACTATGCCGCCAGCCGCGGCTTCTCGATCGTTCGAACCTATGCGGACGAAGGCAAGAGCGGCCTTCGCATCGACGGTCGCGACGCGCTCAAGCGCCTCATCGAGGACGTAAGCGCCGGGGCGGCAGACTTCCAGGCTATCCTCGTCTACGACGTCAGTCGATGGGGCCGGTTTCAGGATGCCGATGAGAGCGCCTATTATGAGTATATATGTCGCCGGGCGGGAATTGCCGTCCACTATTGCGCCGAGCAATTCGAGAATGACGGCAGCCCGATCTCGACGATCGTCAAGGGCGTCAAGCGCGCCATGGCCGGCGAATACAGCCGGGAGTTATCCACCAAGGTCTTTGCCGGCCAATGCCGGCTGATCGAACTCGGTTTCCGGCAGGGTGGTCCGGCAGGGTTTAGATTGCGGCGCGTGCTCGTGGACCAGTCCGGAGCAATCAAGGGCGAACTCGAGCGCGGCGAGCAGAAAAGCATTCAGACGGACCGTGTCGTCCTGGCGCCGGGGCCGGCTGACGAGACCTCGAGGCACCCGCGCATGACGGGTTCCGCGTGCCGCTGCCGAGCGAGGCGGCGCTGCGCGACCTCTATGCCTGGAACGGGCAGCATCCTCGGCCTCGCCGTCGGCCGGGCGGCGTTCAAGCGCATCGGTTCCCCTCCGCCCCGGCCGGGAGAGCCGGACGCGCCCAGCCTGTTCCTGGCGATCGCGCGGGCGACCGGCAGCGGCGAGCATGGGCGGGCGGTGGCGCGGCTCAACGACCGGCTGGCATCCTATCGGCAGGTCGAGGCGCGGGCGCTGGAGGGCATTCCCGAAGAGCATGCGGCGATCGCGGCGCTGCTCGGCGCCGGCGACCGCACGGGCCTCAACCGGGCGCTGGCGCAATATCACCGGCGCAGGATACGCGCCGCGCCGGACATCCTCGCGCTGCTGCTCGAAGGGGCGTGACGCTCCGCCCACGATGCCGGGAACGGGACGCGGCGACGCGGCGCAGTCATCCGGGGCCGGCGACCGCACAGGCTGCAACGATCCGCGGGAGATAGCCGCGGCAGAAGTCGAGATAGGTCCGGACGATCGTCGAGGGGTGGCGATGGGCCGGATAGAGCAGGTGGATCGCCTGTTCGGGCAGCGGGTGCCCGGGAAGGAGCGGCACCAGGCGCTGCTCGCGGATCGCCGGCCCGGCGAGGAACGGCGGGAGCTCGGTGACCACGTCGCCGTCGAGCGCGCGGCGGCGCAGATGATGATAGTCGTTGGTCGAGAGGATGGAGCGTGGCTCGATCCGGTGCCCGCCGAGCTCCCAGCGGGGCGGAACGTCGACGCGCGACGCCCAGGCCGCGCAGGGAAGGCGGTGGAGCGCGTCGGGTTCCGCGGGCATGCCCAGGCGCCCGACCAGCTCCGGGCTGGCGACGAGCACATGCCGGTAGGACAGCATGTGCCGGGCGACCATCGTCTCATGGACGATCGCGCCGACGCGCAGAGCGACGTCGATGCCGTCCTCGGTCAGGTCCACGCGCCGCTCGGTCGAATGAACATGCACCTGGATGTCGGGATAGCGGTGCTGGAAGGCGGCGAGCAGGTCCCACCACGGCTCGAACGACTGGGGGAGCGAGAGCCGCAGACGTCCCTTCAGCTGAGCCTGGTCGCTCACCACCGCCTGCTCGGCCTCGAGCAGCGCTTCGACGCCGCGGCCCGCATGTTCGTAGAGGCGGTTCCCGGCGTCGGTCAGCCTGGTACCGCGCGCGGAGCGCTCCAGCAGCTGCACGTCCAGCTGGCGCTCGAGCGCGCGGATGCGGCGGCTCAGCGTCGGCAAGGGGATGTCGAGGCGGGCGGCCGCGGCCGAAAGGCTTCCCGCCTGCACGACGGCGACGAACATCCGGGCGGCGTTCAGGTCCATGGCCGTTCCTACCATATTCGAGAGGAAGGCTGCCATCCATGCGTCTTCACTTCCATATCTGACGAGATAGATGCGGAGGCGAAGGAAATCGTTCGTGACCGCCGCCCGCCGGACGGCGCGGCGCCCAGCTGCATCGGCAGTCTGGCAGGCAGGCATGGACCCATGCCCGTCCAAACGGAGAGCATCATGCGAAAGACCAGTACCGTCATCCTCGCCGCGGCGTCCGCGGCCGTCGCGGGGCCGGCCGCCTCGGCCCAGCAGGCCGGACCGGCGCGCGAGCCGGTCACCGTCGAGAACTACAGCCGCGCGCAGAGCGACGTCTATTTCGCGCATACGGTGAAGGCCGGCGCCTTCGGCAAGCTCCAGCACGGGCGCGCCCTCGCCGCGCCGGGGCAGCGGGGGATTATCCGCCCCAACCGCGACACGCTCTATTCGTTCGGCGTGTTCGACCTCGACGCCGGGCCGGTGACGATCACGCTGCCGCACGGCGCCAGGCGCTTCATGGGAATGCAGGTCGTCAACCAGGACCAGCTCACGCCGATCGCCCATGACGAGCCCGGCACCTACACCCTGACCAGGGAGACGGCGGGCACCCGCTATGCCACGGTGGTGGTCCGCTTCCTCGTCGATTTCTCCGATCCGGAGGAGGTCCGGCAGGTCCATGCCCTGCAGGACGCGATCAAGGTCAGCCAGCGCAGCCCCGGCACGTTCGCGGTTCCCGACTGGGACGAGGACAGCCTGCAGAAGGTCAGGTCGGCGCTGCTCGTCCTCGGCACCACGCTCACCGACACGCGCGGCGCCTATGGCGCGCATGCCCGCGACGTCGATCCGGTGAAGCACCTGATCGCGAGCGCGCTGCTCTGGGGCGGAAACCGCGACCGGGACGCGCTCTACTATCCGGTCACGCCGGCACGGAACGACGGCGGCACCGTCTACAGGCTGACGGTCGGCGAGGTGCCGGTCGACGGCTTCTGGTCGGTCACCGTCTACAATCGCGACGGCTATTTCGATTCCAATCCCGGCAACGCCTATTCGGTGAACAGCCTCACTGCGAAGAAGGCGGCGGACGGCTCGGTCACCATCCAGTTCGGCGGATGCGATGGCACGACGCCCAACTGCCTGCCGGTCACGGACGGCTGGAACTATACGGTGCGCCTGTTCCGCCCGCGTGCGGAGGTGCTCGAAGGCCGTTGGCGCTTCCCCATCGCGCAGCCGGCGAACTGACCGCGCCCCGCACCGGCCGAGTGTGCATCGACCGGCGGCACATGTTGCCGGGCGGCTGACGGGCCGATCGGGCCGTCAGCCTCCGAGGCTATTCCGAAGCGCGGGGCCACGAGGCGGGCGACGGCAGCCGCCCCAGTTTCGGTCATTGGATATGGAAGCATTCGATATCGGCATATGGGCCGGTTGCCGATTGGGAGGTTTCGGGTGGCCAGATGCGGGAAGCCGACTCCGTCAGCTACCCGTTGGGCCCGCAAGCGCGCGATCCGGCGAGTCAGCCTGTGCAGTTGCACCGCGTTTGTCGCCGCCGCTGAGCAGAAAGGGCAGAAGCAGCGTCGCGACCGCGAGCGCATATTGCGTCAGGGTCACGCCGATATTGAACGGGAACCAGATGTCCGGGATGCCCAGCTTTTTGATTTCGTTGATGAACAAGGCGGTCGCAACGACGCCCATCGTGGCCAGGGCCAAACCCCTTTGTGGGCCGCGTTTGGCGATACGGAGCGCGATCACGACAAAGAGCCCGATATAAACATAGCGCGCGAGCGTGGTCACAGCAGTTATTTCCATGATGGCGCCGACCACTCTCGCTCCCCAGGCGGCCAGGGCGATCAGCAGGACGACCGGCCGATCGCGCCCGTCCGCCCACTCGTTCCAGGCCGCGGTCCAACCGAGCATCGCGAGCGGCGAAAGGATTACAGGATTCTGCACGGCCAGCATGGGAGCGCTGAGCAGGTCGGTCCAGGATCCGATGGCATTACCCATTCGAAGGAAGCCGGTCGCGACGAGCGCGAAAGCCAACCAGCGCGCGAAACTTGGCCTGGCGATCGAACGGGCCGCGACCAGCGCCATGCATGCCAGCAATATCATCATGAACGGCAGCGCGACTTCGACGATGTAGCCGGCGATCGTCCGCATCCACTGCGCGCGATGCAGACTCTCGCCGAAGCTCGCCTCGGCAAGCGTGGGCACGCTTCTCAGACCACCGCTGACATTATCACGATCGAAGCCTGGCTGCATGAACGTCCGGATTGCCAGCACTCCCGAACGTTCACCGGTTTGCCGGGGAAGCCGCGCCAGATAGGGACGCGCGCCGATGACATGCGGATGGGCGCCGAGACGGCCGATGCCGCCGAGCGGACGGCCGTTCCAGAACATCTCATAGCCATCGTCCACCATGGTTGGGCCGAGGACCGCGAAATCGCTGCCTGCCGGGAGGGTTACATGGCGGCGATACCAACCATATCCTTCCAGTTTCGGGTGTCCGTGCGCATTCCAGCCTGACAGCAAGCCGGGCAACCCGACGTCGCCATCGCGGTTGCTTGGGAGCGACAGCAGATCGATGCGATCCCAGGTCAGGTCATCGAGCTGCGGATCGGCCCAGCTCGGATTGTCTCCGGGATGGAAGCGCCATGTGCCGTCAAGCGCGGCTGCTGGACCCGTCGGATCAGGCCGGCCGCCAATTGCCAAGGTCGCCACCACCCCCGATATGGCCATCAACGCCACGAGGTAGAATGAAAGCATCAGCCCCTTCGACAAAGAGACCTCCCTCGACGATTGCCGGCCGCAGGCAGCGGACCTGCATTCCGTTTAACCGGTTATATGGTTAGATTAGCTATGTCCGCGCGACAAGCAAAAAGAAGGCGATGACGGAGCAGATACGAATTTCGGCCGGGATCGGCGGCAGCCTGTCGCTGGAGTTCGCGAACACCGCCGGCTGGCACCTCTCCCCCGAGCCCGCGGAGCGGCTGCAAACCTGGCAGGACGTTGTCGCTTGGGCCGTTGAGCAAGGGCTGATCGAAAGCGACCAGGCGGCTGCTTTCTCGCACATGGAGATCGAGCTGGAGCGGGTGCACGCATTGCGCGAAGCAATCTTCCGGATCGGCCTTGCGGTGGCTCGGAGCGAGGATCCCGACGAGGCGGATCTGAATGCCGTTGTCCAGCGCGCGTCCGGAAGCTTGCCGACCCCGATCTGGTCGGGGAAATCGCTAAGGTGGCATTTCGATCAAGCGATCGTGCCGCTGTCGCTCCTCGGGCTGGTCGCCCGTGACTTCGTTGCCCTCCTCGCGAGCGAGCGCGCCGCGAAGCTGCGCCTGTGCGCGGGTCCGGACTGCGGGTGGCTGTTCATCGATGAAAGCCGGAGCAAGCCGCGGCGATGGTGTTCGATGAGCGATTGCGGCAATCGCTCCAAAGCACGCCGTGCATATGCCCGACGTAAAGGCTAGTCACCATCACGTGAGCGAACAGACCGGGCGAGCGTCCGCGCCTTCGCTGTCTTCGCTCGCGACAGTTAACTAGAGTGGACCATCTGCGTGTCCGCCGAACATGGGCCAACGATAGCTTCCAAGGATGGCGACTTAGCCGCTGAGCGACCGTGATTATGGGGCCGGCGACTTACACCAGTACCCGCCCTACCGATGTCGGGCCATGAGCGGTCAGTCCGTTTTGGGGCGCGAGATCCTCGATAGCTGCCGATCGAGAGCCGTCTCAGCGGAATGACCGCTTACGCCCCAAATGTAGCACTCGCTCTGGAGTCGCCTTAGTGCGGGAGCTGACATCGCACCGGTTGGCAATTAGAACGGGGCATGGATACGATCGACCGAGATAAGTTTGGCCCGCCGGACGGCACCCCAATCTTACCTTGGTTTGGTGGCGCATACACGCACGGCTTTGTCGCCCTCCATCCATTTTTCACTGTAGAAGGGCTAGACCCGAAAACCTGCGAACATGGGACGCTGGTCCTCTCAGGTTCAGCGGCACCAGCCACACTCGGTTTATTGGAGTGGATGGACGAAGAGGCGGCTAATCGACGCGTTGGCAAGGAGATTGATCCCGAAGGCGTCGATGGCGTGGCAAAGCGATATGGACGGCAGATCGGCTGGCGAACGATCTGCCAGCAGGCCGGTTTTGCCGACCACCGCGAATTGGATCAGGCTCTTCGAACGAGTATCGGCGGCCTCAGACATGACCTTGCGGACACCGCCAAGTCCGATCGGCTAGCTTCTTACTGCTCTCAGCATCGCATATTTCCGCCCACCGAAGGACGCTTCGAGCCGCTAATGCAAACCAGCCTCGCCGCCGTCTTCAGAAGAGCCGGTAATAACCAGTTGATCGTGGGAGATGAGTTTGGCGATGACGAGCGCCTAGTAAACGTTAGCCTATTGGAACAAGGTGATCTGTGGGACGGCATGACCGACCTCCCACAATATGGCGTGAAACGTTTGATCGCCCCCGATCACTCGCTTTTAGCATGGGTCCATTGGGATAGCTTCTACACACTGATTCTTGGGAAAGCGGAGGCGCTCCAAGGCCTGAAGATCGCCAGGCTATTCGAGGGGTTTTGGTGTTCCGACGAAACGGAGTCATACTGGCTTACCCAGCCGTGTATCCCACTCGTGGAATAGCTTGCAAGCAACCGGCGCCTGTCCCTGCCGCCGGCCGCAACTCTCAGAATAGAATGGCCCGCGGCAACCGCGGAATCTGTGCTCTCAAACCAGCATCGATTGCTGGGCGAAGATGCCCGCCATCGCGCCTTGCCAGGATGCCGTGGTGACCGAGGGCATAAGGGGATTGGCGAGGTCGCCGGCGGCGTAGATGCCGGGCATGCTGGTTTCGCGGCGCTCGTCGGCCTTGAGGGCGATGCCGAGGGGCATATCGACCGTGGCGAGACCCAGCGATTCATGCAGGCTCGCGGACGGCTTGTTGCGCGGATGCGCGAACAGGATGTCGACCGAAACCTTGGAGCCGGTATCGAGCACGACGGTGGCGCTATGGCTCCCGTGATGGCCGATTTCGGTGATCCGGCCATCGACGACAGGTATCTTGCGGCGCCACAGATCGGTTCGGATATCGGATGGAATTTCGTGGCCATCGGCCAGGACCGTCAAGCTGTCGGTCCAGTCGTGGAACAGCCTGACATGATTGTGCGACTGCGGGCCGGACCAGACGAGGCCCCAATGCTGGTCGGCGACTTCGAAGCCGTCGCAATAGGGGCAGGGCACGATGGATCTGCCCCAGCCTTTGGCAAAGCCCGGAACCTCGGGCATCTGGTCGACGACGCCATAGCTCAGGATCAGGCGGCGCGCCGCAAGGCTTTCGCCATCGCCAATGAGGACGGAGAAATCGTCGATGGCGCCCGAGATACTGTCGGCCCGGGCATTGACCAGCCTGATCGTGGGATAGCGCGCCAGCTGCTGCCGCGCCTCGGCCAGGATGTCCAGCGGTGGCTTGTGATCATGGCCGAGCAGGCCATGCGAGTGGCCGGCGAAGCGGTTGCGCGGCAGGCCGGTATCGAGAACGGTGACCTTGCGGCGGGCGCGGCCGAGCTGCAGCGCGGCGGCGAGACCGGCAAAGCTGCCGCCGATGATGATGACGTCATCCATGGTGATGGGCTCCGCGTTGTGAATGGAGGGGATTGGGTTGCCGGCACGCAATATGGTCCAGCCGGGCAGTGGGCAGGGCTGCTGCATCGGCGAGAAAGCCGCCCATGCAGCAGCGACCCTGAAGCCGGACCCACCTTGCCGGCTCAGCCGGCCGCAATCGAGGCATCCCATCCTCCGCCGAGCGCCCGGAAGGAAGCGATGGCGGCGCGGGCGGCGGCCGCCTTCGACTGGATTTCGGCATCGCGGCTGGCGAGAAGGCGCTGGTCGGCGTCGAGCACGTCGAGCAGGCTGGACACGCCGCCCTTATAGGCTGCGAGCGAGGATGCGCGCGCCCTGGTGAGCGAAGAGACACCCTGGTCGAGGATCTGCGCGCGGGCCTGCTGCTTGACGAGCGCCGAAAAGGCGTTCTCCACATCCTCCGATGCCCTGAGGACCGTCAGGCGATAGGCAGCGAGCGCCTCGGCGTTGCGGCCGCGCGCGGCGGCGATCTCGGCATCGATGCGGCCGAAGTCGAACAGGCGCCAGCGCAACCCGAGAACGCCGCTGGCCTGGGTGGCATTGCCGCCGAACAATCCGCCGACGCCCATGGTCGCCGTGCCGAGCAGCCCGCTCAGTGAGAATTTCGGATAATATTCGGAGATCGCGACGCCGATCCGCGCATTAGACGCGGCGAGCGTGCGCTCCGCCGCGATGATGTCCGGCCGCCGGCGCAGCAAGGCGGCCGGGCCCCCCGCGTCCGCGACCGCAGGGACATTGGGGATCGGCGCGACGGCCGCGAGCTCGGGTCGGGTCGAGCCGGGCTGGAGGCCGAGCAGCACGTCCAGCGCGTTCATCGCGGCGTCGAGATTCTGCTCGAGCTCCGGAACGCCGGCTTTGACTTGCGCCAGTGCCCCCTCGGCCTGCCGCAGCTGCAATTCGGCCGCCACGCCTTTTCGATACTGGAGTGCGACCAGATCGACCAGCTGCTGCTGGACCCGTAGCTGGTCCCGGGCGACGTCGAGCCGCGCCTGCAGGCTGCGGATCGCGACATAGGTGTCGGCGGTCTGCGCCGCGACGGCCAGTCTCGCCGCGGCGGCGCCGGCCGCGGATGCCTGCCAGTCGGCCCGTGCGGCGTCGCGGGCGGCGTCCTTGCCCCCGAAGAGATCGAGCTCCCAGCTCGCGCCGAGGTTCAGGTCATAGCTCTGCGCCTCGCGCTCGAAGCCGGGCAAGGCGCTGGCGATGCGGCCCTGCGGCGTCTCGAGCGATTGATAGTTCTCGCTGGCCTGGCCGCTGACCTGTCCGGAGGGAAGGAGGTCGGCCCTGGCGTGGCGCAGCGCGGCGCGCGCCTGCACGACACGGGCGCTCGCCTGCTGCAGGTCGAGGTTCTGCGCCAGCGCGCGTTCGACCAGGTTCGCCAGCAGCGGATCGTCGAACGATCGCCACCAGTTCACCAGATCGACGTTCGCGGCCTGGCCCGTGGCGGCCTCGACGGCGGGACTGCCCATGAACGCCAGTGGCGCCGCCACCTCCGGCGCCACATAGGACGGACCGACGGCACAGCCGCCGAGCAACCCGGCTGTCCCGACAACCGTCAGGATTGAAGATGAAATGCGCATGCGATCGTCCGCCAACAGCCCATGAACCATCTCAGGGGCAATGACTAATAACGAAAATGGTCACAATTTGTCAATCCGGGCTTTTGGCGCTATGGATGCCGCCATGAAAAATCAGAGCACAAGCAAGGCCGCCGCGCGCGGGCCGGCGGAACATTCGGTACGGGACCAGATCGTGAAGGCAGCGCGCGAATGCTTCGCGCATTATGGCTATACCAAGACGACAGTTTCGGATCTCGCGCGCGAGATCGGCTTCTCCAAGGCCTATATCTACCGCTTCTTCGAATCGAAGCAGGCGATCGGCGAGGCGATCTGCGACGAGTGCGTGAGCGGGCTGTTCGACCAGGTCCGGGAGGCGGTGGATCAGGGACAGGACGCAACCGACAAGCTGCGCAGATTTGCGAAAACCGCCACCACCGCAACCGTCGAGCTGCTCTTCTCCGATCGCAAGCTTTACGAGCTCGCGGTCAATGCCTCGTCCGAAAACTGGGAGGTCGTGCGGGCCTATACCGAGCGCTTGCAGAGCCTGCTCGAAGAGATCCTGAAGGAAGGCCGCGAGAATGGCGAGTTCGAGCGCAAGACCCCGCTCGACGAGACCCGCCGGTCGATCTTCTATGCCTTCCTGCCCTTCATCGACCCGGTTTTCCTCGAGCGCAGCCTCGACCTTCTGCCCGATGCGCAGACCGAGGTGACCGGGCTGGTGCTGCGCAGTCTCGCGCCTTGAGGCCGAGCGCTTGCTTGTGACTAGTTGACATATTGGTCACTTGATGACATCTGGTTCCGACTGGACAGGAGGAACCTGCGTGTCGATATCGTCTTGCGCCCGAACGGTCGGGATCCTTGGACTGGCAGCCGGTGCGCTGGCCGGATGCGGGCAATCGGACGCCGATCCGCGCACCGCGCCGCCGCTGGTGCGAATCGCTGCAGCCGGCGCGGCCGAGGGCGCGAATCACGAGTTCACCGGCATCGTCGGCTCGCGGGTGCAGAGCGACCTCGGCTTCCGAGTCGGGGGCAAGGTGGTGGCGCGGCTGGTCGACGCCGGGCAGGTCGTCCGCCGTGGGCAGCCGCTGATGCGCATCGACCCGACCGACTATACGCTCGTGGCGCAGGCAGCGGCCGGCACCGTCGCCGCCGCACGCGCCCGCGCGGTCCAGACCGCCGCCGACGAGGCGCGTTACCGCGATCTGGTGTCGGCAGGGGCGGTATCGGCTTCCGCCTATGACCAGGCAAAGGCTGCGGCCCTTGCCGCACGCGCGCAGCTCTCCGCCGCCGAGGCGCAGGCGCGCGTCAGCCGGAACGATGCCGGCTATACGGTGCTCGTCGCCGACGCGGACGGCACCGTCGCCGAGACGCTGGCCGAGCCGGGACAGGTGGTCGCTGCCGGCCAGACCGTCGTCCGGCTTGCGCGCTCAGGCCCGCGCGAAGCGATCGTCGCGCTGCCCGAGACGCTTCGGCCCGCGCTGGGCACGGAGGCGGAGGCGCGGACCTATAGCGGGCTTGGCGGCACCGCGCGGCTGCGGCAGCTCAGTGATGCGGCCGATCCGGCGACGCGGACCTTCGAGGCGCGCTTCGTCCTTGCCGGCGCTCCCGCGGCCGCCCCGTTGGGTTCGACGGTCACGATCCGCCTGGGCGTACCCGGTCAGGCACCGACGCTCTCGGTTCCGCTCAGCGCGATCTATGATCGCGGACAAGGGCCGGGGGTCTGGGTGATTGCCGGCCGGGCGAGCCCAAAGGTCAACTGGCGTTCGGTGAAACTGGCTACGATCGGCGAGGAGTCCGCGACCGTGACGGCCGGGCTGCGGCCGGGCGAGCGGTTCGTCGCGCTGGGCGCGCACATGCTCCACCAGGGCCAGCAGGTCCGCATCGCGGCGGGAGCGGTCCATTGAGCGAGACCCAAGAGCCCAGGGACAAGTTCAACCTGTCCGCCCTCGCCGTCCGCGAGCGGGCGGTCACATTGTTCTTCATCATCGCCATCACGCTCGCCGGGATCGTAGCCTTCCTCAGCCTGGGCCGCGCCGAGGATCCGAGCTTCACCATCAAGCAGATGACGGTGGTCACCGCCTGGCCTGGCGCCACCGCGCAGGAGATGCAGGATCAGGTCGCCGAGCCGCTCGAGAAGCGGCTGCAGGAGCTGCGCTGGTACGATCGCGCGGAAACCTTCACCCGGCCCGGCCTTGCCTTCACCACGCTGATCCTGCGCGACCAGACGCCCCCCTCTGAAGTGCAGGAGCAGTTCTACCAGGCGCGCAAGAAGCTGCAGGATGAGGCGCCCAAGCTACCTCGCGGCGTCGCTGGTCCGTTCGTCAACGACGAATATGGCGACGTGACCTTCGCACTCTATGCGCTGAAGGCGAAGGGCGAGCCGCAGCGCGAGCTTGCCCGCCAGGCGGAGGCGCTGCGCCAGCGGCTGCTCCACGTCCCCGGCGTCAAGAAGGTCAATATCGTCGGCGAACGGCCCGAGCGCATCTATGTCGAGTTCGCGCAGGACCGGCTGGCGACGCTGGGGATCGCGCCGCGCGCGATATTCTCGGCGTTGGCCCAGCAGAACCTGGTCACCCCGGCCGGCGCTATCGAGGCCAACGGGCCGCAGGTGCTGGTGCGGCTCGACGGCGCGTTCGACGATCTCGAGAAGATTCGCGATTTGCCGATCGTCGCCAATGGCAAGACCGTGCGCCTGGCGGACATCGCCGAGGTTCGTCGCGGCTATGAGGATCCGGCCACCTTCCTGATCCGCAACCAGGGCGAACCAGCCCTGTTGCTGGGCGTGGTGATGCGCGAGGGCTGGAACGGGCTCGATCTCGGCAAGTCGCTGAAGGCCGAAGTCCAGGCGATCTCGTCCGAGCTGCCGCTCGGGATGGTCCTCGATCCCGTGACCGACCAGTCGGTGAACATCTCGGCGGCGGTCGACCAGTTCATGCGGACGTTCTTCGAAGCGCTCGCGATCGTGATGATCGTCAGCTTCATCGCACTCGGCTGGCGGGTCGGCATCGTCGTGGCGGGCGCGGTGCCGCTGACGCTTGCGATCGTCCTGGTCATCATGTGGGCGACCGACAGGGTGCTGGACCGTATCACGCTCGGCGCTCTGGTCCTGGCGCTCGGCCTGCTCGTCGATGATGCGATCATCGCGATCGAGATGATGGTCGTGAAGATGGAAGAGGGGTTCGACCGCATCAAGGCGTCGGCCTATGCATGGAGCCACACCGCTGCACCGATGCTGGCGGGCACCTTGGTGACGGTGATCGGCCTGATGCCGGTCGGCTTCGCGAAGTCCACGGCGGGAGAATATGCCGGCAACATCTTCTGGGTCGTCGGCTTCGCCCTGCTCGCCTCCTGGGTCGTGGCGGTGGTCTTCACGCCCTATATGGGCGTCAAGCTGCTACCGGCGATCAAGCCGGTCGAAGGCGGCCACGACGCCATCTACGAGACGCCGCGCTACCAAAGGGTGCGTCGTCTGATCCGCTGGGCGGTGGCACGCAACCGTTTGGTGACCATCGCGACCCTGGTCGCGTTCCTCGTCGCCGGCGCGGGCATGGCGCTGGTGAAGAAGCAGTTCTTCCCCACCTCCGACCGCCCCGAGGTTCTGGTCGAGGTCCAGATGCCCAAGGGCACCTCGATCGAGCAGACCAGCGCCGCGACGGGAACGGTCGAAACCTGGCTGCGCAAACAGCCGGAGGCGCAGGTCGTTACCGCCTATGTCGGGCAGGGTGCACCGCGTTTCTTCATGGCGCTTTCGCCCGAACTGCCCGACCCGTCCTTCGCCAAGATCGTCGTGCGCACGCCCGACGAGGAGGCACGCGACGCCTTGAAGGAGCGCTTGCGGCAGGCGGTAGCCGACGGTCTCGCTCCCGCGGCGCGGGTACGGGTGACGCAGCTCGTCTTTGGCCCGCCTTCACCCTATCCGGTGGCGTTCCGCGTCAGCGGTCCCGACGTCGACAAGGTGCGCGCCATCGCCGAGCGGGTCCGCGCGATCATGGTCGCGGATCCGATGATGCGCACCGTCAACACCGATTGGGGCGAGCTCGTGCCGACGCTGCACTTCGTGCTCGATCAGGACCGACTGCGCGCGATGGGTCTGACCTCAGGCGATGTCGGCGAGCAGCTTCAGTTCCTTCTTTCGGGCGTGACGGTCTCGCAGGTCCGCGAGGACATCCGCACCGTCGACATGGTCGCGCGCTCCGCCGGCGGGGCGCGGCTTGATCCGGCGCGTATCGGCGATTTCACGCTGACCGCGACGAACGGCCAGCGCGTGCCGATCAGCCAGATCGGCACGCTCGAGCTGCGCATGGAGGATCCGATCCTGCTCCGTCGCGATCGCATGCCGACGATCACCGTGCGCGGCGACATCGCCAACGGCCTGCAGCCGCCCGACGTCTCGACCGCGATGTTCAGGAAGCTCCGGCCGGTGATCGACACGCTGCCGTCGGGATATCACATCGTCATGGGCGGCTCGATCGAGGAGGCGGGCAAGGCCAATGCCGCGCTGGCGCCGGTCTTCCCGATCATGATCCTGCTGATGATGATCGTCATCATGCTGCAGGTCCGCAGCTTCTCGGCGATGACGATCGTGCTGCTGACCGCGCCGCTCGGATTGATCGGCGTGGTGCCGACGCTGCTGCTGACCGGTCAGCCGTTCGGCTTCAACGCCATTCTGGGGCTGATCTCATTGGCCGGCATCCTGATGCGCAACACGCTGATCCTGATCGGGCAGATCCATGAGAATGAGGAGCATGGCCGGACGCCGTTCGATGCCGTGGTCGAGGCGACGGTGCAGCGCTCACGGCCGGTGATCCTGACGGCGCTGGCGGCGGTCCTCGCCTTCGTGCCGCTCACCCATTCGGTGTTCTGGGGGGCGATGGCCTTCACGCTGATCGGCGGCACGCTGGTCGGAACGGTCCTGACCCTGGTGTTCCTGCCCGCGCTCTATGCGCTCTGGTACCGGATCAAGCCAGGCGAGCAGAGTCCGCCGCCGGCAGCGGCGATGGTGGTGGCAGCAGCGTGAGCATAGCTAAACCCGTCGATCCATCTGGGATGTCCTGCCGAGGGATCGCCACCCCGGGCGGGGATCCGCTCGAGAAGATCGAGGGGCGCTGGACATTGCAGATTTTGCTTTGTCTCAATGCCGGCGAGCACCGGTTCGCGGACCTGAGAACCGCAATTCCGCGCGTCAGTGCGAACATCCTGACTGACCGGCTTCGCGCGCTGGAACGCGCGGGGCTGGTCGAGCGGCACTATCTGCCGCCGCCACGGGCAAGCCACGTCTACACGCTTGCAACGCTCGCCACTGCCTTGAGACCGTCCCTCGACGCGCTCGCAGGCTGGCGAGCGGCGTAATGCAACAGGCCGGTCCCGGAAAAGGAGCAATCGCGATGAAGCTCATGGGAACCGCGCGCCGGATCTGGCGCTCTTTCAAGGTGATCGCCGAGGCTGCAGACTATGATCCACTCGCCGAAATCACGGCGCGGTTCGAGCGGCTGGAACGCGCAATGGTCGATCTCGGCAAGAGGCCCGAGACCCCGCCTGGCAGCCCCGAGACGAATCTCTCCCAATTGCCGCGCAGGGCGCCACGGTGATCTCGGGCAGACGAAATGTGTAGCGTGGGACGAGATTATAAGAACATTATAATGCTGATATAATTCGATTGTTTTGACGCAGCTGAGGCCAGCCCCAAACCGCTCCAAGCCGGGCGTGAGAAACATGCTTGGACATGCGCCGCCGCCTTTAGCCCTGGGGTTTGGACATGCGCGGAGGCACCCGGCCGCGGTGCGGCAATCCTGTTGACCGGTAGTTTGAATCTTCGCGGCCCCCGCCTTCGCCCATCGGCCAGCAACCAATAGTAAATCGAACGATATCGTGCATATTGGAATGAAGAGTAGCTGCGGCTGAGCGCACGATGTTGAGACGAAGCGGAGGCGGCAGGCTGGCGCACCGTGGTCGGAACGCTCTATCTCTTATCGTTGCGGCGGGGCGATGCCCCGCCACTTTCGTCATGCCGCCCGGCGACGAGCCGGAAATCGGAAGTTGCCGTCAACGAGCGGCGCAAACGACCGCCGTGACCGCGGCCCGATTGCCTTCACCGGCCGATCGATAAGAGCGCCCGGATCGGGAAGGCCATCGCTCAGCATATCCGCCCAAACCTGTGCGAGCTCACGCCGGCGCGGCATGTAGGCGGCGCGATTGTAGGCGCCTTCGACCTTTTCCTTGGGGACGTGGGCCAGCATCAGGTCGATGACCTTGCGGTCATGGTCCTTGCCATGCCGCTCGGCCCCACTCGTTCATGATCGTCGAGAACGCGGCGCGGAACCCGTGCGGCACATGATGGCCGTGATAGCCGGCACGGTTGAGCAAATAGCCGATCGCGTTCTCGCTCATCGGCCGATGCGTATGGCGATTGCTCGGGAACAGCAACTCGCCGGTGCCGGTGAGCGGCCAGAGGGCCTTGAGCACCGAAACCGCATGGTGAGCGAGTGGGACGAGGTGATCGCCGTCGACCTCCTCCTTGCGATTAAGGTCCCCTTTCATGCGGGCCGAAGGAATGCGCCAGAGCGGCTCCTTGCCGTTCAGTTCTTCGAACTCGTCCCAGCGGGCTTCCCGCAGCTCGCTCGGGCGCACCGCAGTCAAGGCGAGGAAGCGCAGCGCCAGACGCGTGATCGGACGGGCATAGTCCTCCTCGGCCGTGATGATCATCTTGCGAAGCGGCGCGAGCTCTGTGATCGCGGGCTGTCGGCCGTTGCGGAGCGGCTTGAGGACGGCGTCCAGCTTCTCGGCGGGATCGGTCGCCGCGATGCCCTGCGCGATCGCGTAGACGAAGACGGCGGAGATACGCTGCCGGATGCGCTTGGCCGTCTCGATCGATCCGCCCGCCTCGACCTCCCGCAGCACGCCCAGCACGAGCGGCGGCGTCAGTTGCGCGATGGGAAGCGCACCAATCGTGGGGAAGACGTCCCGCTCCAGGCTGCGGATCACGTCGCTCGCGTGGATTGCCGCCCACTGCGCCCTGGCATTCTCATGCCATTCGCGTGCGACCCGCTCGAACGTCTGACGCCCCGCTTCGATATTGGCCTCGATCTTGAGCTTCTTCACCACGGACGGGTCGTGGCCCTCGCAAAGCTGGGTATAAGCCTCATCCCGTTTGGCCCGAGCGTCGGCCAGGGACACATGAGGGTAGGCGCCGAACGCCATGCCCTTCTGCTTGCCGTCATAGGTATAGGTCCAGCGCCAGAGCTTACCGCCGCTCGGGGTCACGAGAAGAAATAGGCGATTGCTATCGCTGAGCTTGTAGGGCTTGGGACGCGGCTTGGCCGCGCGGACCTTGGATTCGCTGAGCATTGTCGATCTCCCAAAAGTACCACGTTTTTCGACCGCGCGTACCACGTTCCGATCCCGCCGAATCACCAAATGGGCTCGGACGGATACGGACGGCCATGGCCGATCTGGTCAGCTAAACATCGGTAATCAGGGAGAAAAGGTCGATCCCAGTGGTCTTTTACGAACCCCTGTGGAGGGGTTGGTGGCGGAGCGGGAGGGATTCGAACCCTCGATACGGTTTTGCCGTATACTCACTTTCCAGGCGAGCGCCTTCGACCACTCGGCCACCGCTCCGCGAGCGAAGCGCCCTAAGGGACGCGCGGCCGGGAGGCAAGCGATTGCGCGACCTTCGCGTGCGTGCGACGTTCCGCTCATGCTGATGCCGATCCTCGCCGCGCTGCTCGCGCAAGCCGCCCCTGCCACGCCGCCCAAGCCCTATGATCCCGCACCCGAGGATTGGCGCGCGATTCCCGACGACGAGATCATGGTGATCTCGCTCACCGGCAACCGCACTGTCGCGGTCCGGCTCGCGCCGCGGTTCGCGCCCGAGCACGTCGCCAACATCAAGCGGTTGATCGCCGCGCGCTGGTGGGACGGCGAGAGCGTCTATCGCGTACAGGAGAACTGGGTGGCTCAGTGGGGCGATCCCACAGAGAAGAAGCCGCTGCCGGCGGACGTCGTGCCCTCGCCCGCCGCCGAGTTCGAGATCGGCGCGTTCGAGGCGGCGCAGCGGATGGGGAAGGCCGACGCCTATTCGTCGGCCTCGGGCTTCACCGCGGACGGCTGGCCGATCGCGACCGATGGCAAGAAGGCGTGGCTGACGCATTGCTACGGCTCGGTCGGAGTCGCACGCGACGCGCTGCCCAACACCGGCAGCGGATCGGAGCTGTTCACGCCGATCGGCCAGTCGGCGCGCCGGCTCGACCGCAACTACACGGTGGTGGGGCGGATCATCGAGGGAATGGCCAACCTGTCGTCGCTGCCCCGGAGCGAGGCCCCGATGGGGGTCTATGCCACGGCAGCCGAGCGCACCGGCATCGTCAGCGTGCGCCTGGCGAGTGAGCTGCCGGCCGCCGAGCGGCCGCATTTCCAGTATCGGGCGACGGATAACGCTCGCTTCGCCGCCTACATCAAATCGCGCGAGACGCCGGAGCCGCCGACGGTGCCGGTCGGCGCCAATGTCTGTGATCTGGCAATCGGCGTGCGCCGGGCGCCGTAGGCGAAGAACCAGCATTCGTCACCCCGGCGAAGGCCGGGGTCCACTGTGCCGCAATCGTCGGACAAGAGGTTCGAGTATCGGGCTGGAGGCTTGGTGGGACCCCGGCCTTCGCCGGGGTGACGTTAGATTCAGCGCCCCACCCAGTCGGCGACCTCGGTCGCGACCTGATTGGCCGCCTGATTGAGCGCCACGCCCACCGGCCCCGGCTCGATCGCGCTCGCCGGGACCCGCGCCTCGAAGCGGCGCTTCTCCAGCTTGCCGCCCTGCTCGCGGATCAGGCTGGCGTCGTAGATCACCACCGCCTGGTTGCCCGCGGCGTCGATGCCGAAGCTCCTGAGCTCGCCGCCGAGGGTGGCGCCGGGATTGGAAAACGCCTGCCGCCCCGACACCACCATCCGCCCGGTGCGCGCGATCAGCGTATCGGACAGCAGGCGCGCGAACAGCCGCGCGGGCGGCTCCACCCAGACGGCATCCTTGACATAGGCGATGCTGGTGTCGGTCGCGCGGACCGGCACGCGCTGCGTCGCGATCTCCTGCGGCGCGGACGGCACCACGACCGCGACCGGCGTGCCGCTGCCCGGCACCGCGCCGGCCGGCAGCGCCGCCTGGGTGTTGAGCGTCAGCAGCGACGGCGGCGGTTCGGCGCCGAAGCGGATGCAGCCCGCGACGGCGGCGACCAACGGCAGCAGGGCGAGGATCGCGAGCTTCTTCATTGGCGCTCTCCCTTCCGGGGCTTGTAATCGGGCAGCTTGGGCGAGCCGACCAGCGAGCTGGCACCGCCCTGATCGATCTTCTCGGCGACGTGCGAGAGCGACGCGGACATCACGCGCAGATCCTGGATGAGCTGGTTGATCTCGGGCAGCGTGGTCTTGGAGAAGCCCTGGATCGCGGGTTTGGCATCGCCGATCGCGCCGTCGAGGCTCTCCATGCTGTGCTGGGCGGCGGCAACGGCCTTGTTGAGGTTGCCGACCACCGGCCGGATATCGTCGCGGAGCAGACCGTTGCTGGTCGCGGCGAGATCGCCGATCTTCTCCGCGGCGTCGCCCGCCTGCTGGATCGCGACGCGCGTCTGAGCCAGCGTCGCCGCGATCTCGGGCCCGCGATCGGCGAGCGCGTCGGTCAGGCGGTTGGTGTTGGCGAGAATGCCGGCGATCGATGCCTGGTTCTTGTCGGAGAGCAGCTCGGTCAGCCGCTCGGTCAAGGTCGTCAGCCGCTCGAGCAGCCGCGGCGCCGAGCTCAGCAGCGCACCGAGCCCGCCCTGCTTGGTCGGGATCACCGGCACGCCGAACGGGCAGGCGGCGGAGGCGTCGCGGCTCGGGCAGCGGATCGGCGGCGCGCCCTTGACCGCGCCGTCGAGCTGGATCTGGCTGACCCCGGTGAAGCCGACGCCCTGGATGCTGGCGGTGGTGCCCTCCAGCACCGGCGTCTCCTCGTTCACGGTGATGCGCACGCGCACGAACTGCGGATCGGGCTTGTAGAGCGCGATGTCCTTCACCTGGCCCGAGGGTACGCCGGAGAAGGCCACCGCCGAACCCTTGGCGAGCCCGTCGACCGACTGTTTGAAGAAGATGTCGTACTCCTTCGCCTCGGCGCTGCCCCAGCGCGACAGCCAGACGGTGAACGCCGCCAGCGTCAGCAGCAGGATCAGCGTCACGGCGCCGACCAGGACATGGTTGGATCGCGTTTCCATGGCCTTACCTCATCGTGCCGTCGCCCGTTCCCCGGCGCGCGCGACGCTCGCCGTCGCGGCGCGGCCGCGGGGGCCGTTGAAATATTCCTGGATCCAGGGGTGATCCAGGGCCAGCAGCTCGTCAATCGTGCCGACCGCGATCACCCTCTTGTCGGCCAGCACCGCGACGCGGTCGCAGATCGCGTAGAGCGTGTCGAGATCGTGCGTGATCAGGAAGACGGTGAGTCCCATCGTCTTCTGCAGCGAGCGAGTGAGATCGTCGAACGCGGCGGCGCCGATCGGGTCGAGCCCCGCGGTCGGCTCGTCGAGGAACAGCAGCTCCGGATCGAGCGCGAGCGCGCGGGCGAGGCCGGCGCGTTTCTTCATGCCGCCCGAGAGCTCGGCGGGAAACTTGGGGCCGGCGTCGGCGGGCAGGCCGGCCATCACCACCTTGTAAGCGGCGATCTCGGCCATCAGCACCGGGTCCATATCACCATGGAACTCGCGGATCGGCACCTGGACGTTCTCCGAGACGGTGAGCGTCGAGAACAAGGCGCCGCCCTGGAACAGCACGCCCCAGCGCTTGCGGATGTCGATCGTCTCGTTGTCGTCACGGCCGATGGTGGGCTCGCCGAACACCTCGACCTCGCCGGCGTCGGGGGTCTGCAGGCCGATGATCGAGCGCATCAGCACCGACTTGCCGGTGCCCGAGCCGCCGACCACGCCCAATATCTCGCCGCGGCGCACGTCGAGGTCGAGATTCTCGTGCACGACCTGCTCGCCGAAGCTGTTCCTGAGTCCGCGGACACGGACGACGATGTCCTCGTCGGCCATCAGATCCAGCCGATCCAGGTGAAGAAGACGGCGAAGAAGGCGTCGAGCACGATCACCAGGAAGATCGCCTGCACCACGGCGGCGGTGGTGCGGGCGCCGACCTGTTCGGCGTCGCCCTCGACCTGCATCCCCTGGAAGCAGCCGGCGATGGCGATGATCGCGCCGAACACCGGCGCCTTGACCAGGCCGACGTAGAGGTCGGTGATCGGCACCACCTCGCGGATGCGCTGGACGAAGGTGACGGGTGGGATGTCGAGGCTGACCCAGCACAACAAGCCGCCGCCGATGATCGCGATCACCGAGGAATAGAAGCCGAGCAGCGGCATCATCAGCACCGCCGCCAGCGTGCGCGGCACCACCAGCGCCTCCATCGGCGACACGCCGATCGTGCGCATCGCGTCGATCTCCTCGGTCAGCTTCATCGTGCCGATCTGCGCCGCGAAGGCCGAGCCCGAGCGGCCGGCGACCATGATCGCGGTCATCAGCACGCCGAGTTCGCGCAGCGTGATGCGGCCGACCAGGTTGATCGTGAACACCTCGGCGCCGAACTGGCGCAGCTGCACCGCGCCCTGCTGGGCGATGACGATGCCGATCAGGAAGCTCATCAGCCCGATGATGCCGAGCGCGGTGACGCCGACCACCTCGAACCGCTGCACCGTCGCGTTGAAGCGGAAGCGCGAAGGATGGCGGATCAGCGTCAGGAACGCGAGCACGGTCGCGCCCATGAAGCCGAGCAGGCCGACCAGCGTCTTGGCCGCGGTGATGATCGCTTCGCCGACCTGCGCAATCACGCGCAGGAACGCCGGCAGCGGGCGCTCCGGCATCGCGATCGGCTGGTCGGCGTTCTCGACCTGGTCGAGCAGGTGCTTCCCGTCGGCGGAGAGCCCGTCGACGCTGGCGCCGCGATCGCGCGCGAAACGATGGATCACCCAGGCGCCGATCGTGTCGATGCGATCGATGCCGGAGAGGTCGATCCGCTTCACCTCGCCCGTCAGCGCATTCAGCCGTTCGGGCACGTCGCCGAGGCACGCGAGCGACAGATTGCCGGAAAAGCGCAGCGTCCCGCCGTCGGCGGCATCCTCGACGAAGTCGGCCGGTGCGCTCATCGCGCCGTCCTTGCACTACATTCGGCTGGCGCCGCAAGGAGAAGGGTGCGAAGCGCGCCCTCATGCCGCATCGCATCGCCATCTACGACATGGACAAGACGATCACGCGCGATCCCACCTGGACGCGTTTCCTGCGCTTCGCGGTGGCGCGCAGTGGGCGGTGGCGGACGGTGATGTGGCCGGCGGCGGGGCTGGCGACGCTCGCCTATGGCGCGCGGCTGATCGACCGCGCCGGCCTCAAGCAGGCGACGCAGCGCTGGATGCTGGGCCGGTCGCTGGCCACGGCGCAGGCGGAGGCGCTGGCGGAGGGTTTCGCCGACCAGTTGCTCGCGCGCGGCGTGCTCGATGGCGCGCGACGCCGGATCGCGGAGGATCGCGGTGCCGGCTACCGGCTGGTGATGGCGACCGCATCCTATGCCTTCTACGTCGGCGCGATCGCCAAGCGGCTGGGCTTCGACGACGTGATCGCGACCGGCAGCGAGCGCGGCCCTGACGACGCGATCCTGCCGCGCATCGCCGGCGAGAATTGCTACGGCCCCGCCAAGCTCCGGATGATCGAGGCGTGGCTGACGGCGCAGGGGATCGCGCGGGACGACGCCCATATCCGCTTCTACAGCGACCATGTCTCCGATGCGCCGGCATTGGAATGGGCCGACGAGCCATTCGCGGTGAATGCGCACGGTCCGCTCCGCACGTTGGCGACGCAGCGGGGCTGGCCGATTCTGGATTGGCGCTAGCCCCTCGCCCCATCCGTCACCCCGGACTTGTTCCGGGGTCCACCCATCCCTGCATAGTGCCGTGCATTGTTGCACCGTGGATGCCGGAACAAGTCCGGCATGGCGGGAGAGTGCGTAGATCACAGCGCCACATCCACCGTGTGGATCAGCACACCCACCAGACCACCGACGAGCGTGCCGTTGATGCGGATATACTGGAGGTCGCGGCCGACGGCATTCTCGAGCCGCCCGGTGATGGTACGCGCGTCCCAGCCGCGGATCGTGTCCGACACCAGCCGCACGATTGCGTCGCCATAGTCGGCCGCCGTGCCGACCGCAGCGCGGCGGGCGAAGCGGTTGATCGTCGCGGCGAGCTTCGCGTCCTGCTGCAGCGTGGTGCCGAGCTGGCGCAGCGCCTCGCCGAAGCGGCCGGCGATCACCGCATCGGGATCGCGCGCGGCCTTGAGCATCGCCGCGCGCAGCTGCTCCCACACGCCCTGCCACCAATCGGCGAGCGCGGGATTGTCGAGCAGCTCGTCCTTGAACGCCGCCACCCGCTCCTGCATCGCCGGATCGTGCTGGAGATCGTCGGCGAGCTTCGCCAGCCCCTCCTCCGCCTTTTCACGCAGGGGATGGTCCGGGTTCTCGGCCATCTCGGTGACCAGCTTGGTGAGGCCGTCCAGGATCGCGTTGGCCAGCGTCGCGTCGAGCCCGGTCCAGCGCAGCACCGCGCCGGCGCGCTGGCGCACCATGTCGCGGACGATCGGCTCGTTCGCCTCGACCACGCGCCCTGCCCAGCGGATGATGCCGTCGAGCAGCGGCACATGGCGGTTGTCGGCGATCGCCGCGGCAAGCGCCTGTCCCAGCAGCGGCGCCACGTCGAGCGCGCGCAGCCGCCCCGCCAGCGCGCCGCGTACCATGCCGCCCAATCGCTCCTGGTCGAGCGATTCGAGCACGTCGGCGGCGAGCCGGCTCGCACCGCGCCGCAGTTTGCCCTCTCCCGATGGCGAAGGATTGGCCAGCCAGCGCCCCGCCGCACCGGCGAGGTCGACCCGCTGCATCCGCCGCGCCACCACGCGCGGGATCAGGAAATTGTCGCGCAGGAACGCGGCGAGCGCGCCGGCGATGCGATCCTTGTTCCTGGGAATGATCGCCGTGTGCGGAATCGGCAGCCCGAGCGGATGGCGGAACAGCGCCGTCACCGCGAACCAGTCGGCGAGGCCGCCGACCATCGCCGCCTCGGCAAAGGCGCGGACGAAACCCATCGCCGGATGCACCGGCTGGAAATAGCGCGCGGCGAGATAGACGCCGGCCATCGCCACCAACAGCCCGGTCGCGACCAGCCGCATCCGCCTCAGCGCAGGCGGCGCCGCGCTTCCGTTGAGGTTGAGAGCGCGCGGCGCGAGCGTCATGCCCGAAACAATCCCCGAAACCGGGGATTGTTCAAGCATCTCTTATAGTCTGTTTGGAAATGCGCCTGACGGCGCATTTCGGCGGCACCGGCCCGCTCCCCCACCCGGCCACCCATAAGATACTGCCGTTGGGTGGCCGGGTGGGGGAGCGGGCCGGTGCCGCCTTTACAAACAGACTCTCATTCCGCCGGCTGAATCTCGCCGTCGCCGGGCTTGTGCCCGATGCGTCCGCCCGGCTGATGCTCGATCACCGGCTTGCCGTCGTCGCCCGGACGATAGGTGAGCAGGCGGCGGCCGAGCTTCGGCCCGATCCAGCGCTCGATCCCCACTGCCAGGCTGAAGCTCGCCGGCACGATCACCAGCGTCAGCACGGTCGAGAGGATCAGGCCGCCGATCACCGTCGTGCCCATCGGCGCGCGCCACGACGAGTCGCCGGACAGCGACAGCGCGGTCGGCACCATGCCGGCGACCATTGCCACCGTGGTCATCACGATCGGCTGGGCGCGCTTGTGCCCGGCGTCGACCAGCGCGGTGAACATGTCGACGCCCTTGTTCATCTCCTCCAGCGCGAAGTCGATCAGCAGGATCGAGTTCTTGGCGACGATGCCGAACAGCATCAGCACGCCGATCAGCACCGGCATCGACAAGGGCTCCCCGACGATCGCCAGCGCGATCAGGCCGCCCAACGGCGCCAGCAACAGCGAGCCCATGTTGACCAGCGGCGACATGAAGCTGCGGTAGAGCAGCACCAACACCGCGAACACCAGGAACACGCCCGACGCCAGCGCGATCAGGAAGTTGGTGATCATCTCCGCCTGCCACTTGGCCTGGCCGACGGTGAGCTCGCCGACACCCACCGGCAGGTTCTTCATGATCGGCAGCGCGTGGATCTGCTTCATCACGTCGCCCGAGACATAGGGCTTGCCGGTCGCCGGGTTCTGGGCGAGGTCGGCGCCCACGATCAGGCGGCGCTGCAGGTTGAGACGCTCGATCTTGGTCGGGCCGGCGCCGAAGCCGATGTCGGCGACGACGCCGAGCGGCACCGAACCGCCGTTCTCGGTCGCCACCGGCAGGTTCTTGATCGTCGACAGCCGCGCCCGCGCGCTTTCCTGCAACGCCACGCGGATCGGGATCTGGCGATCCGACAGCGAGAACTTCGCGCTGTTCTGGTCGATGTCGCCGAGCGTCGCGATGCGGATCGCGTTGCTGAGCGCCGCCGTGGTCACGCCGAGATCGGCCGCCAGGTCGAGCCGCGGGCGGATCACGATCTCCGGCCGGTTGAGGTCGCCGGCGATGCGCGGCGCCACCACCTGCTTCATGCCCGACATCTGGTTGACCAGCGTGAGCGCGGTCTGGGTCAAGAGCTTGGGATCCTCGCCGCCGAGCGTGATGGTGAGGTCGCGACCGCTCGATCCCCAGCCGAACTGCGAGCGGAAGCCGACGCGCGCATCGGGGATCTTGAGCAGCTCGGGCGCCAGCCGGCGCTCGAACTGCGTGCTCTTCTCGTCGCGCTTCTTCTTGAGCATCGCGATCACGCGGCCGTTGCCGACGAAGGCGCGCTCATAGACGCTCTCCACGGCCGGCTCGCGGCGCAGCAGGTTGGCGACGCGCGTCACCACCGCCTGGGTCTGCTCGAGCGAGGTGCCCGGCACCATCTCGATCGTCGCGGTGACGTCGTCCTGGTCCTGCTCGGGCTGGAAGGTCATCGGGATCACGCCCGAGAAGGCGAGCCAGATGGTGAGCCCGAGCGCGATCATGCCCGCGACCACCGCCGACCAGCGGTGGCGCAGCGTCCAGCTGAGCAGCTTGAGGTAGCCGCCCATCACCGGTCCGCCGGCGTGCTCGGCATGGCCGTGCGCCTTGAGGAAATAGGCCGCGACCATCGGCGTCACCATGCGCGCGACCGCCAGGCTCATCAGCACCGACGCGACGACGGTGAGGCCGAAATTCTTGAAGAACTGGCCCGAGATGCCCGGCATCAGGCCGACCGGCAGGAACACCGCGACGATCGACATGGTGGTGGCGAGCACGGCGATGCCGATCTCGTCGGCGGCGTCGATCGAGGCCTGATAGGCCGACTTGCCCATGCGCATGTGGCGCACGATGTTCTCGATCTCGACGATCGCGTCGTCGACCAGCACGCCCGCGACCAGGCTGAGCGCGAGCAAGGTCATCTGGTTGAGCGTGAAGCCCATCAGGTCCATGAACCAGAAGCTCGGGATCGCCGACAGCGGGATCGCCAGCGCCGAGATGATCGTCGCGCGCCAGTCGCGCAGGAACAGCAGCACCACCAGCACCGCCAGCACCGCGCCCTCCACCATCGCCTCCATGGCGGTGTGGAACTGCTCCTCGGCGTATTTGCTCTGGTTGAACAGGAGCTCGAAATGGACCTTGGGATTGGTCTTCTCGAGCTCCTTCAGCTTCTTCTCGGCGGCGTGGAACACGGTGACGTCCGACGCGCCCTTGGCGCGCTGGATGTCGAACGAGATCACCTGGTTGCCGTTGAAGCGCGCAAAGCTCTTCTGCTCGGCGTAGAGGTCCTTGACGTCGGCGATGTCGGACAGGCGGATCGTGCGCCCGCCGCCCACCGCGATCTGGGTCTGGCCGAGCGTATAGGCATCCTTGGCGTTGCCGAGCACGCGCACCGCCTGCTCGAAGCCGGAAATCTCCGCCTTGCCGCCCGCCGCGTCGAGATTCACCTGGCGAAGCTGCTGGTTCACCTGGCTGGCGGTGAGGCCATAGGACTGGAGCTTGTCGGGGTGGAGAATCACCCGGATCTCGCGGTCGACGCCGCCGTTGCGGTTCACCGCCGACATGCCGGAGATCGACAGCAGCTCCTTGCGCACCGTGTTGTCGATGTACCAGCTCAATTGCTCGACCGTCATGTCGGGCGCGAGCGCGGTGAAGCTGGCGACGTCATTGTCGCTCGACGTGTCGACGCGGCCGATCTGCGGCTCCAGGATGCCGTCGGGCAGGTTGCCGCGGATCTGCTGGATGGCGCTGCGCACGTCCTCGACCGCGCGGTCGACCGGCATGCCGATGTCGAGCTGGACGATCGTCTGCGACTGGCCCTCGGTCACCGTCGAGTTGATCTCGTCGATGCCCTGAAGGCTGCGCACCGCCGATTCGACCTGCTGCGTGATCTGCGTCTCGAGCTCGCTCGGCGCCGCACCCGGCTGCGAGATCGAGATCCACACGATCGGGAAATCGATGTCCGGATCGTTGTTGACGTCCATCCGCCAGAAGCTGACCAGCCCGGCGATGGTGAGGAACAGGAAGAGGACGATCGGCGGAACAGGGTTCCGGATCGACCAGGCCGAGATGTTCCGGAAGCTCATGGTTTCGCCTGCTCCGCCTTCTTGAGGACCGGAATGACCTTCTGCCCCGGATTGAGGAACGCGCCGGCGGTCAGCACCACCCGCTCGGTGCCCGAAAGCCCGCTGGTGATGGCAATGCCCTCGTCCGAGACCTCGCCGGTGGTCACGTTGCGCCGTACCGCCTGATTCTTGTCGTCGATGATATAGACGAAATTGCCGGTGACGTCGCTCTGAACCGCGGACTGCGGCAGCAGCGGCGCCACCGCCGCACCGGAGACGACCTGGACCGAGGCGAAGCCGCCCGGACGCAGCGCCGGATCATAGGCGAGCTCGATGCGGGCGATGCCCTGGCGCGTCTGCGGGTCGATCACCGGCGAGATCTGCCAGATGGTGCCGCGGAACACCTTGTCGGTGCCGACCGGGCGCACCTCGGCCGGGATGCCGACGTGGAGCCGCTGGATGTCGGCCTCGCTCAGCTGGGCGCGCATCTCCATCTTGCCGTCCATCGCCATGCGGAACAGCGTGCCGCTGCCGGAGCTGACGATCTGGCCCGGCTCGACCTGACGGGTGAGGATCAGGCCCGCGGTGGGCGCGCGGATGTCGAGCCGGTGGTTGCGCGCCAGCGCTTCCTTGTAGCTGGCCTCGGCCGCCCGGACGCGCGCGACCGCGCCGTCGCGGGTCGCCGCCTTCTGGTCGAGATCGGCCTTGGATACGAAGCCGTTGCTGACGAGCTGCTTGGCGCGATCATAGTTGGACTGGGCGAGCTCGGCATCGGCGCGGGCGACGCGGATCTGCGCGGCGAGCGAATCGGCGGTCTGCACCTGCACCGAACGGTCGACCGTCGCCAGCACCTGGCCGGCGTTGACCCATTGGCCGGGCTCGACCAACACGCGCGTCACGATGCCGCCCTCGCCGGCGACACCGACCGGCATGTCGCGCTTGGCGGCGAGGCTGCCGGTGCCGGCGATGACGTTGCGGATCGACGAGCGGCCCGGGACTGCGACCGTGACGGTCGGGATCTGGCTGTTGGCAGCGCCGGCCTTACCCTTGGACGTTTCGGCAGCGCCGCCGCGCATGAACATCGCGGCCGCGGCGAGCACGACGACGATCGCGACGATCGCGGCGATGATCAGCCAGCGCCGCCGCCGCGGCGGCGCGACCTCGCCGGGCAAGGCCGCATAGCCGCCCGCTTCGCCGCCCACCATCTTCGTCTCGTAGTTCATATGCGCCACTTTCCGTCACGCCCCCCTCAGGCGTTCATGCGGTGCTGTATTATATGAATAAGTCACCGACCTCAAGCGGGTCATTTGAGAGCGCGGCTTCATGACGATTCCGGTGCCGAAAGGCAATCGCGGCAGAGGTCGTGTATAAGAAATGGCTAGGCCGCTGCGACTCTGGAGCAACGCCGCGTCGGTCTGCCGCGGAAGACCCGCACGATCATACCGCTCGTAAAGACTAGTTCCGAAGCGTTTCGTTCAAGAAATGGTTGCGTTGCCGCGCCTCAGGAGCGACGCTCCGCTCCGCGCGCAGTCGACGCGCACCACATGGGAGACAGAAAATGCCCGAACGCGGTATCATCGGCTGGTTGTTGATCGGTCTTGTGGCGGGAATTCTGGGTAAGTGGATCATGCCGGGGAAGGATCCCGGCGGCATCATCGTGACCATCCTGATCGGCATCGTCGGCGCGCTGCTCGCCGGCTTCGCCGCACAGGCAGCGGGCATCTCAATCCAGGGAGGATTCGCGAACTATGCGGCGGCAACCGTCGGGGCGATCGTGCTGCTGGCGCTCTATCGAGTGGTGACGAGGCGCCGCACGCCCTGAATCTATCCTCAGGCGCATTTCCGCAAGCTGTAGGCGCCGTTCATTACCGGTTGGCTGAGGCCAGCTAGTCTGGCCTCCGTCTTACTGCCGACGTCATACTGCTGAGGAGGATTTCATGCGGTTTCCCGCCGTTCTTTCGCTCGCCCTCGCGGCGCCGGTCGCGGCGCATGCGCAGGTTGCGACCGCCCCGGTGCTGCTGCCCGAGGGCACGCTGCTCGACCTGACCGCCACCGGCAAGACCACCCGCGTCCCCGATGTCGCGATCATCCGCGCCGGCGTGGTGAGCCAGTCGCCGACCGCGGCCGCGGCGCTGGCCGACAATGCCCAGCGCATGGCGCGCGTGCTCGCGGCGCTGAAGCGTGCCGGCGTCGCCGAGCGCGACGTCCAGACCGCGAACATCGCGCTGCAGCCGCAGTATCGCTACCAGCAGAACGAGGCGCCGGTGATCACCGGCTACCAGGCCTCGAACACCGTCCAGGTCCGCTTCCGCGACATCGGCAAGAGCGGCGCGATCCTCGATGCGCTGGTGAAGGAAGGCGCCAACCAGATCGACGGCCCCAACCTCACCATCGACCAGCCCGAGGCGGCGGAGGACGAGGCGCGCACCGACGCCGTCGCCAAGGCGCGGGCGCGGGCCGAGCTCTATGCCAAAGCGGCCGGCCTCAGGGTCGAGCGGATCGTCTCGATCAGCGAGGGCGGCGCCATGCCGCCTCCCCCCGTGCCGATGATGATGGCGCGCATGGCGGCCGCAGCGCCGGAAGCCGACACCAAGATCGCCGCAGGCGAGCAGGACGTGACGGTCAGCGTCACGGTGCGCTTCCTGCTCAAGTGACGTGAAAAGGGGCCGTCCGACGACGCCGGACGGCCCCTCCTCTCCCAACCTTTCCGGCCAATCCGGTCAGCGGACGGTGCCGCGGCGGACCAGATTGACGATCGCGAGCAGGATGATCGCGCCGACCAGCGATGCCAGGAAGGTGTAGAGCGTGACCGCCTGATTGATCGAGCCGCCGAACAACAGGCCGCCGATGAAGGCGCCGACGATGCCGACGACGACGTTCAGGACGATGCCCTGCTGCGCATCGGTGCGCATGACGATGCTGGCGAGCCAGCCGACGATGCCGCCAATAACGAGCCAGATGATGATGCCCATATTCAAGTCCCTCCATTGAGCCGGGCCGTTCGACCGACCTTCGCTGTGCATGACTCGCGATGCGTGGGATTAGTTCCGCTCGCGTTTTGACTGTCGCACATGACAGAGCGGCCCGCCATCCCCCGAAAGGGACGGCGGGCCACATGCGATTCCCGGCAATGGGTAAGCGCTCAGAACTTCTGCTGGCGCTCGTAGAGCGAGCGGTAATGCTGAATGCGCGTGACGCGCAGGCCCGGCATCCCGGAACGATCGATCGCGCGCTGCCAGCCCGCGAACTCCTCGGCGGTCAGGTCGTAGCGATCGCAGACCTCATCGACCGTCAGCAGCCCGCCGTTGACCGCGGCCACCACCTCGGCCTTGCGGCGCACCACCCAGCGGGTGGTGTCGGGCGGCGGCAGCGTGTCCAGGGTCAGCGGCTCGCCGAGCGGGCCGATCACCTTGGCTGGCCGGATTTTCTGGTTCTCGATCATTCCAACCCTCAATACTGGGACAAGCCCCCTACGCTCATTCCGTAAAACGACGGTTAGCGCCGGAGCTTGAACGCTCCCTCAACCCCTAGGGTAAACGCGCCGTTCACTCGCCTTGCCGCCGGGTTAGCGACGCCGCCGCAACGGCGTGGAAGGCGCCTGCGGCCGGTGCCAGCGGCTCCGCATCAGGCGCGGCGAGCGTGAGCTGCGCCTGCGTCTGGGCGGTCGGGCTGGCGGCCTGCCGGCTGGCGATACCGACCATCAGCACCGCGAGCTCGGTAGGCAGCGCGGTGGCGTGGCGGTCCTGGGCACGGGCGAAGCTGAGATCCAAATGCACCGGTCCTGCGAGTCGAAACGAGACGACTCGGCTAGCGCAATATTGCTGAAGAGCAGGTAAAGCCCCGTTTTTGCACGGCGCGCCGCGAGCCGCTAAAGGGCGCCTATTGGGAAATGCGCCCGGCGGCGCATTTCGGCGGCACCGGCCCGCTCCCCCACCCGGCCACCCAACGGCAGTATCTTATGGGTGGCCGGGTGGGGGAGCGGGCCGGTGCCGTCAAACGGACTCCAAAGGCCAGCGCGATGATTTCCGGTGATTTCCAGCTCTCCGGGCCGCTCGCGAGGCGGCGGATCGTCGTCGCCATGTCGGGCGGCGTCGACAGCTCGGTCGTGGCCGCGCTCGCCGCGCGCACGGGAGCCGAGACGATCGGGGTGACGCTTCAGCTCTACGACCATGGCGAGGCGGTCGGGCGCGCCGGCGCCTGCTGCGCGGGCCGCGACATCCGCGACGCGCGCGCGGTGTGCGATCAGCTAGGCATCGCCCATTACGTCTTCGATTATGCCAGCCGCTTCCGCGAGGCGGTGATCGACGATTTCGCCGACGAATATCTCGCCGGGCGCACGCCGATCCCCTGCGTCAAGTGCAACATGGGGCCGAAGTTCGCCGACCTCCTCACCCTCGCGCGCGACCTTGGCGCCGATTGCCTGGCGACGGGGCATTATGTCCGCAGGGTCGAAGGGCCGGCGGGGGCGGAGCTCCACCGCGCCGCCGATCCCGCGCGCGACCAGAGCTATTTCCTGTTCGCGACGACGCCCGATCAGCTCGACTATCTCCGCTTTCCGCTGGGCGGACTGCCCAAGGCCGCGGTGCGCGAGATCGCGGCCGAGCTTGGCCTCGGCGTCGCCGGCAAGCCGGACAGCCAGGACATCTGCTTCGTCCCAGACGGCGATTATGCCGCGGTGGTGCGCAAGGCGCGGCCGGACGCCGACACCGCCGGCGAAATCGTCGACGAAAGCGGCCGCGTGCTGGGCTCGCATCGCGGCTTCATCCATTTCACCGTCGGCCAGCGGCGGGGACTGGAGATCGGCGGGCTCGCCGAGCCGCTCTACGTGATCCGGCTGGAGCCGGAGACGCGGCGCGTGGTGGTGGGGCCGAAGCGCGCGCTCGCGGTATCGGCGGCGCGGATCAAGGGGATCAACTGGATCGGCGGCGACCATGCCGGGCCGATGACCGCCAAGGTGCGCAGCCTGGCCAAGCCGGTGCCGGCACGGCTGGTCGGCGACCGGGTGGTGTTCGCCGCGCCCGAATATGGCGTGGCGCCGGGGCAGGCGGCGGTGCTCTATGCCGGCGACCGCGTGCTCGGCGGCGGCTGGATCGCCGAGACCGAACGGGCGGAACTCGCCGCAGCCGCCTGAGTCGTCGCTCCCCCGGTCCACCCTTCGTCCTACGGAAATCGCGCCACCGCCATCCCCGAAGTGGCGGCGATGGCAAGTGCCGAAACCCGCAGAAATCCGTCGAAGGTCACGAAAGTCACGGGTAGACGCCTACTGTGACTTTCGCGATATAATGTCACATGAAAGTTCGCAGAAAAGTTGACCGAATTGACTCTGGTCACGCGAATCATTCGCGCGCACGAGCCCGGTCGCGATGTCGAGCCTTCACGAGTGAGAAAGAGCCGGTCCGCGAGGCTGTCAGGCGAAATCCTACATTGCAAGCGACGGCGCCCTCTAGTCGGACGACTTCGCGACGCCCTCGACATAGTCGATCCGGATACGGACCCAGGCGCCGAGTATCGGCTTGCTGCCGACGCGGGGCGGCAGCACGCGGAACTGCCACGCGGCCTCGCGCACCGCGCGGGCGAAGCCGGAACCGGCGGGGGATTGGCCGATCTCCCGGCAATCCTCGACACGGTAGTTCGGGGCCGTCCGGCACGCGATCATCCCCCAGCCGCTGAGGCCGGGGCGCTTGGGCAGATAGAATCCGAGCTCGGCCGAGGTCGGCTTGCGATACCAGTCGACGTCGTAGAGCCGTTCCGAGCCGCCCGCGTCGGCGTCGGCACTGTCGTCGCCGCTGCCCTCCGCCTTCGCCGTGCCCGCATTGCCGGGGGAACGCGGCATCCGGTCGATATCGGAGGACGCGAACTGATCCCGGCTCATCATGATGAATCCGGGCGGCAAGGCGACAGGCGCCGGCCGCTCCTGCGGCGGCTGCTTCGGCGGCGGGGGAGGCGGGGGAGCCGGTGCGGCCTTGGCTGCGCTCCCGCCCTTCTCCCTGGCCTTGGCGGCGGGGCGCGGCGTCGCATTCTCGCCCTCGGCGGCGACGTCGAAGGTGACCGTCTCCGACTGCGGCGGCCCGGACGACGGGATGAACGGCGCGATCCGCAGCAGCATCAGCAGCAGCAGGAGGTGGACGATCGCCGTCAGCACCAGCGAGACGATGCGCCGCCGCGGCGAGGCCCCGCCCGAATCCGGTGAAGAGCGGTAGGACGCCGCGCGCATGGACGCGCAGCTAGGCTCGGTCACGGCCGGCGGCAATGCCAGCGATGCAGAATGCGTCAGCCGAGCAGGAAGCTGCCCTCGATCACCGTCACGCACCGGCCGCCGAGCACGACGCTGCCCCCCTCCAGCCGGCAGTCGAGATGCCCGCCCCGCGCACTCGCCTGGAAGGCGGTGAAGCGGTCGCGGCCGAGGCGCTTCGCCCAATAGGGGACGATCACCGCATGGGCGGAGCCGGTGACCGGATCCTCGTCGACGCCGGCGCCCGGCGCGAACATGCGGCTGACGATATCGGTGTCGCGGCCGGGCGCGGTGACGATCGCCTGATGGTCGCCGGTCGCGGCGAGCGCACGCAGGTCCGGACGGACGGCGCGCACCGCCTCCTCCGATTCGAGTACGACCACGCCGTAGCCGCCTTCGCGCCACAGCGTCTCGGCGACGTTCTCGACGCCGAGCGCCGCCACCACTTCGGGCAGGGGCTTGGGCGACGGCGCCCAGGCCGGCAGCGCGAGCTCATAGCCCGCACCGGCGCGCGAGACGGTGAGGACTCCGGCGCGACGCGTGCGGAAACGGACCGCGGATCGCGCCGGATCGCGCTCGAGGAGATAATGGCCGCTCGCCAGCGTGGCATGGCCGCACAGCCGCACCTCGTGGCCGGGCGTGAACCAGCGCAGCTCGTAATCGGCATCGCCGCCGGCATCCGGGACGAGGAAGGCGGTCTCGCTGAGATTGTTCTCCGCGGCGATCGCCTGGAGCACCGCGTCGTCGAGCCAGGCGTCGAGCGGCATGATCGCCGCAGGATTGCCCTCGAACGGCTTGCTCGCAAAGGCGTCGATCTGGGCGAAAGGAAGTCTCACAGGCGTTTCCCGAACCAATGCGGCGTCACGTCCGCCTCGATCAGCGGATTGTCGGTGTCGACATGGCCTTCGGGGTCGAGGTGGATCAGCACCTCGACCTTGGGGAAGGCGTCGCGCAGCGCCCGCTCGACCCGCTCGACGATGTCGTGCGCCTGGGCGACGGTGAGGTCGCGCGCGACCTCCATGTGGAACTGCGCGAACTCGTGGCTGCCCGAGCGGCGCGTGCGGAAATCGTGGATGCCGAGCAGGCCGGGCTGGCGCGCGGCGACCTCGATATAGGCGCGGCGATCCGCCTCCGGCCATTCCTTGTCCATCAGCTGGTCGATCGCGTTGGACGAGGCCTGGAAGGCGCCCCAGGCGAGCCACAGCGCGATCGCGACGCCGAACACCGGGTCGGCGCCGGTGACGCCGAAATACTGATCGAGCGCCAAAGCCGCGATCACCGCGAGGTTGAGCAGCACGTCCGATTGGTAATGGACGTTGTCGGCCAAGATCGCGACCGACCCGGTGCGGCGGATGACGTGGCGCTGATAGGCGAGCAGCACGAAGGTGGCGACGATCGCGATCAGTGAGACGCCGATGCCGAACTCGGCGTCGGCGCCGGCCTGGGGGTTGCCGAACCGCTCGATCGCGCGCCAGGCGATGGCGGCCGCCGAAGCCGTGATCAGCGCGACCTGGAACAGCGCCGCCAGCGCCTCCGCCTTGCCGTGGCCGAAACGGTGATCGTGGTCGGCTGGCTCGGCGGCGAGCCGGACGCCGTAGAGGGTGACGAGGCTGGCGAGCAGGTCGAGCCCGGTGTCGGCAAGGCTGCCCAGCATCGCCACCGACCCGGTGTGCCACGCGGCGAACCCCTTGAGGCAGAGCAGGAAGGTCGCCATGCCGACGCTGAACAGCGCCGCGCGCGTCGCGAGCGGGATGATGCGCTTGCGTTCGCTCTCGGTCATCATGGGTATAGCAACCCTTCCGTCCAGCCTCCGCCCTCTCGAACGAACAGCCGGCGGTGATGGAGCCGGTGGGCACGATCCTCCCAGAACTCGATCCGCTCGGGCACGACGCGGTAGCCGCCCCAGTGCGGCGGGCGCGGCACATCGCCGGGAAAGCGTGCGCTCACCTCGGCGTAGCGCGCCTCGAACGTCTCTCGCACGTCGAGGGGGCGCGATTGGTCCGACGCCCAGGCGCCGAGCTGCGAATCGCGGCTGCGCGAGGCGAAATAGGCATCGCTCTCGGCATCGCTCGCGCGGCTCACCAGCCCCTCGATCCGTACCTGGCGGCGCAGCGACTTCCAATGGAACAGCAGCGCGGCATGCGGGTTCGCCTCGAGCTCCGCGGCCTTGCGGCTCTCGCGGTTGGTGTAGAAGACGAAGCCGTCCGGCCCGTGTCCCTTGAGCAGCACCATCCGCACCGACGGCCACGCATGCGCATCCGCGGTGGCGAGCGCCATCGCGTTCGGGTCGTTGGGCTCGCTCGCCTGCGCCTCGGCGAGCCAGGCGGCGAACAGGGCGAAGGGATCGTCGGCCATCGCGCGCCTTTAAACCGTCATCTTCCTCACGCCAACGATCAGTTCCGCACATGCCGGAACGACTCCCGCGCCCATGCTTTGAATCGGTCACGCAACGAAGGAGTGAGGACCGGTGGCGGCACGCGCCTATTGGCAGGGACAGATCAGGCTCGCGCTCGTCTCGATTCCGGTCGAGATTTACACCGCGACCAAGTCGGGGGCGCAGATCAGCTTCCACCAGGTCCACGAACCCTCGGGCAAGCGGATCAAGTACGAGAAGGTCGTGCCCGGCATCGGTCCGGTCGACCCCGACGAGATCATGAAGGGCTATGAGCTGGAGAAGGGCGAATATGTCCTGCTCGACCAGGACGAGATCGATGCGGTCAAACTCGAATCGAAGAAGACGCTGGAGCTCACCCAGTTCGTCGACGCCGACGAGATCGACGTGCTCTATTACGAGCGGCCCTATTTCGTGGTGCCCGCCGACGACCTTGCCGAGGAGGCGTTCATCGTGCTGCGCGAGGCGCTGCGCCGCGCGCGCAAGGTCGGGCTCGGCCAGCTCGCCATGCGCGGCCGCGAATATGTGGTGAGCCTGAAGCCCTGCGGTCGCGGCATGGTGCTGGAGACGCTGCGCTACGCCGACGAGGTCAACAAGGCGCAGGGCTATTTCCGCGATATCCCGGACGCGGAGCCGGACGAGGACCTGCTCGACCTCGCCACCACGCTGATCGAGAAGAAGACGGCGAAGTTCGATCCCAAGGAGTTCCACGACCGCTACGTCGATGCGCTGAAGCACCTCATCGAGCGCAAGGTGAAGTCGAAGGGTCGCAAGATCATCGAGGAGAAGGAGGAGAGCCGCCCGACCGGCCACAATGTCGTCGACCTGATGGCGGCGCTGAAGAAGAGCCTCGAGCGGCCGGGCCCGCCGGCGAGCCAGGGGGAGAAGAAGGCTCCGGCGCGCAAGCCCGCCGCCCGCAAACCCGCCGCCCGGAAGGCGCCGGCCCGCAAGCGCGCCTGATCGATGGAGCTCAACCCGCCGACCCCGCTGTCCGCGATCAGCTGGGACCTTGTCGTACGGCTGGTCGGCGCCGCGCTGGTGGGATTGCTGCTCGGCATCGACCGCGAGGTCCGCGGCCGCCCGGCGGGCCTGCGGACGCACGCCATCGTCTGCACCTTGGGATCGCTGGTCACCGTCTCGTCGATCGCGATGTTCCAGCAGCTCGGCGGGCAGCAGACCCGCGTCGATCCCATTCGGACGATCGAGGGTACGCTGGGCGCGATCGGGATCGTCGCCGCGGCGGTCGTGGTGATGGGGCAGGGCGGCATCCGCAACCTCACCAGCGCGGTGCATCTGGTGCTCGTCGCCGCGATCGGCATCGCGTTCGGCGCCGGCCTCTATCCGGTGGCGCTGATCGGCACCCTGCTCGCCTTCGCCCTGCTGACGCTGGCGCGGTTCATCGAGCGCAAGCCCGGAGGAGCCAGTCCCGATGCCGAAAGCTGACCCGCTCGCGAAATACAACGCCAAGCGCGACTTCGCGAAGACGGCGGAGCCCGCTGGCCGGATCGCCGAGGGCAATGGTCACCGCTTCATCGTCCAGAAGCACGATGCGACGCGGCTGCACTGGGACTTCCGGCTGGAGCTGGACGGAGTGCTCAAGAGCTGGGCGGTGACGCGCGGCCCCAGCCTCGACCCTGCGGAGAAGCGGCTGGCGGTGCGTACCGAGGATCATCCGCTGTCCTATGCCGATTTCGAGGGGACGATCCCCAAGGGCGAATATGGCGGCGGCACGGTGATGCTGTGGGACGACGGCACCTGGGCGCCGGTCGAGGGGAAGTCGGCCAAGGACCTGGAAAAGGGCCACCTCCACTTCCGCCTCGACGGCGAGCGGTTGAAGGGCGAGTGGCTGCTGATCCGCCTCAAGCCGCGCGCCAGGGAGCGGACCGAGAACTGGCTGCTGCGCAAGCTCGACGACGCCGAGGCAGGCGGCACCGACGCGCTGGTCGAGACCGGGCTGACCAGCGTGAAGACCGGGCGGACGATGCAGGAGATCGCGGAGGGCAAGAAGCCTCACAAGCTCCTCCCCGTCCCGGGGAGGAACGAAGTTACCCAAGTTCCGCCCGGTCCAGCTCGCCACGCTGGTCGACGCCGTGCCCGCCGGCAACGGCTGGCTGCACGAGATGAAGCTCGACGGCTACCGCGCGCTGATCGCAGTGGGCGGGGACAAGGCCAAGGTCTATACCCGCACCGGCCTCGACTGGACCGACAAGTTCGCGGAGATCGCCCGCGCCGCGGCGAAGCTGCCGGTCGCGACCGCGCTGATCGACGGCGAGGCCGTAGCGTTCAAGGACGGCAAGCCCGACTTCTCGACCTTGCAGGAGGCGCTGTCGGAGGGGCGGCAGGACCTGACCTTCTTCGCCTTCGACCTGCTAGAGCTCGACGGCGAGGATTTGACGCGCCTGCCGCAGATCCAGCGCAAGGAGCGGCTGCGCCCGCTGCTCGACAAGGCGGACGAGCCGCTGCGCTTCTCCGAGCATGTCGTCGGCTCGGGCGAGCAGTTGCTCGAGGCGATGTGCAGGGAAGGCTATGAGGGCGTCGTCTCCAAGCGCGCCGACGCGCCCTATCGCGGCGAGCGCACCAAGGCGTGGCTCAAGACCAAGTGCATCCGCCGGCAGGAGTTCGTGATCGTCGGCTGGACGCCGAGCGACAAGGCGAGGCGCGGCTTCCGCGCGCTGCTGCTCGCGGTGAACGGGCCGGAGGGGCTCACCTACGCCGGCAAGGTCGGCACCGGCTTCGACGGCGAGACGATGATCGACCTGCGCGAGCGGCTCGACCGCCTCGCCGCCGACACGCCGACGGTGAAGGCCCCGCGTGCCGCGACGCGGGGGGCGCACTGGGTGAAGCCGGAGCTGGTCGCCGAGATCGCGTTCGGCGAATTCACGGCCGAAGACGTCGTACGGCACGCGAGCTTCATAGGCTTGCGCGAGGACAAGAAGGCGAAGGAGGTGGTCGTGGAGAAGCCGGCACCGGTGCCGAAGACGCCCGATCTACCGATACGGATCAGCAATCCCGGCAGGGTGATCGATCCCGGCAGCAAGCTCACCAAGGGCGGCCTCGCCGACTATTACGCCGCGGTCGCGCCGATCATGCTGCCCTGGCTCGCCGACCGGCCGATCAGCCTGGTGCGGTGCCCGCAGGGCCGCGCCAAGAAATGCTTCTTCCAGAAGCACGACGCCGGCAGCTTCGGCGAGCACGTCCATCACGTCGACGTGCGCGAGAAGGACGGGTCGGTCGAACCCTATCTCTACGTCTCCGATCTCGAAGGGCTGCTGACCTGCGTCCAGATGGGGACGATCGAGTTCCACGGCTGGGGCAGCCAGGTCGCCGACATCGAGAAGCCCGACCGCATGGTGTTCGACCTCGATCCCGACGAGGGGCTCGGCTTCGCCGCGGTCAAGAAGGCGGCGGAGGACCTGAAGCAGCAGCTCGCCGACATCGGCCTCACCAGCTATCCGATGCTGTCGGGCGGCAAGGGCGTGCACGTCGTCGTGCCGCTCAAGCCGCAGGCGGAATGGCCAGCGGTCAGGAGCTTCGCCGAACGCTTCGCCCGTGCGCTCGGGGAGGCGGAGCCCGAGCGCTTCACCGCCAACATGGCCAAGGCCAAGCGCAAAGGCCGCATCTTTCTCGACTATCTGCGCAACCAGCGCGGCGCGACCGCGGTGCTGCCCTATGTGGTGCGGGCGCGATCGGGAGCGCCCGTGGCGGCGCCGGTGAGCTGGACCGAGCTCAGGGACATCGACAGTCCGGCGACCTTCACGGTGCGCGACGTCGAGCGGCTGATCGAGCGCGCCAACAGCCATGCACTGGAGCATTGGGGCGAATCCGCCCAGGTGCTGCCTGATCTTTAGGGTGGGTCGGCATTGGGCACTTAAGCCCCTCCCCTTCAGGGGAGGGGTTGGGGTGGGGCCTCGCCCCGAGCGACAGAGCCTGCCGCACTGCCCCACCCCCAACCCCTCCCCTGAAGGGGAGGGGCTTAAGACAGAGCCTCGTACCACCTGAAAGCGCACGAGCGAATTGCGCTCTGCCGCCGCTTCACCCAAATAGGCGTGGATATGGCAGATCCCTATGCAACCCTTGGAGTCGCCCGCGGCGCGTCCGAAGACGAGATCAAGACGGCGTACCGCAAGCTCGCCAAGGAGCTGCATCCCGACCGCAACAAGGACAATCCCAAGGCCGCCGAGCGTTTCGCTCAGGTGACGTCGGCCTATGACCTCTTGACCGACAAGGACAAGCGCGCGCGTTTCGACCGCGGCGAGATCGACGGCGACGGCAATCCGACGATGCCGTTCGGCTTCGGCGGCGGCCGTGCGGGCGCCGGGGCGCGGCCGGGCACCGCCGGCTTCGAGTTCAACGACGGCGGGAGCGACTTCACCGACATCTTCGAGGGGCTGTTCGGCGGCGGCGCCGCGCGTGGTGGCGGCGGCTTCACCGGCGGGTTCGGCGGATTCGGGCGCCGCGGCGCGGCCAAGGGCGCGAACGTCCCCTATCGCCTCACCGTCCGTTTCGAGGATGCGGCGACGCTCGCCCCGCAGCGGGTGACGCTGCGCGACGGCAAGACGATCGACATCAAGCTGCCCGCCGGCGTCGAGACCGGCACGCAGATGCGCCTCGCCGGCAAGGGCGAGGAAGGCCCGGGGGGCTTCGGCGACGCGATCGTCACTGTCGAGGTGCAGCCGCACCGCTTCTTCACCCGCGACGGCGACGACGTGCGGCTCGACCTGCCGGTCAGCCTGGCCGAAGCGGTATTGGGCGCCCAGGTGCGCGTGCCCACCGTCGACGGCGCGGTGATGCTGTCGGTCCCCAAGGGCTCGACCTCGGGCAAGGTGCTGCGCCTCAAGGGCCGCGGCTTCCACCGGAAAGGCGGCGGGCGCGGCGACCAGCTCGTGACGCTGATGGTCGACCTGCCGGTCGATGACGACGCGCTGGTCGAGTTCGTCCAGGGCTGGCCGGGCAAGGACCGCGGGAACCCCAGGGGCCGGATGGGCGTCTGACGGGGCGTGGCCGAGGTCTCGCCCCTTTCCCCCGAGGAGCGCGCGGAGCATCCCGAGAAGGAGCGGCGGCTCGATCGGCACCACCCGCTCGTCTCGGCCTGGGAGATCGTCAAGCGCGCGGCGATCGGCGTCTACAACGACGGCTTCATCCACGCCGGCAACCTCGCCTATCTCGCGCTGCTGACCGTCTTTCCCTTCTTCATCGTCGCCGCCGCGATCGCCTCGCTGCTGGGGCAGGGCCCGGAGACGCAGCGTGCGGTCGCCTCCTTCCTCCACGTCCTGCCGCCCGAGGTGAGCGATATCCTGCGCAAGCCGATCCGCGACGTGCTGGCGGCGCGGCAGGGAGCGGTGCTGTGGTTCGGTGCGCTCGTCGGCCTGTGGACGGTGGGCAGCTTCGTCGAGACGCTGCGCGACATCTTCCGCCGCGCCTATGGCGTGCGCGCGACGCGTGCCTTCTGGCGCTACCGGCTGGGATCGGCGCTGGTGATCATCGCCGCGGTGATCCTGGCGCTGCTGTCCCTGGTGGTGCAGGGCGTCCTGCTCGGCGTCGAGCAGTTCGTCTACCGGCTGCTGCCCCATGCCGAGGATGTCGCCCGCTGGATCGGCATCTCGCGCGCCATTCCCGGCGTGGTGATGTTCGGCGCGCTCTACATGCTGTTCCTGTCGGTGACGCCGGGCAAGTATCGCAAGTCGGCCTGCCGCAAATGGCCGGGGGCGCTGTTCACCACTGCCTGGTGGGTGGGGATCACCGCGCTGCTGCCGGCGGTGATCGCGCGCTTCACCAACTACGACCTCACCTACGGCAGCCTGGCCGGGGTGATCGTGGCGCTGCTGTTCTTCTATCTGGTGGGGCTCGGTCTCGTCTTCGGCGCCCATCTCAACGCGGCACTGGCGGAGCCGGACCTGAACGGTCTAGAAGCCGCCGAAACCAACCACAGGGAGGCGCGGACGGCGTGACCGGATTGATGCAGGGCAAGCGCGGGCTGATCATGGGGCTCGCCAATGATCGGTCGCTGGCCTGGGGAATTGCGCAGAAGCTTGCCGAGCAGGGCGCGGAGATGGCGTTCAGCTATCAAGGCGAGTCGCTCGAGCGGCGCGTGCGCCCGCTCGCCGAGCAGCTCGGGCAGGATTTCCTGATCGACTGCGACGTCTCCGACATGGCGGCGCTCGACCGCACCTTCGACCAGCTCAAGGAGCGTTGGCCGACGATCGACTTCCTCGTCCATGCGATCGGCTTTTCCGACAAGAACGAGCTCAGAGGCCGCTATTACGACACCAGCCTCGACAATTTCCTGATGACGATGAACATCAGCGTCTATTCGTTCACCGCGGTGGCGCAGCGCGCGCGGCCGCTGATGCCGAACGGCGGGTCGCTGCTGACGCTGACCTATTACGGCTCCGAGAAGGTAGTGCCGCATTACAACGTCATGGGCGTCGCCAAGTCGGCGCTCGACACCTCGGTCAAATATCTCGCGGTCGACCTGGGGCCGGAGAACATCCGCGTCAACGCGATCTCGGCCGGCCCGATCAAGACGCTGGCGGCGAGCGGGATCGGCGACTTCCGCTACATCCTCAAGTGGAACGAGCTCAACTCGCCGCTCCGCCGCAACGTGACGATCGAGGACGTCGGCGGCGCCGGCCTCTATTTCCTGAGCGACCTGTCGTCGGGCGTCACCGGCGAGATCCATCACGTCGACGCCGGCTACAACGTCATCGGCATGAAGGCCGAGGACGCGCCCGACATCGCGCTGGCCTGACGGCGCGCGCATGACCTTCGCGATCCGCAGCGCGACCGGAGGCGACGTGGCGGCGATCGACGCGCTGCTGCGCGCGTCGTTTCCCGCTCCGGACGAGGCGCGCCTCGTGCAGCGGCTCTGCGTCGACGGCGACATGGTGCTGACGCTGATCGCCGACGACGAGGATACCGGGCAGCTGGCGGGCGTCATCGCGTTCAGCCGGATGACGGTCGACATCGCCGGCCGGCCGATCGCCGCGGTCGCGCTGGCGCCGGTCGCGGTCGCCGAACGCTATCGCCGTCAGGGCGTGGCGGAGGCGCTGATCCAGGCGGGGCTCGCCCATCTCGCCGATGCCGGCATGATCCTGTGCTTCGTGCTCGGCGAACCCGCCTACTACCAGCGGTTCGGCTTTGCCGCCGATTGGGCCCTGGGGTTCGACTCCCCTTATGCCGGGGAGTATTTCATGGCCTTGCCGCTGCAGCAGGGGGCGATGCCGTGCGGCGTGCGCGGCGCGGCGGTCCATGCGCCGGCGTTCGCGGCATTGGGGGAAGCGGCGTGAGCTACAACAGCTTCGGCCATGTCTTCCGGTTCACGACCTGGGGAGAAAGCCACGGCCCGGCGATCGGCGCGGTGGTGGACGGATGCCCGCCGGGGATCGCGCTGTCGGAGGGGGACATCCAGCCCTGGCTCGACAAGCGGCGGCCGGGGCAGTCTCGCTTCACCACGCAGCGGCGCGAGCCCGACGAGGTGCGCATCCTCTCCGGCGTGTTCGAGGGGCGGACGACCGGCACGCCGATCAGCCTCCTCATCGAGAACGTCGATCAGCGTTCCAAGGACTATTCGGATGTCGCGCGCGCCTATCGGCCGGGCCATGCCGACTACGCCTATGACGCCAAATACGGCTTCCGCGATCCGCGCGGCGGGGGCCGCTCGTCCGCGCGCGAGACGGCGATGCGGGTCGCGGCCGGCGCGGTCGCGCGACTCGTGATCCCGGAAGTGATGATCCGCGGCTGGGTGGAGTCGATCGGCGGCGACGCGATCGATCCGGCCAGCTTCGATCCGGAGGAGATCGGCCGCAATCCCTTCTTCTGCCCCGACGCCGCCGCGGCGGCGCGGTGGGAGGCGAAGATCGATGCCGCGCGCAAGGCGGGATCGTCGCTCGGTGCCGTGGTCGCCTGCGAAGCGACCGGCGTGCCGCCCGGCTGGGGCGCGCCGCTCTATGCCAAGCTCGATGCCGAGCTCGCCCATGCCTGCATGGGAATCAATGCGGTCAAGGGCGTCGAGATCGGCGACGGCTTCGCCGCGGCGGCGCTCTCCGGGGAGGAGAATGCCGATGCGATGCAGCCCGGCAACGAGGGCCCGCGCTTCCTCTCCAACCATGCCGGCGGGATCGCGGGCGGCATCTCGACCGGGCAGCCGGTGCGGGTGCGCGTCGCGTTCAAGCCGACCAGCTCGATCCTGACCCCGGTCGAGACGATCACCCGCGAGGGCGAAGCGACGACGATCGCCACGAAAGGACGCCATGATCCCTGCGTCGGCATCCGCGGCGTTCCCGTAGTCGAGGCAATGATGGCGCTGGTCCTTGCCGACCAGAAACTGCTGAATCGCGCGCAATGCGGCTGAAAATGAATGGAAAATGAACGACCTGCTTGGATCAGCTAATCGTTTCGAGAGCACAATGCACGGTTAACCGAACCTTTTGCAGGACGAATTTCTGCCACAATTGGTGCTTTACGCGACGATGGTGCGTTAATTCCTCGGGTACGCCATCACGGCGTCCATGAGGGAGTAAGTCATGCGTAAAGCTACTGTTGCCAGCCTTCTGATTCTCTGCGGCTCGACGGCCGCCATCGCTCACGTTGCGTCGGCCCCGGCGGATTCGGGTGTGCAGAACTGGTCTGCCAACAACTCGACGACCCCGGACAATTCGACCACTCCGACGACGCCGGACACCACGACGCCGACGACGCCGGATACGGGTACGCCGCCGAACGCGTCGATGTAATCAGCGGGATACGGTTCCTAGTCCGCGAACGGATCGCGGACTAGGATCGTGTCCTCGCGCTCCGGGCTGGTCGAGACCAGCGCGACCGGACAGCGGATCAGCTCCTCGATCCGCCGGATATATTTGATCGCCTGCGCCGGCAGCTCCGCCCAGCTGCGCGCGCCCGCGGTGGATTCGCTCCACCCCTGCATCGTCTCGTAGATCGGCTCGACCGCCGCCTGGTCCTGCGGATGGGGCGGCAGATAGTCGAAATGCCTGTCGCCGAGCCTGTAGCCGGTGCAGATCCGGATCTCCTCGAGTCCGTCGAGGATGTCGAGCTTGGTCAGCGCGATGCCGGTGATGCCGGAGACCGCCGCCGACTGACGCACCAGCACCGCGTCGAACCAGCCGCAGCGCCGCTTGCGCCCGGTGTTGACCCCGAACTCGCGGCCGCGCGTGCCCAGATAGTCGCCGATCTCATTGTCCTGCTCGGTCGGGAACGGCCCCGAGCCGACGCGGGTCGTATAGGCCTTGACGATGCCCAGCACGAACCCGACCCGGCTCGGCCCCAGCCCCGAGCCGGCCGAGGCAGTGCCCGCAACCGTGTTCGACGAGGTGACGAACGGATAGGTGCCGTGATCGACGTCGAGCAGCACGCCCTGCGCGCCCTCGAACAGGATGCGCTTGCCGGCCGCCTGCGCCTCGTTGAGCGTCACCCACACCGGCTTGGCATAGGGCAGCACGAAATCGGCGATGTCGCGGAGCTCTGCCATCAGCGCGGCGCGGTCGACCGGCGGCTTGCCGAAGCCGGCGAGCAGCGCGTCGTGATGCGCGCACAGGCGGTCGAGCTGCAGCTCGAGATCGTCGAGATGGGCGAGATCGCACAGGCGGATCGCGCGGCGGCCGACCTTGTCCTCATAGGCGGGACCGATGCCGCGGCGGGTGGTGCCGATCTTGCCCGCGCCCGAGGCGTCTTCGCGGAGCGCATCGAGGTCGCGGTGGAGCGGCAGGATCAACGGCGCCGTCTCGGCAACGTGGAGCACGTCGGGGGTGATCGCCACGCCCTGCTCGGCGATCCGGGTCACCTCGTCGCGGAAGTGCCAGGGGTCGAACACCACGCCGTTGCCGATCACGCTCAGCGTGCCGCGCACCACGCCCGAGGGCAACAGCGCGAGCTTGTAGACCTTGCCGTCCACCACCAGCGTGTGGCCGGCGTTATGCCCGCCCTGGAAGCGCACCACCACGTCGGCGCGCTCGGCGAGCCAATCGACGATCTTTCCCTTGCCCTCGTCGCCCCATTGGGCGCCGATCACCGCGACATTTGCCAATTTCCGGGTCCTTCCAGCTTACGCGGGGGCCCTAAAGCAGCCGGCCGGAGAGGTCCATGCCCAACCGGGCAGGACGGGATCAGGCGTCGAGCGCCTCGCGGATATGAAGCGCCAGCGTCGTGACGTCGAACGGCTTGCGGAGCACGGTGCCGCCGATCGGCTCGACCGCGTCGCGGGTATAGCCGCTGGTGTAGAGCACGCGCAGCGCCGGCAGCCGCGCGCGGGCCGCCTCGGCGAGCTCGCGGCCGGTCATCTCCGGCATCACCACGTCGGTGAACAGCAGATCGGCCGCCTGTCCGTCCTCGATCAGCCTGAGTGCGGTGCCGCCGTCGGGCGCCTCGACCACGCGGTAGCCGAGATCGCTCAGCGCCTCGACCGAATAGGCGCGGACGCGCTCGTCGTCCTCGACCACCAGCACCACCTCGTCGCCGCGCGGCAGCTCGGCGCCGGCGCGGCGCAGCGGTCCCGCCGACGTCGCCGGGCCGCTGTCGCGCGGCAGCAACAGCCGGACGGTCGTGCCCGCGCCGGGCGCGGTCTCCAGCGCGACGTGACCGTCCGACTGGTGCGCAAAGCCGAACACCTGGCTGAGCCCGAGGCCGGTCCCCTTCCCGACCGACTTGGTCGTGAAGAAGGGATCGAACGCCTTGGCGGCGATCTCGTCGCTCATGCCAGTCCCGGTATCGGCGACGGCGATCTCGACATAATCGCCGGGCGCCACGCCTGCCGCAGCCGCGTCCAGCGCGCGGTTGGCCGTCGCGATGGTGAGGCGGCCGCCGCCCGGCATCGCATCGCGCGCGTTGACGGCGAGGTTGAGGATCGCATTCTCGAGCTGGCTCGGATCGGCGGTCGCGGGCCATAGGTCGCCGGCAAGCCTCGTCTCGACGATGATGTCGTCGCCGATCGTGCGGACGAGCATATCGATCATTCCGGCGATCATCGCATTGATGTCGATCACGCGCGGCGCAAGCGGCGACTGGCGCGAGAAGGCGAGCAGCCGCTGCGTGAGGGCGGCCGCGCGGGAGGCGCCGTCGCGCGCAGCCTCGACATAGCGGCCGACATCCCTCTGCCCCTGCCCCAGCCGGCGCTCCATCATGTCGAGCGCGCCGATCACCACCGCTAGCATATTGTTGAAGTCATGCGCGATGCCGCCGGTGAGCTGGCCGATCGCCTCCATCTTCTGCGCCTGGCGGAGCTGCTCCTCGGCGGCCATCAGCTGCTCGCTCCGCTCCGCGATCGCGGCCTCCAGATCAGCGCGCGATCGGGCCAGCACCTCGCGCGCCTCGACGATCTCCTGAATGTCGGTGCAGGTGCCGAACCAGCGCGTGATCCGGCCCTGCTCGTCGCGCACCGGCTGGGCGGAGGCGAGCACCCAGCGATAGCCACCGGAGGGACGATGGCGCAGCCGATATTCGACGCGGTAGGGCTCGCCGCTCGCCAGGCTGTGCTGCCACGCGGCACGCGCCCGATCGCGCTCGTCCTGGTGGACGAGGTCATTCCAGCCCTCGGTCGATCCCTCCAGCGCGCCGGTGAACGCGTACCAGCGCTCGTTGTAGAAATCGTGCCGCCCGTCCGCGAGCGACGACCACACCATCTGGTCGATCGAGTTGGCGATCGCGCGGAACTTCTCCTCGCTCTCGCGCAGCGCCGCCGCGGCATTGGCGCGGTCGGCGGCATCCCAGGCGATCTCCGCCACCGCCTCGACCAGCGCGATCTCCTCGGCGGTCCAGCGGCGCGGGATCGCCTGATTGACGAACACGCAGCCCGCCCATTGCCCATGGCGGCGGAGCGGCACGGTGATCGCCGCCGCCATCAGCCGGCCGATCGCGGCATCGCGGGTGGTGGGATCGGTGCCGAAATCGGCGACTACGCGGGTCTCGCCGACGCGATAGGCGGCAAGCCCGGCGCTGCCGATGTCCGCGAGCGCCATCCTCCCGCCGAGTGGCGGCAGGCGCTCGCTGGTCCAGCAGGCGAGGAACTCGATCTCCTGCTCGCCGGCAAGCGCGCGATAGAAGCCGACGCGGTCGACGACGAGCCGCCGCCCGAGCGCGGTCGCCGACAGCCGCATGATCGCAGCGGGCGAATCGAGCCGGCGCAGGCGCTCGGCGAGGCGGAACAGGAAGCCCTGCGCCTCGGTCGCGATCCTGAGGTCGTCGGCGGCGGCGCGGGCGCGCTCCTCGGCCTCGCGCCGCTTGGTGACATCGAAGCTGACGCCGGGGAAGCGCACCGGCCGGCCGCCGGCATCATAGACCGCCCGCCCCTGCGCCGCGATCCAGACGATCGCGCCGTCGGGTCCGAGCAGCCGATATTCCTCGTTGAACGGTGCGCCGGTCTCGATCGAATGCTCGACCGCCGCGAGCACCCGCGGCGCGTCGTCGGGATGGACCCGCTCGAAGAAGGAAGCGAGCGGGACGCCTTCGACCGCCTGCTCCGCCGGCAGGCCGTAGAGCCTGGCGAAGCGGGTGTCGGACCGCGCCAGGCCGTTGACGATGTCCCAGTCCCAGATGCCGATCCCCATCGATGCTTCGAGGGCCAGCTCGAGCCGCTCCTCGCTGGCGCGCGCCGCCTGTTCGGCCCGCGCACGGTCGGTGACGTCGGTCGCCTGGACGAAGATGTCGCTGACCTCGCCGGCGCGGTTGCGGATCGGCTGGTAGACGAAGTCGAGGATGCGCTCCTCCGGCTCGGCGCCGGGCGTGCGGATCAGCCGGACCGGCTGCGCGCTGGCACGGAAGGCCTTGCCGGTCGCATAGACGCTGTCGAGCAGGTCGACGAAGCCCTGCTCGACGACCTCGGGCAGCGCCTCGGCGACCGTCATGCCCAGGATCGGGCGATGGCCGATCAGCTCCATATAGGCGTCGTTGCCGAGCTCGAAGACATGATCGGGGCCGTGCAGCACCGCGACCGCGCCGGGCGTCTGCTGGAACAGCTCGCGCATCCGCTCGATCTCGATCCTGCGCTCGCGCTCGGCGAGCACATAGGCGGTGGTCTCGTTGCCCTGGTTGAAGACGCCGACGATCGCGCCGCCGTCGTCCCGGATCGGCGAGAGCGAGTAGTTCCAGAAGGTCTCGCGCACCGCACCGCCCCGCCGGATCGGCAGCATCTGGTCGTAGGCGGAACAGGCCTCGCCGCGGAACACGGCCGCGAACTGCGGGCCGACGATCTCCCAGATGTCCGGCCATACCTCGGTGGCCGGCCGGCCGAGGACGGCGGGATGGCGCTCGGCCAGGATCGACGCCCAGGCGTCGTTGTAGAGGAGATGGAGCTCCGGGCCCCAGTAGATGGCGGTAGGGAAGCTCGAGCCCAGGCAGATGTTGACCGCGACCCGCAGCGCATCCGGCCAGCTCTCCGGCCGGCCGAGCGGATGGCCCGACCAGTCCGCATCGCGGATTCGTGCCGCCATCTCGCCGGGATGGTTGAGAAAGGTCCGCGCGGGCATGGCCGCGGGATTGTGCCCCGCCGGCCCCATGAGTCAACCGCGCACGCTCGACATCGCCGGTCGCTGCCGCCATGGACAGAGCAGCAAGGAGAGGCGGATGAAGCTCGCAAGCCTGAAGGGCGGCCGTGACGGACGGCTGGTGGTGGTGTCGAACGATCTCGCCTGGTGCGCGGACGCGAGCGTGATCGCGCCGACGCTGCAGGCGGCGCTCGACGATTGGGATCGGGTGGAGCCCGATCTCCGGAACCTCGCCACCGATCTGGAGCATGAGACGATCCCGCGCGAGCGGTTCCACGAACGCGAGGCGGCGGCGCCCCTGCCCCGTGCCTATCAATGGGCGGACGGCTCGGCCTATGTGAACCATGTCGCGCTGGTGCGGCAGGCGCGCGGGGCGGAGATGCCGGAAAGCTTCTGGCACGATCCGCTGATGTATCAGGGCGGCTCCGACGGTTTCCTGGGCCCGCGCGACCCGATCCCGCTGGCCGACGAGAGCTGGGGCTGCGACCTCGAGGCCGAGGTGGTGGTGGTGACCGGCGACGTGCCGCTCGGCGCCTCGCGCGAGGAGGCGTTGGCGGCGGTGCGGCTGGTGGGGCTCACCAACGACGTGTCGCTGCGCAATCTGATTCCCGGCGAGCTTGCCAAGGGCTTCGGCTTCTTCCAGTCGAAGCCGGCGAGCGCCTTCTCCCCCGTGTTCGCGACCCCCGACGCGCTCGGCGACTGGTGGCGGGACGGCAAGCTCCACCGCAGGCTGATGGTCGACGTCAACGGCCAGCCGTTCGGCCGCGCGGAGGCTGGCGAGGACATGACCTTCGACTTCGGCACGCTGATCGCGCATGCGGCGAAGACACGGGCGCTAGGAGCGGGGACGATCATCGGCTCCGGCACCGTCTCCAACCGCGACGCCGACGGCGGGCCCGGCCGGCCGATCGCGGAAGGCGGCGTCGGCTACTCCTGCATCGCCGAGGTGCGGACGGTGGAGACGATTCGCGAAGGCGCCCCCAAGACGCCGTTCCTGAAGCACGGCGATACGGTCCGGATCTGGGCGGAGGACGACCGACATCACCCGATCTTCGGCGTGATCGAGCAGGTGGTCGGCGGTTAGGAATTGCCCCTTTTCAATCCTCCCCCGCCAGGGGGAGGTGTCAGCCATAGGCTGACGGAGGGGGAGGACGGCGACCCGCTATCGATGTGCTTCCGCCCCCTCCGTCACGCTTCGCGTGCCACCTCCCCCTGGCGGGGGAGGATTGGCGTTCTAAGCCGCCAGCCGGAACCTCAGCAGCCGGTCGTCGAGCGGGACCAGCGCCTCGGCACCAGTTCCCACCACCCGGACGATCTCCGGATGATGCGCATCGAGGCCGCCGGTGAGCGCGCCGAACGCCGGCAGGATCAGCTTGGTCCCGGTCGCCACGAAGCAACGGCGCGAGACCTGGCGCCCGCGCAGGGTGAGGCGCAGCTTGGGATGGAAATGCCCCGACAGCTCCGGCCGCGCCTCGGCCGGATCGGCCTCGTGGCGCAGGATCAGCCCATCCACCTCGGCCTCTTCGACGACCTCGCCGCCGCAATGATCGGCGACTACGGGATCGTGATTGCCCGTGATCCAGGTCCAGCGCGTGGCGGCGGTCAGCGCGCGGAGCCTCGCCTGCGCGGCGGCGGGCAGGCGTTCGCAGCCCTCGCGGTCGTGGAAGCTGTCGCCGAGGCACCAGACTTCGGTTGCCCGGGTGCGCTCGACCAGCACCGCCAGCTCGGCGAGCGTCGCCAGCGAATCATAGGGCGGCAGCATCTGCCCGGTGCCCGCGTACCAGCTCGCCTTCTCGAAATGCAGGTCGGCGACCAGCAACGCGCGCCGCGCCGGCCAGAACAGCGCACCCTCGCGCAGCGCGGCCAGCTCGCGCTCGGCGAACAGAAAGGGAACCATGATCGCCGCCTATGCGCCCGCCACCGTGCGGGGGCAAGCCCGGATCAGCTCGGCGAATTGGCGAAAAGCTTCGCCAGTTCATAGAGGTAATCGCGGCCGTCGTAGAGCTCCTTGACCCCGATCCGCTCGTTGAGGCCGTGCGTGCCGCTGCCGTTCGGCTCGACGAAGATGCCGGGCACGCCATAGACCGGAATGCCGATCGCCTCGATGAACACGCCGTCGGTCGCCCCGGTCGACATCAGCGGCAGCAGCGGCACGCCGGGGAAATGCTTGGCCGCGAGCTTCTCGATCGGCCCGACGATCTTCGGATCGAGCGGCGGCTGCACCGCGAGCGGCCGCACCGGCTGGTTGGCGGTGACCTTCACTTCACTGCCCGCAAGCTCCTGCAGCTTGGCGAGCGTGCCGTCGACCGTCTCGCCGGGGATGATGCGGCAGTTGACGTTGGCGGTGGCGCGCTGGGGCAGCGCATTCTCGGCGTGGCCCGCATTGAGCAGCGTGGCGACGCAGGTCGTGCGCAGCGTCGAGTGCATCGCCTTGTCGCGGCTGACGATGGCATCAGCCTCCTTGTCCTCGGGATTGGCGAGCAGGCGCTTCACCGCGTCGGCGACCGGCGCCGGCAGCGTCGGCAGCGACTTGGTGAAGAAAGCGCGCGTCGTGTCGTTGAAGCGGATCGGGAACTCATAGTTCCGGACGCGCAGTACCGCGTCGGCCAGCTCGTAGATCGCATTGTCCGGCACCGGCTGCGAGCTGTGGCCGCCGGGATTGGTGGCGGTGAAGGTATAGTTCTGCGCCGCCTTCTCGCCGACCTGGATCGCCAGCAGCTGGCGCTTGCCCTCGGCGCTGATCCGCCCGCCGCCGCCCTCGTTGAAGGCGAATTCGGCGGCAATGAGATCGGGCTTGTTCTTGGCGAGCCATTCGGCGCCGTTCCAGGCGAAGGTCGTCTCCTCGCCGCAGGTGAGCGCGAGCTTGATCGTGCGCTTGGGCCTGAAGCCGTCCTGCTTGAAACGGATCAGCGTGTCCGCCCAGATCGCCGACATCGCCTTGTCGTCGACGGTGCCGCGGCCATAGTAATAGCCGTTCTCCTCGACGAGCTTGAACGGATCGCGCTCCCAGTCGGCGCGATTGGCCTCGACCACGTCGATGTGGCCGAGCAGCAGCATCGGCTTGGCCCTGGCGTCGCTGCCCGGCAGCACCGCGACGAGGCCGCCCTCCTTGGGGTGCTCGGGAACGGAAAAGAGCGTGACGTCCCGATCGGCATAGCCCGCCGCCTTGAGCCGCGCCGCGATCTGTCCGGCCGCCTGGGTGCAGCTTCCCGCGGACAGCGTGGTGTTGGTCTCGACCAGCTCCTTGTAGAGGCCGAAGAACGCCTGCTGGTCCGGCCGCGACTGGGCGGCGGCGGGTAGCGTCGCCAGCGCGAGTGAAGCCAGTATCGCCGTTGCCAATGCCCGCATGTCGACGCCCCTCGTTTCGATCCCGAGGGTGGTAGGGCGACATGATGGCGTCCGCAACCGCGGCCGCGGAAGATCAGCGATAGCTTCTGCAGCTGGAAATCGAGCGGCAGACATTGTGGAAGTCGATCGGCGGGACCGGTAGGCTGAAGCCGATTTCCCGATTCGCGAAGTCCATCTCGATCCGGCGGAAGAGACGCAACGAACTCATGCCCAGGATCAGCGCGGGCTTGTCGCGCAACCCGAAGCGTTCGAACGGCGCGACGTCGGCGAAGGACAGGCCGACATTGTCGAAGCGCACGTCCCCGATCTTGAGATCGCTCACCACCATCAGCTCCGCGTCGAACGAGCGCCCGGTCACCGACGTGACCGAGATCGGCCCCAGGCGCCGCGGTGGCTGCTTGGCCAGCGCCAGCATCGCGCTATTGCCGATGCTCACCCAGGAGCCGGTGTCGATGACGACCGCGATCGGCTGGCCCTGGAACGAGGCCGCGGTGATGATCAGCTGGCCGACTCGCTGCTGGGTCGAAACTATCAGCTCACCCCTGACCCGCCGTGTCGACGGCCTGACCTCCATTCGCCGCCTCGCGAAATCGATCGCGAGCCTGTGGCCCTGCAGCGCGTCGATCCCCAGCATGCCGAGCGCGCCCAGATTCGCCATCGCGAGCGCCGGAGCTTCGATCGCCTGACCGCCAAGGTTGCTCACCGCCAGCGCGGGAATATGGACCGTCGCGACATCGCTCGGGCCGACGAAGTCGAAGACGCGCATCGCATCTCCCGGCCTCAGGTTGAGCCGGCCGGCGAGCTCATGCGAAACCACCGATCGCTCTGCGCCCGTGTCGATGAGAAAGTCGAACGGGCCCTGGCCCGCGACGACCACGGGCACCGTCATCCGCCCGCGTTCGAGCGCGAATGTCAGCTCCGTAGTCTGCGGTGCGCTGGTGGACGGCGCTGTCGGCTCCTGCGCCGATCCGGACGCCGTGAAGATCGACGCGGCAAGGATGGCGGCGATCCAGCGCGGATGCGGGTTCGGCAGCATCGGCCTAAAGCGCCGTGAAGGCCGTGCGCGGACGGGTATCAACGTCGCGCGGCATCAGGAAGCGCACCTCGCGGTTGGCGAAGTCGATCTGCACCCGGCGGAAGGATTTGAGGGTGCTCATCCCCAGGAACAGCGCCGGACGGTCGTCGAGCTCGAACCGCTTGAACGGCGCCACGTCGGCAAAAGCGACCGGCATATTGGAGAAGGTGATCCCGCCCACCCGCACATTTTCGACATAGGCGAACTCGGCCGGGACCAGCCCGCCGGTGGCGCTGATCAGCGTCGTCGGCTCGATGCCGCGCGTGTGCCGGCGCACCAGGCGCAGCATCGCGCCGTTGCCGACGCTGACCGGCGATCCGGTGTCGAGGATCACGCGGATGCGGCGGCCTTCATAGGAGGCCTCGGTCACGATCAGCTGGCCGAACAGGCTCTTGGCGCGGACGACGATCTCGTCCGGCTGCTTCGGCGGTGTCTTCTTGCGCTTGACCGACGGCGCTACGCTCATCTGGCCGGCCTCGAAATCGATGTCGATGCGATGATCGCGCAGCGTGTCGATGCCGAGCAGCCCGAGCGCGCCGAGATCGACTGCCTTCAAGGCCGGCGCGTGGATCGCGCCGATGTCCGGCACGGTGCTGACGTTGATCGAGGGGATGACGACGGTGCCGACGCGGCTGGTGCCGCTCATCGCCACCACATTGACGGTGCGCCCCGCCGGCAGCCCGAGGTTGCGCGCCAGCTCGCGCGCGATCACGGTGCGTTCGGAGCCGGTGTCGATGATGAACCGATAGGGTCCGGCGCCGGCGATCTGGACCGGCACGGTCATGCGGTTCTGATTCTCGCCGAGCGCTACGATCGCGGCGGCGAGCTCCTCGGCCGGCGACAGCTGGGTCTCGGGAGGATTTTGCTGCGGGGCTTGCTGCACGTCGGCAGGCGTCCCCGCAAGCAGCAGGGCCAAGGGCCACAAGGCGAAATGCACCCCTGACATGGGCGCATATTACGCCTCTATTACGATTGCTACAATCGGGCTCAATCGAGCTGCATCGCCCGTGCAGCAAGCTGTTCGGCCTCGACCAGCAGCGCGTCGTCGACGGTGCCGGTCTGCGCGACATTCTCGCGGCCGATCAGCACCAGCACGGGCACCGCGAGCGGGCTCACGCGGTCGAGGTCGACGTGCACCATCGTCCCCGCGGCCCGATCGAGCAGGCTGGCGAGGCGGCCGACGTCGGTGAGGCGCGCCCGCGCATCCTCCCACGCCGCCTGCAGCAGCAGGTGCGTCGGCTCGTACTTGCGCAGCACGTCGTAGATGAGGTCGGTCGAGAAGGTGACCTGCTTGCCGGTCTTGCGCTTGCCGGGATGCTGGCGCTCGACGAGACCGCCGATCACCGCCACCTCGCGGAACGCGCGCTTGAGCAGCGCCGAGCCCTGGACCCAGTCGACGAACTCGTGCTCGAGGATATCGGGCGAGAACAGCGATGCAGGATCGGTGATCCTCTCCAGGCCATAGCAGGCGAGCGCATAGTCGTTGGCGACGAAGCCGATCGGCTTCAGCCCCTGCGCCTCCATCCGGCGCGTGATCAGCATCCCGAGCGACTGGTGCGCGTTCCAACCCTCGAAGCTGTAGGCGACCATATGGTGCCGCCCTTCGAGCGGGAAGGTCTCGACCAGCAGCTCGCCGGGCGCGGGCAGGCGCGAGCGATAGCGTTGCACCTCCAGCCACTCGCGCACGTCGGCCGGGAAACGCTCCCATTCGCGATCATCGTGGAGGAAGGTCCGGACACGCTCGGCCAGCCGCGTCGAGATGGCCAGCCGCGCGCCCATGTAGCTCGGGATGCGGGCCGGCCGCGACGTCGCATGGACGATCAGCTCCTCGCCGGTGATGCGTTCCACCTCCAGGCTGAGGCCGGCGAAGAAGAAGGTGTCGCCGGGCGAGAGCGATGCGCCGAACGCCTCCTCGACACGGCCGAGACGACGGCCGTTGCGGAAGCGGACCTCGATCATCGTCGCCTCGACGATGATGCCGGCGTTGAGCCGATGCTGCGCGACGAAGCGGGGATGGGAGACGCGCCACAGCCCGTCCGGTCCCTTGGTCAGCCGCTTGAAGCGGTCATAGGCGCGCAGCGCGTAGCCGCCGTCGGCGATGAAATTCAGGATGCGCTCATAGGTCTCGTCGGTCAGCGCCGAATAGGGCAATGCCGCGCGGACCTCCTGCAGCAATGCCGCAGCATCGAACGGCGCGGCGCAGGCCACCGCCATGATGTGCTGCGCGAGCACGTCGAGCGCGCCGGGCCGGAACACATCGGCGTCGAGCTCCCCCGCATCGACCGCATCGAGCGCTGCCCGCGCCTCCAGATATTCGAAGCGGTTGCCGGGGACGACTACCGCCTCCGACGGCTCGTCGAGCCGGTGGTTGGCGCGGCCGATGCGCTGGAGCAGGCGCGACGAGCCCTTGGGCGCGCCCATCTGGATCACGCAGTCGACGTCGCCCCAGTCGACGCCGAGGTCGAGGCTGGCGGTCGCCACCAGCGCGCGCAGCCGCCCGTCGGCCATCGCCTGCTCGACCTTACGCCGCGCCTCGCGGTCGAGGCTGCCGTGATGGATGCCGATCGGCAGGCCCAGCCGGTTCACCTTCCACAGATCCTGGAAGATCAGCTCGGCGAGGCCGCGGGTGTTGCAGAAGACGATGGTGGTCCGGTGCGTCTCGATCTCCGCCATCACCTGCGGCGCGGCATAGCGGCCGGAATGGCCCGACCAGGGCACCTTCCCCTCGGGCAGCAGGATGGCGATGTCGGGATCGGCGCCCTTCTCGCCCTGGACGAGCGTCACCGCATCGATGTCGCCCCAGGGCGCGAGCCAGGCGCGATAGCCGTCCGGATCAGCGACGGTCGCGGAGAGGGCGACGCGGCGCAGCGCCGGCGCGAAGCTCTGCAGCCGCGCGAGGCTCAAGGCGAGCAGGTCGCCGCGCTTGCCGGTGGCGAAGGCGTGGACCTCGTCGATCACCACCGTCTTCAGATGCGCGAACAGCCGCGGCGCATCGGGATAGGACAGAAGCAGGCTCAGCGACTCGGGCGTGGTCAGCAGAATCTGCGGCGGTCGCACGCGCTGCCGCGCCTTGCGATCGGACGGTGTGTCGCCGGTGCGCGTCTCGACGCGGATGGGGACGCCCATCTCCTCGATCGGCGTCAGCAGGTTGCGCTGCACGTCGATCGCCAGCGCCTTGAGCGGCGAGACGTAGAGGGTGTGGAGCTCCTCGGTCGGGTTCTCGATCAGCTCGGCCAGCGTAGGAAGGAAGCCGGCGAGCGTCTTGCCGGCCCCGGTCGGCGCCACCAGCAGCGCGTGCCGCCCGGCCCGGCCTGCCGCGAGCATCTCAAGCTGATGCCGGCGCGGCGCCCAGCCGCGCGCGGCGAACCAGTCGGCGAGAGGCTGGGATAAAGCGACCACGCGTAAACTCAATTCAGCCGCCGGCTTATGGAGAAATGGACCGCCACGCGCTAGGCGGCCTCATCGCCCTCGGACATAATGATCAACCACATCGATGCGTTCGCGAAAGGGCTCGACCAATTCGGGAGGCAAACGCTTAACCATTGCCAGCATCTGACGAACATTGTCGCGGGCGGTTCCGTTCACGGCCGCACTCCGTTCCATCGCCTCAACGATCGAGGCCAGTCTCGGACGAATAATGTCCGTTCGATCCAGAAGGACATCCAGACCTCCGTAACCGATCGGGGCCGACATATCTTCATCGACCGCTTTGTCGAGCTTCGCAGTAGCGTCGGCAATGGCGTGCTCTTGAACGGCTCGGGCTTTCGCCAGGACCATAGACGAGTCAGCACCGCGCCGGGTAGCGGCAGTGATACGGCGAACGCCCAGCATCTGCACGAGCGCCGGCGCCGTGTCATCACCGCCGAACCGCGACCCAAGCACCGGCGAAAGTGGTACATCGTCGCGTGAGAAGTGCGCGAAACACCGCCATGCCGCCGCGCCGGAATCTAAGGCGCATCCAAGGATGGGCTTGGGAAACCATGGCAGGGGATGGACGCTGCCACCGTACATGCGGCGACGCGTCCCGTCCGGCATCGTCGCCGTTACCGTAATCTCTGAAACGGGTAAGAGGCCGATCCTGCTCTCGCGCTGCGACCGCTCGACCTCGATCGGAGGAAGGATCGGATCCTCAGGCAATCCAAGCGCGCAGAACCGGGAATCGCGATCTTCCATTCGCGAAGTGCCGGAGCCGTCCAAATCGAAAATTGCAAAGGTCAGAATGCCAGCGTTACGGAACGCAGGTTCCTCCATCTCATCGCAAAGAAGCCGGTCGACAGTGCGAATCGCGATATGACTTGCACCTGAGAATTGCGACCGCGCCGTTGCCGGGTCCCGAATGTATATAACTGGCGCCGAAAGGGCGGCGACGATCTCTTGCTCGTCCAGGCTCAACCCGGCGCGAGGGGGAGATCCGGGCATCTCGCGTGCCTTGCTCACCAGCACTAGTGATTGCCGGAGTGGATCGAAATCGACCGAAGCGGACGCGTTCCGCCGGGCGACGTCCTGCTCCAATCGCTGTAACGGGAGATGATCCCGCCATGCGACAGCCGCATAGCCCCCGAACCATATCGTCGGTACGATCAACCAGTAGAACGAAGCACGCCTTGTCAGCGCCTCTACAGCGATTCCGAGGAAACCGATATTCACGAGAAACCCCGGCCAGGCCGAGGCCGTCAATATCATCAGGAAAATGCCGGGAATCGGCAGAAGCTGCAGCAGAAAGGCTATCGCCGCGGCGACAAAGAACCAGAGCGACTTCGGCAGTTTCATGCCGTAACAATAGATTCGAACCCGTATCCTTCCTGTAAATGTTCCGGTGGAACATCGATTAATCAGCGCGCTCGGCGCTCTGCCGCGTTTCCACGACGTGGTCGGCGCGGCCCTGCTCCTCGTACAGCTCGCGCGTGGCGCGCTCGGTCTCGGCATGTTCGGCGCGCGAACGCCGATTGTGCAGCATCGCCCAGGCGATCACGATCAGCAGCAGCAGCGGGCCGACGATCACCATCAGGCCTGTCATCGTGCCTTCGGCCATGACGTTCCTCCATTTTCATGGAGTCAACGAGTGCCACAGGCCATTCGATCCCCCCTGGCCTACGACGCCGGCGGCGCGCCGGCCGGACGAGCGATCAGCTTGGGTGGTTCCGCTCCTTCGACGGCAAGCCGCGCCCGCTCGCCGTCCGCACGATCCTCCAGCGACAGCCATGCGGTGTCGCCTTTGGTGCCGATCCGCACGCCCTCGGCGTATTTGCCGAGCGGATTGGCGTAGTTGACGGTGAGGCCGGCGAAGCCGCTCTGCTCGTTGACGATCAGCGCCACCGCATCGCCGCCCGAGCGATCGAGCGCGACGACGCCGCGGCCATTGTCGAGCCAGCTCATCGCCCCGCGTTCCGATCCGTCCCTGTCGTGCAGCACGAGCCCGTAGCCGGCGGCAACGCGCGGATAGCTCTTGCCTGCCAGATGAGGTTCGGGTTCCTCGCCCAGGATCACCCGGTCCTTGCCGTTGGCGTCGAGCACCACGATCGAGGCGGTCTGCGCGTCCTTGCGCTCCCGGCCATCCGCGGGCGGCGGCGCGCCGATCAGGATGCGCGGCTTGCCGGCGGCATCGACGATGCGCAGCGCATGCGCGTCGATCACGTCCGGCGTCACGTCCCTGGTCGGCGCGAAGCCCGCGACGGCAAGGCCGATCGCGATCACGCCCATCGCCATGAGCCCCGCCCGATGGCGGCCGAGGCTGCGTTCGAGCCGGGCGATCCGTTGCTCGGTGTCGGTCGATTCTTTCATTGATCTCTCCTCCGGCTGGAACGGATAGGCGTCCGCGGCGATATTGGCGACATGCCAAGGCTCGGCGACTGGATCGAACCGCACCCAACCGGGCTCTACCTGCCCGCCGCCGACGCCTGGATCGACCCGTCGGTGCCGGTCGCGCGGGCGCTGGTGACGCACGGCCACGCCGATCACGCGCGCGGCGGCCATGACGAGGTGTGGGCGACGGCGGAGACGCTGGAGATCATGTCGGTCCGCTATGGCCCGCAGAACGGCCGCACGGTCGCCTATGGCGAGACGCTGACGCTGGGCGAGGTCGGCGTCGGCTTCGTCCCCGCCGGCCATGTGTTGGGATCTGCGCAGATCGTGCTCGATCATCGCGGCGAGCGGATCGTCGTCTCGGGCGACTACAAGCGCCGCGAGGACCCGACCTGCGCGCGCTTCGAGCCGGTCGCCTGCGACGTATTCGTGACCGAGGCGACCTTCGCCCTTCCCGTCTTCCGCCATCCCGAGACGCGCGACGAGATCGACAAGCTGCTGACGGTGCTGCGCGCCAATCCGGAGCGGTGCGTGCTGGTCGGCGCCTATGCGCTCGGCAAGGCGCAGCGGGTGATCCGCGAGCTCAGGGTGATGGGGTTCGACGATCCGATCTACCTCCATGGCGCGCTGCAGCGCCTGTGCGACCTCTATGTCGCCAACGGCATCGACCTCGGCGAACTGCGGCCGGCGACCGGCGCGGCGAAGGCCGAGCTGATGGGCCGGATCGTGATCGCACCGCCGGGAGCGCTCAACGACCGCTGGTCGCGGCGCCTGCCCGATCCAATCACCGCGATGGCTTCCGGCTGGATGACCGTCCGCCAGCGCGCCCGCCAGCGCAACGTGGAGCTGCCGCTGATCCTTTCCGACCATGCCGACTGGGACGAGCTCACCGCGACGATCCGCGAAGTGCGGCCGCGCGAGGTGTGGGTGACGCATGGGCGCGAGGAGGCGCTGGTCCACTGGTGCGCGACCAACCAGATCAAGGCCCGCGCGCTCGAGCTGGTCGGCTATGAGGACGAGGATGATTAGGCTGTAGACACATAAAAAGCCCCTCGTCGGCTAACATCCTTATTGCGAACATTCGGAGTTACGGTGAAGCTCGCCTGAGATGGAGGACGACAGGGTGAAGCACGGGATCATGATAGGTATCTGGATCATGATTTTTGCGGTCCTATCCGCTTTCGCCACCGCACCTCTCGGCTACGGCACGATATCGGGCGTCGTGTTCGTTGGCGGTATGTTGGTGGCGTGGCTGGCCGGGCTGCTGACGGTGGCGACGTGGGTTGCTCAAAAGGGGCGCTCGACAAGGGGCGGCGGCTAACCACCCAATGTCGGCCGTATGGTTCACGACCTCGACCGCGTATGATCGCCCCATAAGGAGAGGACCGATGGCCGATTCGGAAGGACTGGCTCCCGCGCCGGCGCTGGCGGAGCGGAATCACTTGCCCTACCCTGGCGAGAGCGACGCCTATCGGCGCGCGCGGATCGCCCTGCTTGCCGAGGAGATCGAGCTGCGCCGGCACATCGAGCGGGTGGCGGTGCAGCGCCGGGCGCTGCCACAGGCGCCGGTGGTGACGAAGGACTACAGGTTCGAGGGGAGGGACGGTCCCGCCATGCTGGCCGACCTGTTCGAGGGCAAGGACACGCTCGTCACCTATTGCTGGATGTTCGGGCCCGAGCGCGAGCGGCCGTGTCCGATGTGCACCGCCTTCCTGGGCCCGCTCGCCGCCAATGCCGCCGACATCCGACAGAACGTCGCGCTCGCGGTGATCGCACGCTCGCCGGTCGAGCGGATGCACGCCTTCGCCGAGGAGCGCGGCTGGCGGAACCTGCCGCTTTATTCGGACCCGACCGAACAATTCGGCCGCGACCATCATGCCTGGCACGACGGGGCGGACTGGCCGTCGTACGACGTGTTCACCAGGGACGCCGACGGCACGATCCGCCATTTCTGGAGCGGAGAGCTCGGCGGGACGCAGGACCCGGGTCAGGATCCGCGCGGGAGCCCCGAGATGATCCCGCTATGGAACGTGCTCGATACCACGCCGAACGGACGGAAGCCCGATTGGTATGCGCAGCTGGAGTATTGAGCCCTTTCGTCATGCCGGGCTTGTTCCGGCATCCACGGAGCCGCGAACGCTCCGGCTAGTGGCGCGGTGGACCCCGGCCTTCGCCGGGGTGACGGAATAGAGGTCAGCCCACCCCCTCCAGCGCTTTCTGCCGGCGGCGCTGGACCGAGCTGCCGATCCCCATCGCCTCGCGGTATTTGGCAACGGTGCGGCGGGCGATGTCGAAGCCCTTGTCCTTGAGCATGTCGACCAACGTGTCGTCGGAGAGGATCGCCTTGGGGTCCTCCGCCGCGATCAGCGCCTTGATCGCCGACTTGACCGCCTCGGCCGACACCGCCTCGCCGCCGTCGGCGGACTGGATCGCCGAGGTGAAGAAATATTTGAGCTCGAACAGCCCCCGCGCGCAGGACAGATATTTGTTCGAGGTGACGCGGCTCACCGTCGATTCGTGCATCTCGATCGCGTCGGCGACCTGACGGAGCGTCAGCGGGCGGAGGTGCGCGACGCCGTGGCGGAAGAAGCCGTCCTGCTGCTTCACGATCTCGGCCGCGACCTTGATGATCGTGCGCTGGCGCTGGTCGAGGGCCTTCACCAGCCAATTGGCGCTGGCGAGGCAGTCGGAAAGCCAGCTTTTCGACGCCTTGTCGCCATGCGCGCCGGCGAGCTCGGCATAATAGCTGCGGTTGACGAGCACGCGCGGCAGCGTCGCCGAGTTGATCTCGACCGCCCAGCCACCGCCGCGCGGCGCGACGAAGATGTCGGGCACCACCGCCGGCACCGCCTCGCCGCCGTAGCGGCAGCCGGGCTTGGGGTCGTATCCGCGCAGCTCGCGGATCATGTCGGCCATGTCCTCGTCGTCGACGCCGCAGATGCGCTTCAAGCGCGCGATCTCGCCGCGGGCGAGCAGGTCGAGATTGTCGATCAGCGCCGCCATGCAGGGATCGTAGCGGTCGACCTCCTTCGCCTGGAGCGCGAGGCATTCGCCGAGGTTGCGCGCACCCACTCCGGTGGGATCGAACGTCTGGACCACCGCCAGCACGGCCTCGATCCGCGCGAGCGGCACGTTGAGGCGGTTGGCGATGTCGAGCAGCGGGACGGTGAGGTAGCCCGCCTCGTCGATCTGGTCGATGAGATGCGTCGCCACGAACAGGTCGCCGGGATCGAAGCTGGCGCCGGCCTGGGCGAGCAGATGGTCGTGGAGCCCGGTCTCGGGATTGCCGAAGCCGTCGAGGTCCGGCCCGTCCTCCGGCATCGCTCCGCCCGCTGTGCCGCCGAGGCCGAGCCCGCCGTCGAGCCCGCCGATCGAATCGGTCGGCGAATCGTGATGGAACGTCTCCGCCGCGAAATCGACGTCGAGGCTCTCGCCGGTCGCCGCGCCGCCGTCGGTCACCAGTTCGTCGGCAGTGGCCGGCTCGGTGCGTTCGACCGCCGGCTCGGCGGGCTCCGGCGCTTCGCCGGGCTCGCTGCCGCCGGCTTCGAGCAGCGGGTTCTTCTCGATCTCCTCGGCGATGAAGCCTTCGATCTCCAGGTTCGACAGCGCGAGCAGGCGGATCGCCTGCTGGAGCTGCGGCGTCATCACCAGCGACTGGGACTGACGAAGATCGAGGCGGGGCGCGAGGGACATGGGTCAGCCTGGCACGAGCACGGCCATCACCTCAGAGCTCGAAGCCTTCGCCGAGGTAGAGCCGCCGCACATTGGCGTCCGCCACCAGCTCCTCGGGCGAGCCGGTGAAGAGCACCCGGCCGTCGTAGATGATGTAGGCCCGGTCGACGATGTCGAGCGTCTCGCGGACATTATGGTCGGTGATGAGCACGCCGATACCGCGGTTCTTGAGCTCCTTCACCAGGTCGCGGATGTCGGAGATCGAGATCGGGTCGATGCCGGCGAACGGCTCGTCGAGCAGCATGATGGTGGGATCGGCGGCGAGCGCGCGGGCGATCTCGGCGCGGCGGCGCTCGCCGCCCGACAGCGCCATCGCCGGCGCGTCGCGAAGCCGGGTCAGGCCGAATTCGTCGAGCAGCTGGTCGAGCCGCTGCTGGCGCATCGCCTTGTCCGGCTCGGAGAGCTCGAGCACCGCGAGGATGTTCTTCTCGACCGAGAGGCCGCGGAAGATCGAGGTTTCCTGCGGCAGATAGCCGAGCCCCAGGATCGCGCGGCGGTACATCGGCAGGCCGGTGATGTCGTCGCCGTCGAGCGTGATGCGGCCCGAATCGGGCTTCACCAGCCCCATCACCGAATAGAAGCAGGTGGTCTTGCCGGCACCGTTGGGGCCGAGCAGGCCGATGACCTCGCCGTGGCCGACCGTCAGCGACACGTCCGACAGCACCACGCGCTTGTCATAGGCCTTGGCGATCGAGATCACCGACAGGCCGTTGCTGGTCTCCTCGGGCGGGAGCACGTCTCCCTTGCGGTCGAGAGTGGCGACGTCGTTCATGGCTGGCTCTGCTCGCACGACATGGTTGGCGAACCCTCACCGCACAAGCAGTTGGCAGGATTCATGCATGGCCCTTTTGCCGCACTGCGGCGCCGAGGGGAAGCGGAATCGCGGCGAAGCGGTTATTGGTTGCGCTTCGGCACGGTGAAGCGGCCGGTGACGCGCCCGCCGGAGCGGGTGACGGTGCCGTCCGGCGCCTTGACCTGCCCGGCGACTCCCGAGCCGTCGAGCACCGCGCGGCCGGTGTCGAGGTTGATCACCAGCCGCCCGCCGTTCAGCGTGTTGCCGCCCTGGTTCAGCGTGACGCCGCCCAGCATCGTGATCTGGCGCTTGTTGAGGTCGTAGACCGCATATTGCGAGCGCGCGCGCTGGTCCGGCCGGGTGACGGTGACCCCGCCCGCGGCGTCGATCCGCGACGCCTGCGGGGATCCGTCGGTGATCTGTCCGGTATAGGCGACGGTCATGCGCGCGGCATTCAGCGTCATCTCGGCCTGGCGCACGACGACGCCGCCCGACAGGATCGCGCGGTTCGCCTTGTCCTGCAGCTCCATATAGCCGGCGTCGAAGTCGATCGGCGCGGTCGAATCATGGCGATTCTGCGCTGGCGCAGGGCCGGCGAGCGCGAGCAGCGCCAGGGCAAGCAGCGGTGGTGCGAGGAGGAAAGTGCGCGTCACGCCGCTCATTTCGCGCGCTTCGGCACGATCCGCAAGCGCGCATTGCCTTTGAGGGCGACGGTGCGCGCTTCGAGGTCCGCCGTCAGCCGGTCGCCGCTGAAGGTGCCGAGCGGCGTCGTGCCGCTGACGGCGCTGCCGCTCTCCAGCTTGCGGTTCCTGAGGTCGACGGTGGCGTCGCGGGTGCCGAGCACATAGCCGTCGGCGGCGGTGAAGCGGATCGGCCCGTCGATCGCGACGCGCTGGTTGCTCATGTCGTAGCGCCCGCGATCGGCGACGATCTGGGCAGGGCCGTCCTGCAGCTCGATCGAGGCGGCGAGGTCGTAGAGCTGCACGATCGGCTCGGCCGCGCTCTTCTGCACCGCCTCGCCCGCGGTGATCTGGAACTCGCGTCCTTTCGTATCCTGGCCGCGATAGCGCGCGGTCTGGAGCTTGAGCCGCTCCTTGGCGACGGCGACCTTGTTCTTGTCGAGCACGAAGCTGACGTCGCCCCCCGTGAACAGCGGCGCCATCACCAGGAAGGCGGTGAGGACGCCGATCCCGATCGGCAGCACCACCTGCAGCACCGCGATCAGCCGATCGTGCCGGCTGCCGGGCGCCGCCCAGCGCTGGTTCTGCGAACGGGTGCTGCGGGCGATGTCGGACACGAGGGGACGCCGCCTCCCTAGATGTGGGCGAAGATGTCGATCTCCGGCCAGCCGGCGAGGTCGAGCTCGGCGCGATGCGGCAGGAAGTCGAAACAGGCCTGGGCCAGCGCGGTGCGACCCTCGCGGGCGAGGCGGGTGTCGAGCTCGGCCCGCATCGCGTGGAGATAACGCACGTCGGACGCGGCATAGTCGCGCTGCGCGTCCGACAGCTCGGGGCCGCCCCAATCGGACGACTGCTGCGCCTTGGAGATTTCCTGCCCGAGCAGCTCGCGCACCAAGTCCTTGAGGCCGTGGCGGTCGGTGTAGGTGCGCACCAGGCGCGAGGCAATCTTGGTGCAATAGACCGGCGCCGCCACCACCCCGAGATAATATTTGATCGCGGCCAGATCGAAGCGGGCGAAGTGATAGAGCTTGAGCCGCTCAGGATCGGCGAGCACCGCCTTGAGGTTGGGTGCGGCATAGTCGCTGCCCGGCTTGAAGCGGACGAGATGCTCGTCGCCGCCGCCGTCGGAGAGCTGCACGACGCACAGCCGGTCGCGGGGGGTGATCAGGCCCATCGTCTCGGTGTCGACGGCAATGGCGGCGCCCGGCGCGAACACGCCGGCGGGAAGGTCTTCCTCGTGGAAATGAACGGTCATCGCCGCGCCCTAGCCTTCCCTTGCCGGCCGCTCAACCGCCTCGCTCGCGCGCCGGGCGTCAGTGGAGCGACTCGCGGACCGCCTTCTTCGCCTCGCGGCGCCGGCGGGCGACGATGTTGAGGATCTCGACCCCCGCCGAAAAGGCCATGGCGGTGTAGATATAGCCCTTGGGCACATGCACGCCGAAGCCGTCGGCGATCAGCACCGCGCCGATCATCAGCAGAAAGCCCAGCGCCAGCATCACCACCGTGGGGTTGCGGTGGATGAAGTTGGCGAGCGGATCGGCGGCGAACAGCATCACGCCGACCGCCACCACCACGGCGACGATCATGATCGGCACATGATCGGTCATGCCGACCGCGGTCAGGATCGAATCGATCGAGAAGACGAGGTCGAGCGCCAGGATCTGCGCGATCGCCGAGCCGAAGCTCATCACTACCTTGCCGGTCTTGTCGAGCGTCTCGCCCGTCTCCTCGTGCGAGACATTGTGATGGATCTCCTTGGTCGCCTTCCACACCAGGAACAGGCCGCCCGCGATCAGGATGAGGTCGCGCCAGGAGAAGGCGGTCTCGAAGGTCGGCTCGCCATGCGGCCCCGGCGCGCCCGAGATGCCGAGATCGAACACCGGCGTCACCAGCCCGGCGATCCACGAGATGCCGAGCAGCAGTACGATCCGCATGATAAGCGCGAGACCGATCCCGACTCGGCGCGCGCGCTGCTGCTGGTGCGCCGGCAGCTTGTTCGACAGGATCGAGATGAAGATGAGGTTGTCGATGCCGAGCACCACCTCCATCACGATCAGCGTGACGAGCGCCGCCCAGGCGGCCGGGTCGGTCAGGAGCGCGAGGATGTCGGTCATGGCCCCTTCGTGTGCCGAAGCTGCCACAGGATAGCAAGGATCGCGCCCCATCCTGCCATGATTGCGACAAAATCATTCGCAGCGGCTTGTTATTTAGGTTATGAGTGATTCCGAGGCGCGCTTTCTCTGCGCCCGAGGACCTGCGTCTTTTCGTCCGGCGCAACGGTTTTGAACAGAAGTTCGGACGAAGCGGGAAGACGAACAGGGTCATGAGTTTTGATCGAGGGCGCCGCGGGGATCGCGGCGGGCGCGGCAAGGACAAGCGCGACGGCTTCGGCGACGAGAGTTACGGCGGCTATAGCGATCGCGGTGGTTTCGGCGACCGCGGCTTCGGCGGTGGCGATCGCTTCGGCGGCGGCGGCTATGGTGGCGGCGGTGGCGGCTTCCGCGGTGGCGGCGGCGGTTTCGGCGGCGGCGGTGGTGGCTTCCGTGGCGGTGGCGGTGGCGGAATGCCGCCGCAGGTCGTCGGCGAGGCGACGGGCGTCGTCAAATTCTTCAACGGACAGAAGGGCTTCGGCTTCATCGTCCGCGATGACGGCGGCGAGGATGTGTTCGTTCACATCTCCGCGGTCGAGCAGGCGGGCCTGACTGGTCTGGCCGAGGGCCAGCCGCTCGGCTTCACGCTGGTCGATCGCGGTGGGCGCATCTCGGCGACCGACCTCAAGATCGAGGGCGAGCCGCTGCCGGTCGAGGATCGCGGGCCCCGTCCCGCGGCCGGCGGCCCGCAGCGCCAGCTGACCGGCGAGAAGGCGTCGGGTACGGTCAAGTTCTTCAACGCGATGAAGGGCTTCGGCTTCATCCAGCGCGACGACGGTCAGCCGGATGCGTTCGTCCACATCAGCGCGGTCGAGCGTGCGGGCCTGCCGACGCTCAACGAGGGCGACCGGCTCGAGTTCGAGCTCGAGGTCGACCGGCGCGGCAAGCATGCCGCGGTGAACCTGCAGCCGGTGCAGTAAGCGCCGGTTCAGGCGACGAAGCTACGGGCGGTGCCGGGCAAGCGGCGCCGCCCGTTTTCGTTGGTGGAGGGACAATGATCCGCACGATCGCACGCTGGATGCTGCCGTTCGGCCCTGCCCTCGGCCTTGCCCTCTGCCCCGTCGCCGCCACCCCGCAGGATGCCGTACCTCCGCCCGCCGCACCGCCCGCCGTACCGGTGGCGACGCTGGAGGTGGTGGCGCGCTATCCGCACGATTCGACCGCCTTCACCCAGGGGCTGCTGTGGCACGACGGCGCGCTCTACGAGAGCACCGGCGAGGACCGCTCCGAGGTGCGGCGGGTGTCGCTCGCCGACGGGCGCGTGCTGGCGCATACCCCGATCCCGGCCGGCCAGTTCGGCGAGGGGCTGGCGCTGTGGAAGTCGACGCTGATCAGCCTCACCTGGAAGAACGGCATCGCCCACCGCTGGCGGCTCGATTCGCTGAAGCGGGCGGGCGACGACTTCCGCTATCCCGGCGAAGGCTGGGGACTGACGACCGCGCCCGAGGGCCTGATCCTCTCCGACGGCACGCCCACCCTGCGCGTGCTCGATCCCGAGCGCTTCACCGAGCGCCGGCGAATCGCGGTGACGCTGGCCGGCAAGCCGCTTCCCCGGCTCAACGAGCTGGAGATGGTCGGCGGCAAGCTGCTCGCCAACGTCTGGATGAGCGGCTTCATCGTCGAGATCGACCCTGCGACCGGCCATGTCACCCGCGTGATCGACGCGCGGCCGCTGGTCGAGGAGGTGGGCGCCAAGAACGTCGACGCGGTGCTGAACGGCATCGCCTGGGACGCGGACCATCAGCGGCTGTTCGTCACCGGCAAGCTGTGGCCGACCTTGTTCGAGGTGCGGATCGTCGATTCGGTCGGGGTGGCGGCGCGCTGAAGCCGGGGCTGGTTGCGGGCCAGGGCAGGCGCCGGAAACCCGCGGAAATCCGTCGAAGGTCACGAAAGTCATAGGTAGATCGGGGCCCCTTCGTCACCCCGGCCTTGTGCCGGGGTCCACCGCGCCTCACGGGCTGTGCTTGAGCCTCTCGTCCAGTCCTTGCTTCCCGGTGGACCCCGGCACAAGGCCGGGGTGACGGTTGGAAAGGGGCCAGAAGGCTCGGAACCTCAGATGTCGATTCAACCTAAGCCGTCAGGATCAGCGCCGCGCCGGCGAGGATGCCGAGCACGCCCGCGGTGCGGCCGGGCGTCACGCGCTCCTTCAGCACCAGCGTCGCGATCGCCAGCGCGGTGACCATGCCGGTCTCGCGCAGCGCCGCGAGCGGTGCGGTGGGGCCGAGCGAGAAGGCGGTGAGCGCCAGGCCGTAGGTGACGATCGACAGCGCACCTGCGGCGAGGCCGGGGCGCCATTGCGCCCGCGCCGCGCGGAACATTGCCCCACGCGACAGCAGGCCGAACATCGTCACCACCACGGCGCCCATCACCACGAACAGCCAGGCGATGTAGCTCCACGGGCTCGGCGCGGCGCGCACGCCCTGGGCGTCGATCACGGTATAACCGGCGATGGTGAGGCCGGTGAGCAGCGCCCAGCCGAGCCCCTCGCGGCCGATGTGGCGGCCGGCGACCATCACGAACATCGCGACGCCCAATACGGCGATGCCGGCGATCTCCTGCGCGCTGGCGGGCTCGCGGAACAGCCCGAGCGAGACGGCGGCGGTGACCAGCGGCGCCGTGCCGCGCAGGATCGGATAGGCCGCGGAGAAATCGCTGACGTCGAACGCACGCACCAGCGCATAGAGGTAGAGGCCGTGGAGCGCTGCGGAGGCGGCGAGCCAGCTCCAGCCCTCGCCCGGCGACGGCACGAACAGCAGCGCCGGCAACATCAGCACCGCGCTCGATCCGTCGATCATCGCGCGCCCGGCGGCGCGATCCTTCCCGCCTTTGAGGATCGCATTGACAACGGCATGGATCGAGCCGGAAGCGATCATCAGCAGCGGTGCGAGCGTGGCGGGCGACATCGCCCCCGGCCTAGAGACTCTCCGATTGAAGTTGAACCACCGTCATTCCCGCGAAGGCGGGAATCCATTATCGCTGAAGGCGATGAGTCTCACTGCGGTCAGCCAGAATGGATTCCCGCCTTCGCGGGAATGACGATTAAATTTGTGACGGATCGACCTCGGCAGCCTACGTCACCAGCCGTTTCAGTGCTTCCAGCGTATCCGCCTCGGCCGCGGGCTTGTCGTCGCGGATGCGGTGGATGCGGGGGAAGCGCATCGCCACGCCCGACTTGTGGCGTTTCGAGAGGTGGATCGAATCGAACGCGACCTCCAGCACCAGCGTCTTCTCGACCTCGCGCACCGGCCCGAAGCGGTTCACCGTATGGTTGCGCACGAAGCGGTCGAGCCACTTCAGTTCCTCGTCGGTGATGCCCGAATAGGCCTTGCCGACCGGCAGCAGCTCGCCGTCCTTGCTCCAGCAGCCGAAGGTATAGTCGGAATAGAAGGACGAGCGCCGGCCGTTGCCGCGCTGGGCGTACATCATCACGCAGTCGGCGGTGAGCGGATCGCGCTTCCACTTGTACCAGAGCCCGGTGCGGCGGCCGGCGACATAGGGCGAATCGCGGCGCTTCAGCATCACGCCCTCGATCGCCGAATCGCGCGCGCCGGCGCGGATCTCGCCGAGGTGCGCGAAGTCGGTCGCGTCGATCAGCGGGCTGACGTCGAAGCTCGCGGGATCGAGCCGGCCCGCGAACCGCTCCAGCCGCCCGCGCCGCTCCGACCAGGGCAGCTCGCGCAGGTCCTCGGGTCCGTCGAACAGGATGTCGTAGAGCCGGACGAAGGCGGGGTATTCGGCCAGCGTCCTCGCCGACACCGCCTTGCGCCCGAGCCGCTGCTGGAGCGCGTTGAAGCTCGCCGCCTCGCCGCCCTGGAACTCGCCCTTCACGAGGAGCTCGCCGTCGAGCACGCCCGGCGTGCGGAAGGCGGCGGCGACCTCGGGGAAACTATGGGTGATGTCGTCGCCGGCGCGGCTGTAGAGCCGGGTCTCGCCGGCGACATGGACGAGCTGGGTGCGGATGCCGTCCCATTTCCACTCGGCGGCATAGTCGGCGAGGTCGAGCTCCAGCGCCTCCAGCGGATGCGCGAGCATGAACGGGCGGAAGACCGGCACGTTCGCCGCCGTCGGCTGCTCCGCCCGTCCTTCGACCCAGTCGAACAGCGCAGTGTAAGGCGGCGCGAGGCCGTGCCACACCTCCTCGACCGCATCGACGTCGACCCCGAAGGCCTCGGCGAGCGCGGTCTTGGCGAGCCGCGCGGAGACGCCGACGCGCAGCGCGCCGGTGGCGAGCTTGAGCAGCGCGAACCGCTCGTCGGCCTCGAGCCGGTCGAGCATCGCGCCCAGCACCGCCGGCGTGTCGGAGCGCGACAGGTGGCCGAGCCGCTCGATCGCGTCCGCCAAGCGCAGCGGCTCGCCGATCGCCGGCACCTCCGGCTCGGGCCAGATCAGCGCGATCGTCTCGGCCGAATCGCCGACGAAGTCGCGGCTCATGCGGAACAGCACCGGATCGACCCGCTCGTCGACCATGGCGCGAATGATCGCGGGCTTGACCGCCGGCAGGTCGAGCTCGCCGGTCAGCGCCGCCATCGCCCAGCCGCGATCGGGATCGGGCGTGGCGCGGAGATAGTCGCCGATCAGCTTGAGCTTGGCGTTGCGCGAGCGCGTGTAGATCAGGCGATCGAGCAGGTCGGCGAAGGCGCGCATGACGCATGCAACATGGGCTTGGCCGGAGAGTTCCGCTAGGCAGCCGCGATGCTGCGTCGTCTGCTGAAGCTGGGCGCCTTCGGGCTGGTGGTCGCCGCCGGGCTGTTCCTGTGGGGCTGGCTGGGCGCCCGCGCCGATCCGATCGTGCGCCGCGCGACGATCGAGCTGCCGCGCTGGCCGGATGGCGCCGCGCCGGTGACGGTGGCGCTGCTCAGCGATATCCATATCGGCAGCTCGGTGACCGACGACGGCCGGCTGCGGCGGATCGTCGCGCAGGTGAATGCGCTCCGGCCCGATCTGGTGCTGCTGGCCGGCGATTTCGTGGCGGGGCACGATCCGGAGGATGGGCGCCGCTATGCAGCGCGCCTGACCGGACCGCTCTCGGGGTTGCGGGCGCGGCTGGGCGTGGTCGCGGTGCTCGGCAATCACGATCATTGGACCGATCCCGTCGCCGTGCGGACCGCGCTCGAGCAGGCGAGGGTGACCGTGGTGGAGAATGGCGCGGTCGCGCGCGGGCCGCTCGCGATCATCGGGATCGGCGATGCGCATACCGGCCATGATTCGCTGCCCGCCGTGCTCGCCGCCTTTCACCGGGTGAAGGGCGCGCCGCTCATGCTGACGCATTCGCCCGACGTCGCGGCGGAACTGCCGCCGGGGGGCGGGGTGCTGCTGGCGGGGCATACGCATTGCGGGCAGGCCGTCCTCCCCTGGTGGGGCCCGATCAGCGTGCCGTCGCGCTATGGGAATCGCTATCTGTGCGGGGTGATCCGCGAGGGGCGGAACACGATCGTCGTCACCGGCGGAGTCGGGACCAGCGTGGTCCCGCTCCGCTTCGGTGCGCCGCCCGACCTGTGGCTGCTGACGGTCGGGCCAGGCGGACGCTAGTCGATCGCGTTCTTGACGCCGCGGCCGGCCATCAGGCCCAGCACCAGCAGCACGACGAACACCGCGATCGCGATGAAGAACAGGATCTTGGCGATGCCGACGAACGCGCCGCCGATCCCGCCGAAACCGAGCGCGGCGAGCACCAAACCCGCCACCAGGAAGATGATCGCCCAACGAAGCATGGCTCACTCTCCTATCGAGATTGTGTCCAGCTAAGCGCCCGGCGGCGGGCGATGGTTCCGGCGCGGATCAGGCTTTCCGGCTGGCCTCGAACAGGAACCAGGCGCGCCGCTCGGCCTGGTCGGTCCAGTCGTCGACGATCCCGCTGGTGGCGTTGTCCTTGGCCGCGTCCGCGGCATCCTTCACCGTGCGGAAGCTCTCGACCAGTTTGAGATTGTCGTCGCGCAGTTCGGCGAGCATGTCGGCCGGAGCGACGAAGTCCTTGTCGTTGTCCTTGATCGTCTGGCGCCGCGCGATGTCGCCGATCGAGCGCAGCGTGGTGTTGCCGATCTTGCGCACGCGCTCGGCGATCTCGTCGGTGGCGCCCAGGATCTCGGTCGCCTGGTCGTCGAGCAGCAGGTGATAGTCGCGGAAATGCGGGCCCGACACGTGCCAGTGGAAGTTCTTGGTCTTGAGGTAGAGCGCATAGCTGTCGGCGAGCGCGCTGTTGAGCGCGTCGGCCACGCTCTTGGTGTCGTTGCGGTTGAGGTCGGTCGGGGTCGCGAGCGGTGCGGGGTTGGCCATGTTTGTCTCCGTCTGGAATCGGTTCGCGTGAGGAACGATCCCCTAGAGGATTGGCTCCCGGATGCCGAGACGAAACGCTTCGATGACGGAGATCGAGGGGCTAGATCAGCCGCAGTCCGCCGAGACCGATGATGATTCCCGCGAGCAGCAGGATCACACCGCCCGTGATCGAGAGCGGCCGGAGGGGGAGCGCCCGCCAGCCTTCGCTGCCGAGGCTGATCGCCGCCGCAGCGAGCGCAGCCGAGGCCAGCATCATGCCGACACCGGCCAGCACCGGCTGCGCACCCCAGGCGGCGAGGGCGAAGGTGATGAAGGTGGCCCGGTCGCCCGCCGCCGCACTCGCCATACCGGCGAAGGCGGTGACGGGCCCGCGGATGCAACCCTGCTCCCGCGTCGGTCGTGCACGGAGCGTTGCGCCGATACCGGCCAGGATCAGCGTCAGCGCAAGCAGCAGCGCCTTGGCATTGGGCGTGAGCAGGGGCGCCACCAGCCATCCGCCAGCCACCGCGATCGCTGCGGCGAGGGCATGAGCCAGCACCGCGGCGGCGAGGACGAGTCCCGCCGGCCGATATTTCCGCCCCATCCGTGCCGCCAGCCAGGCTGGCCGGTCGCCGATGCCGGCCAGCAGCGCCGCGACAAGGGCGGGAAGGAGCGTGTCCATCGTCGCAGCGAATCAGGCGGTCAGGCGCACGCTGCAGACGGCGGCGAAGGTCTCGCAGGCGCGCGCGTCCGGCATATCGCAATCGATCGCGTCGCGCAGGATCGCCAGCCAGCCGCGGATCAGCGGGCCGCGCTCGCCGCGTGCCAGGGCCGAATCGAGCGCGTGGACGACGGCGATTGCCGCCCCGATCCCCTCTGCCGCGGCAAGGCGGCGGACCTGCTCGAGCTCGGCGGCGAGGTCGGCCGGGCCCAGCTGCGGGAGGCGCCGACCGATCGCGTCGATGCGCGAAACCAGTTCCAAGCGGACACCATCGGCCATGCGCCATTCCTTCAGGGGAAGGTCCCCGCGTCACTCTGGCGCGATCATGGTTAAGGCTGCGTAAAGCGCCTCGCGGCTTGACAAGCGCGCCGTCATCCGCCATGCGCCCGCGTCTGTCGCGGCGGCTCTCAAGCGGGGCGCGCCGCTTTCTTTTTCCGCTGTTCGAGAGTTTGGGCCATGGCCAAGCCGACTACCGTCAAGATCAAGCTCGTGAGCTCTGCCGACACCGGCTTCTTCTACGTGACCAAGAAGAACCCGCGCACGCAGACCGAGAAGCTGAGCTTCCGCAAGTACGACCCGATCGCGCGCAAGCACGTCGAGTTCAAGGAAGCCAAGATCAAGTAATCCTGCCGGCGGGGTAGTCCCTCGCCTGCGAACGCGGATCGCAATGCGGTCGCAGCCGGACGCGCTGCGACCGCTTTTGGCGTTAGGTCAACGCGCCGGCCGAAAGGCAATCCGCCTGTTAGAATCGGCTTCAGCCAGTTTTAATCCGCTCCCCGGCGAAGTCCCCTTCCAATCCTCCCCCGCCAGGGGGAGGTGGCGCGCGAAGCGTGACGGAGGGGGAGGAAGCGGATCGATAGTTGGTCGCCGTCCTCCCCCTCCGTCGCCTTCGGCGCCACCTCCCCCTGGCGGGGGAGGATCTCAACCCTAGTCCCGCAGCAGCTCGTTGATGCCCGTCTTCGATCGCGTCTGGGCATCGACCGTCTTGACGATCACCGCGCAGTAGAGGCCCGGCTTGCCCGCCTCGCCTGGCAGCGTGCCGGGGACGACCACCGCATAGGGCGGCACTTCGCCGCGGTGGACTTCGCCGGTGGCGCGGTCGACGATCTTGGTCGAGGCGCCGAGATAGACGCCCATCGACAGCACCGCGCCCTCGCCGACCCGCACACCCTCCGCCACTTCCGAGCGCGCGCCGATGAAGGCGCCGTCGCCGATGATCACCGGGTCGGCCTGCAAAGGCTCGAGCACGCCGCCGATGCCGGCGCCGCCGGAGATGTGGACGTTGCGGCCGATCTGCGCGCAGCTGCCGACCGTCGCCCAGGTGTCGACCATCGTCCCCTCGCCGACATAGGCGCCGATGTTGACGAAGCTCGGCATCAGCACCGCGCCCTTGCCGATGAAGGCGCCGTGGCGGACCACCGACCCCGGCACCGCGCGGAAGCCGGCGGCGCGGAAGGCGTCCTCGCCCCAGCCGGTGAACTTCGACGGCACCTTGTCGTACCAGCCGCCCGGCATCACGACATTGTCGTTGAGGCGGAACGACAGCAGCACCGCCTTCTTGAGCCACTGGTTGACCCGCCAGCCGCCGCCATTCTCCTGGGCCACGGGCTCCGCCACGCGCGCCTCGCCCCGGTCGAGCAGGTTCAGCGCCTCGGCCACCGCCTCGCGCACCGCACCCTCGGTGCCCGTATTGAGATCGGCCCGATTCTCCCAGGCGGCGTCGATGGTGGTTGCGAGGTCGGTCACTCAAGCGTCTCCCAGGATGTCGTGCAGCCAACCGGTGATGTCGGCGGTGGTATAGTCGATGAAGCTGCGGTCGGTGTCGGCGGTCTGCTCGCTGCCGTTGTCGACCCAGACGGTGGTCATGCCGATCGCCTTTGCCGGCTTCAGATTGCGCGCCATGTCCTCGACGAACAGGCATTCGGTCGGTTCCAGCTCGTACGCGGCGCACAGCCCCTCGTAGGAGACCGGATCGGGCTTGGGGCGGAGCGCCATCGCGTGGATGTCGTGCACCGCCTCGAAGCTGGCGCCGAGGCCGAGCCGGTCGAGAACCTTCGAGGCATAGGGCAGGTCGCCGTTGGTGAAGACCAGCTTGCGCCCCGGCAGCCGGGCGATCGCGGCGGCGAGCGGGGCGTTCTCCTCGAGCACGTCCATCTCGATGTCGTGGACATAGGCGAGGAACTCATAGGGATCGGTGCCGTGCTCGGCCATCAGCCCGGCCAGCGTGGTGCCGTGCGCGTGGAACCAGCCCTTCTGCAGCTTGCGCGCCTCGTCCCAGGGGAGGCCGGTCAGCCGCTCGATATAGTCGGTCATGCGATGATCGATCTTGGCGAACAGGTTCGCGCTCGGCGGATAGAGCGTGTTGTCCAGATCGAAGATCCAGGCGCGGACATGGTCGAGTTCGGGCGGCACGAGGGCGCGCCTACCGGTCCTGCTTGCATGGGGCAAGCGGCTCCCCATCTGGCGGACCATGATCCCCTATTCGCTCCTCGACCTCGTCCCCATCGTGCAGGGCGGGGACGCCCGTACCGCGCTCGCCAATGCCGCCGACCTCGCCGCCCATGCCGAGGCGCTCGGCTACACGCGCTACTGGGTGGCGGAGCATCACGGGATGCCGGGGATCGCCAGCGCGGCGACATCGGTGGTGATCGCGCATGTCGGCGCCGCGACCTCGACGATCCGGATCGGCGCGGGCGGGATCATGCTGCCCAACCACGCGCCCTTGGTGATCGCCGAGCAGTTCGGCACGCTGGATGCGCTGTTTCCGGGGCGGATCGATCTCGGGCTCGGCCGCGCGCCGGGTTCGGACCAGCGGGTGGCGCGGGCGCTGAGGCGCACGCTGGAGTCGAGCCCGGATGCCTTCCCGCAGGATGTGCTCGAGCTGCAGAGCTATTTCGCCGACGACGGGCAGACCGGCATCCGCGCGACGCCGGGGGCAGGCGCGGACGTCAGGCTGTGGATCCTCGGCTCCTCGACCTTCGGCGCGCAGCTCGCGGCGATGCTGGGGTTGCCCTATGCCTTCGCCTCGCATTTCGCGCCGGATGCGCTGGACGCGGCGATTGCGATCTACCGTCGCGATTTCCGTCCCTCGGCCGTCTGCGAGAAGCCGCATCTGATGCTGGGCTTCAACGTGTTCGCCGCCGACAGCGACGCGGAGGCGGAGCTGATCGCGAGCTCGGCGCAGCAGGCATTCGTCGCGATCCGCACCGGCCAGGCGATCCAGCTGCCGCCGCCGGTGCCCGGCTTCCGCGAGACGCTGGGGGCGCAGGGGAATGCGATCCTCGATCATGTGCTGCAATGCTCGGCGACCGGCGGGCCGGAGAGCGTCAAGCGCCAGATCGCCGCGTTCGTCGAGCGGACGAAGCCGGACGAGCTGATGGTGACCGGGATGATCCATGATCATGGCGCGCGGAGGCGCAGCTTCGAGATCGCGGCGGAGGTGGTGAGGGACCTCTAAGCTCCTCTCCGGAACGGGGAGGGGGGCCAAGACGCGAAGCGGCTTGGTGGAGGGGGCCCTCCACCGACGGATCGCTCTTGGCTGGGCCCCCTCCACCACGCCCTGCGGGCGCGGTCCCCCTCCCCGTGCCGGGGAGGAGCTTGTTTACGCCAGCGGTAGCCTCAGCCGCACCAGCAGGCCGCCGAGGTCCTCGCTTTCCTCCAGGCTCACCGTCCCGCCGTAGAGCTCCGCCACGTCGCGCACGATCGCCAGCCCCAGCCCCGTCCCCGGCTTGCCGCTGTCGAGCCGCACGCCGCGGTCGAAGATGCGCAGGCGATCGGCCTCGGGAATGCCCCTTCCGTCGTCCTCGACCATGATCTCGGCGAAGCCCGCCTGCGCCGAGACGGTGATGAACACGCTGCCGCCGCCATATTTGGCGGCATTCTCGACGAGGTTGCCGAGGATTTCGTCGAGGTCCTGGCGCTCGATCCGGGCCTTGAGGTTCTTCGCGCCGTCAGTGTCGATACGGACATTGGGATAGAGGCGCGAGATCGCGCGCTCGACCGCTTCGACGCTTACCCAAAGCTCGGCGCGGCTGTGCGCCGAGCCGCGCCGGCCGACCGCGCGGGCCCGCGCGAGATGGTGGTCGACCTGGCGACGCATCGTCCGCGCCTCGCGGATCACGGTGTCGGCGAGGTCGGCCTGGCCCGCGGCGGCAGCGTTCATGATCACCGTGAGCGGCGTCTTCAGCGCATGGGCGAGGTTGCCGGCGTGGCGGCGCGCTTCCTCGGCCTGGCGATCGTTGTGCTCGATGAGGCCGTTCAGTTCCTCGACCATCGGTGCGACCTCGGCGGGCATATTGCCCTCGACACGGCTGGATGTCCCCGCGCGCATCCGTTGGATCTCCAAGCGGACCTTCCTCAGCGGCAGCAGGCCGTAGAAGGTCTGCAGCGTCACCATCACGATCAGCCCGAGCCCGAGCAGCACGAAGCTGCGCACCAGCGTCCGGCGGAGCGCTGCGATCTGCGCGTCGAGATAGCCGCGGTTCTGCGCGACCTGGAAGCGCCAGCGCACCGGCGAGCCGGGCAGTTTGAGGTCCCGTTCGACGACCCGGAGGCGCTCGTCCGGGAACTGGCTCGAATCATAGATATGGACGTCGCGGTCGCTGTGCTTCTGGTCGGTGCGCAGCCGCCGGTCCCACAGCGAGCGCGAGGGGAAGGGATCGACGCCCTCGCCGCTCACCTGCCAGTAGAGGCCGGAGTTGGGCTCGAGGAAACGCTGGTCGGCGAGCTGGCGGTTGAACATCACCTCGCCTTCCGGGCCGATCTCCGCGGTGGCGATCAGGCTGGTCAGCAGGAAATCGAGCTGGTCGTCGAAGCTGCGCGTCACCGCCGAGGTCAGCACGCGATCGAGCGCGAACCCGCCGCCGGTGAGCAGCAGCAGGATCCACAATGCCGCGACGACGATCATCCGACGCGACAGCGAGCCGGTGACGCGGACGTAAGGGCGTGGCGGCAGTTCGGGAGCGGTGGTGGCCATCAGGCAGCCTTACATGCCCCGCTCCCCGCTGGCGGGGAGCGGAAGCGCATCACTCCGCCGACGGCCGTTCGCCGGGCTCGTCGAGCGAATAGCCGAGGCCGCGGATCGTCGAGATCACGTCGGCGCCGAGCTTCTTGCGGATGCGCGTCACGAACACCTCGATCGTGTTCGAATCGCGGTCGAAATCCTGGTCGTAGATATGCTCGATCAGCTCGGTGCGGCTCACCACCTTGCCTTTGTGGTGGAGGAGGTAGCTGAGCAGCTTGTATTCCTGCGCGGTGAGCTTCACCGGCTCGCCGGCCTTGGTCACCTTGCCCGAGCGGGTGTCGAGGCGGATGTCGCCGGCGGTCAGCTCGGCCGAGGCATTACCCGAGGCGCGGCGGATCAGCGCACGCAGGCGGGCGATCAGCTCCTCGGTCTGGAACGGCTTGGCGACATAGTCGTCGGCGCCGGCATCGAGCCCGGCGACCTTGTCCGACCAGCTGTCGCGCGCGGTCAGCACCAGCACCGGCGTGGTCTTGCCTTCCTTGCGCCAGCGGTCGAGCACGGTCAGCCCGTCGATCTCGGGCAGGCCGAGGTCGAGGATGATCGCATCATAGTCTTCGGTCGAGCCCAGGAAATGCCCCTCCTCGCCGTCGGTGGCGAGGTCCACCGCATAGCCCGCGCCTTCGAGGGTATTGCGGAGCTGCTGACCGAGATTGGGTTCGTCTTCGACAATCAGAACGCGCATGTGTGTCTCCAGTGGGGGAGCGTCAGCTTCCGGTGCGGCCGATGACGGCCCCCGAGCGGCCGTCGACGCTCACCCAGATGACATTGCCATCGCGCAGGAATTTGAGCGTGTAAACCTGCGTGCCCGAATCGAAGTCGAAGCCGATATACTGCGCGCCCTTCATCTTCGGCACGACGCGGCGCTCGATCTCGCGAAGCGACAGCAGGCGGCCCTGCTCGCGCGCCTCGCGCGCGGCATCCTGATCGCCGCGGCGATGCCGCTGCGCACCAGCGTCGCCGGCACCGGCGAGCGCGATCGCAAGGCCGATCGAGAGAATTCCCACCATCTTCATATGGCTGTGGCATAGGCAGCATGCGTTGAACAGCCCGTGAATGTCGACGAAATCTTGCCGCAAGCGCGAAGGGACCCTAGGTCGCCCCGATCATGGCTGCTCCCATCCTCGCCTATGAAGGGCTCGGGCTCGTGCAGGGCTCGGGCTGGCTGTTTCGCGGGCTCGACATCTATATCGGCGCGCGCGACCGGCTGGCGCTGATCGGGCGCAATGGCGCGGGCAAGACCACGTTGCTCAAGCTGATCGCCGACCGTATCGAGGCGGACGAGGGCCGCCGCACGATCGTGCCCGGCACCAACGTGGTGATGCTCGAGCAGGAACCGAGGATGGAGGGCGCGACGACGCTGCTCGACTTCGTGCTGTCGGGCGCCGACGCGCCGCCCAGGCACGAGGCGGAGGCGATCGCGGGACAGCTCGGCATCGACCTCGGCCGCGAGGCGGCGACCGCATCGGGCGGCGAGCGGCGGCGCGCGGCGATCGCGCGGGCGCTGGCGCAGAACCCCGACGTATTGCTGCTCGACGAGCCGACCAACCATCTCGATCTCGCCGCGATCGACTGGCTGGAGGATTGGCTGAACCGCTATACCGGGGCGTTCATCGTCATCAGCCACGACCGGACGTTCCTGACCCGCCTCACGCGCCAGACGCTGTGGCTCGATCGCGGCAGCATCCGCCGCAACGAGGTCGGCTTCGGTGGATTCGAGGCGTGGATGGAGGCGGTCTATGCCGAGGAGACGCGCGCGGCGGAGAAGCTCGACGCCAAGTTGAAGCTCGAGCTGCACTGGCTCCAGCGCGGCGTCACCGCGCGGCGGCGGCGCAACCAGGGGCGGCTGGAGAAGCTCAACCAGATGCGCGCCCAGCGTGCCTCGATGCTCGGGCCGCAGGGCACCGCCAAGCTCGGCATCGCCACCGACGACGTGCGCACCAAGAGCGTGATCACCGCCGACCGGGTGACGAAGCGCTTTGGCGAGCGCACGATCATCAAGGACTTCAGCCTGCGCATCCAGCGCGGCGACCGCATCGGCATCGTCGGCGCCAACGGCGCGGGCAAGACGACGCTGATCAGGCTGCTGACCGGCGAGATCGCACCCGACGAGGGGACGGTGACGCTCGCCAGGACGCTCGACGGCGTGATCATCGACCAGCAGCGAAAATTGATGGCGCCCGAGAAGCGCGTGCGCGACGTGCTCGCCGACGGCGGCGACTGGATCGAGGTGCGCGGGGTCAAGAAGCACATCCAGGGCTATCTCAAGGAGTTCCTGTTCGATCCCGGCCTCGCCGATGCGCGGGTCGGCACGCTCTCCGGCGGGGAGCGCTCGCGGCTGCTGCTGGCGCGCGAGTTCGCCCGCGCCTCCAACCTGCTGGTGCTCGACGAGCCGACCAACGACCTCGACCTCGAGACGCTCGACCTGCTCCAGGAGGTGATCGCGGACTATGAGGGCACGGTGCTGATCGTCAGCCACGACCGCGACTTCCTCGACCGCACGGTGACGGTGACCCTGGGGCTCGACGGGTCGGGCTCGGTCGACATCGTCGCCGGCGGCTATGCCGATTGGGAAGCCAAGCGGAAGCCCAGGGCGCAGGCGAGGGCTGCGGCGAAAACGGCGGCCGCGCCGCCTCCTCCACTGCAGACGCGCACCAAGCTCAGCTACAAGGACCAGCGTGACTACGACCTGCTGCCGAAGCGGATCGAGGAGCTCGACGCGGCGATCGCGCGCGACGAGGCGGCGCTGGCCGACCCGGAGCTTTACGCACGCGATCCCGCGAAATTCGACACGCTGATGAAGGCGATCGCCGCCGCGCGCGAAGAGAAGGACGCGGCCGAGCTGCGGTGGCTAGAACTGGCGGAGATGGTCGAGACGCTCGGCTAGGCCCCCTTGCCGCGATCGATCGCCACGCCGGCGCGGCCGGCGAGGTCGACGACGTACTGCCAGGCGACCCGCCCGGAGCGACTGCCGCGCCGCGTCGCCCAGCCGACGGCGTCGACAGGATCGAACGGCAGGCCATAGCTGGTCGCGTAGCGCTCGATGATCGCCAGATAGGTGTCCTGGTCGATCACATGGAAGCCTAGGCTGAGCCCGAACCGGTCCGCCAGCGCCAGCGCATCGTCGACCGCATCGCGCGGATTGATCGCGCTTTCCTGCTCGGCGATGTCGCGCGGGACGAGGTGGCGGCGGTTCGAGGTGACGGCGAGGCGGGTGTTGTCGGGCCGCGCCTCCGCACCGCCCTGCAGCAGCGAGCGCAGCGCGCGCGCCTCGCTCGGCGCCGAGAAGCCGAGATCGTCGATGAACACCACGAAGGCGCGCTTGACCGGCGCCAGCGTGGCGAACAGCCGCGGCAGGCTGTCGAGCGAGGCGGTGGCGACCTCGACCAGCGCGAGGCCGGTCGCGGCGGCGGTGCTGGCGACCAGCGCCGACTTGCCGGTGCCGCGCGCGCCCCACAGCAGCACGTCGTGCGCGGCGTGGCCGGCGGCGAGACGGCGGAAATTCTCGATGAGCGACGCCTTCTGCGCGTCCATGGCGGTCAGCATGTCGAGCGGCAGCGGCGCGAAGCCGCGCGCCGCTTCCAGCACCTCGCCGTGCCAGAGATAGGCCGGATGGGCGAGCGGATCGGCGGACGCGGGCGGCGGCGGGGCGAGCCGCTCCAGCGCGGCGGCGATCCTTTCGAGCGGGTCGGTCATGGCGCCCGCTTAGCGGGGTCAGCCGGCCGCGGCCAGCTTCTGCGCCGCTTCGCGTTCGCCAAAGCGGGGATCGGCGAGCGCCGCCAGCGCCTGGGCGCGGGCATCCTGCGCACGGCCGAGATCGGCATAGAGCTGGGCGAGGTGCCAGCGCAGCGCCGCATGACGAGGCGCGAGCGCCACCGCCTTTTCGAGGAGCTGGCGCGCTCCCTCGGTGTCACCGCTGCCGTAGAGCGCCCAGCCATAGGCGTCGGCCGCAGCGGCATTGGCGGGAGCGAGCGCATAAGCGGCGGCGGCGTAGCTGGCCGCGGTCTCCTCCTCGCCGGCGCCGTCATAGGCATAAGCGAGCTCGGCCAGCAGCGCCGCGTCGCGGTCGCCGAGCCGCACGCGCAGCCTCTCCAGCGTGTCGATCGCCGCGTCATATTCGCCCGCCGCGATCTGCCAGTGTGCGGCGAGGCGGAGCGCGGCGACGTTCGCCGGGTTCTGTGACAGGAACAGCGCGAGCGCGTTCGACGCCTCCTCGCGCCGTCCGGCCATGTCGAGCGCCTCGGTCAGCCGCAGCATCGTCGGCTCGTCGAAGCTCAGCGACGCGGCGCGGCGGAAGGCGGCGACGGCGTCGCCCGGCCGCCCGAGCGCCATCAGCGTATCGCCAAGCACCAGCGCCGCCTTGGGCGCACCGCGGTTGGTGGCCGCCACGGCCTGCGCGCGGGCGAGCGCGCCGGCACGATCGCCGGCTTCGAGCTGCGCCCGGATCAAGGGGATCGCGCTCGACGGCTCGCCGGCCGGATCGCCGGCGGCGGCGGCCGCGAGCACCGGCACGCTGTCGTCCGAGCTGAAGCTCGCCGCGTCCGCCCGCGCCGGATGCGCGGCGCGATCGAGCAGGCGCGCGGCGGCCGCCCGATCGCCGAGCCGTTCGAAGGCGCGTGCGGCCAGCGTCAGCGTATAGCTGTCGGCATCGCCGCGCTCGGCCACCGGCTGGATGACGTCGAGCGCGCCCCGCGCGGAATCGCGCCGCAGCAGCGCCATGGCGAGAAGCTGGCGCGCGCGGATGTTCATCGGCTGGATCGCGACCAGGTTGCGCAGCTTGGTGACCGCCTGCTCGTCGGCGCCATCGTCCAGGTCCAGCGTCGCGCCGAGCTGGAGCGGCCCCGGCATGCCGTCGAGCGCGCCGCCGGTATCCTCCATCAGATCGCGCGCGAGGCCGGTATTGCCGGCGCGCGCCGCCATCACCGCGAGCAGATAGAGCACCTGCGGACTGCCCGGCCGCACCGCCAGCGCGCGGCGGGCGGCGCCGAGCATGTCGTTGTATCGGCCGGCATCGCCGAGTGTCGCCGCATAGTCGAGCAGGGCCGGATAGCTGTTCGGGTCGCGCTTCAGCGCGCCCTCGAACCATGGCAGCGACGCGACCAGGCCATATTGGTCGCGCACGAGCTGGGCGTTGAGCAGCAGCGCGGCGGTGTTGTCGCCGTCGAGGGCGACCGCGCGGCCCGCCGCCTCGATCGCGCCCGCGACGTCGCCGACGCTCCGGCGGAAACGGGCGAGATCGGTCCATACGGCACTGTCGCCGGGCGCACGCGCGATCGCCTGCGCCAGCAGGTCGTTGGCGGCGGCGGGGTTGCCCATCGCCGCCAGCGCCTGCGCCTGGATGCGCAGGCCATAGGTCCAGTAACGGGGCGCGGTCGCCTTCGCGAGCGTGAGCGCCTGCTGCGGATCGCCCTGGAGCAGCCGCGCATGGGCAAGCAGCTGCTGCGCCCGGCGCATGTCGAAGCCGTTGTCGCGCGCCTTGCCGAGCTCGGCCTCGGCGGCGATGCCGTCGTCGTCCACCAGCGCCGTCCGCGCGAGCACCGCATGGGCGAGGCCCCAGCTCGGATCGGCCTTCACGGCGGACGTGGCGAGAGCGCGCGCGGCCGAGACATTGCCTTGATCGAGCGCGGCGAGGGCGCGGCCGAGCGTGGCCCGGGCGGTCCCTGCGTCGGCATGGAGCGGCGCGCCGGCGGACAGGCCGACCGCGACGGCAAGGGCGAGCGCGCCGAGGCGCTTACGGCTGGAGGTCATAGGCCTTCATCAGGTCATAGAGGGTGGGGCGGCTGATCCCGAGCAGCCGGGCGGTGCCGGAGATATTGCCGTCGGCGCGCGCCAGCGCGTGCCGGATCGCCTTGCGGTCGGCCGCCTCGCGCACGGCCTTGAGGTTGATCGGCAGGCTGTCTCCGGCAGGCTCGGCGAGGTCGAGGTCGGCGGCGGTGACGCGGGCGCCGTCCGCCATGATGACGGCGCGCTTCACCCGGTTCTCCAGCTCGCGGACGTTGCCGGGCCAGCCCCAGGCGTCGATCGCGGCAAGCGCGTCGGGCGCGAAGCCCTTGACGCCGCTCCGCATCTCGCCGGCGTATCTGCGCAGGAAATGCCGTGCGAGCAGTCCGGCATCGCCCGGCCGCTCGGCGAGCGACGGGATGCGCACCACGATCTCGGCGAGACGATAGTAGAGGTCTTCGCGGAAGCTGCCGGCGGCGACCATCGCGTCGATGTCCTGGTGCGTCGCGCAGACGATACGCGTGTCCACTGGAATCGGCTTGCGCCCGCCGATCCGCTCGATCACCCGCTCCTGCAGGAAGCGCAGCAGCTTGACCTGGAGCGGCAGCGGCACGTCGCCGATCTCGTCGAGAAACAGGGTGCCGCCATGCGCCGCCTCGATCTTGCCTTCGGTGGTCTTGACCGCGCCGGTGAAGGCACCCTTCTCGTGCCCGAACAGCTCGCTCTCGAGCAGCGTCTCGGGGATCGCCGCGCAGTTGATCGCGACGAAGGCGCCGCGCCTGCGGGGGCTGGCCTCGTGCAGCCCGCGCGCGAGCAGCTCCTTGCCGGTGCCCGATGCGCCGAGCAGCATCACCGACACGTCGGCGCCGGCGACGCGATCGATCGTTCGGGTGACCTTCAGCATCTCCGGCGCGGCGGTGATCATGCCGCCGAGCGCGGTGCTCGATCCAGCCTCCGCGAGCCGGCGGTTCTCCGCTTCCAGCGCATGGACGTGGAAGGCGCGCGCGACGATCAGGCCGAGCGCGTCGATGTCGATCGGCTTGGCATAGAAGTCCCATGCCCCCGCCGCGATCGCGATCCGCGCGCTTTCACGGGCACCGTGGCCGGAGGCGACGATCACCTTGGTGTCGGGCTTCAGCTCCAGGATCGCCTGGAGGGTCGCGAAGCCCTCGCTGGTGCCGTCGGGATCGGGCGGCAGGCCGAGGTCGAGCGTCGCCACCGCGGGCTCCTCGGCGCGCAGCACGGCGATCGCGCTCTCGCGATCGGCGGCGACATGGACCTCATAGCCTTCATAGGCCCAGCGCAGCTGGCGCTGGAGCGCGAGGTCGTCCTCGACGATCAGCAGCTTCCTCGTCTCGCTCATGCCGCCACCCTGGAGGCGAGCGCCGCCGGCAGGATCACGCGGAAGGTGGAGCCTCCACCCTCGCAGCTCTCGACCTCGATGCGTCCGCCCATTCCTTCGGCCAGCTGCCGCGCCTCGAACGCGCCGATGCCGAAGCCGCCGGGCTTGGTCGAGGCGAAGGGGCGAAACAGCCGATCGCGCATGAAGGCGGGCGACATGCCGCAGCCACGGTCGATCACCGAGACCGTCACCGTCTCCACACCGGGCTCGACTGCGATCGTCACCGGATCGACCGCGGCGCTCGCGTCGATCGCGTTCTGGACGAGATGACCGAGCAGCTGCTCCAGCCGACCGGGATCGGCGAGCGCAACTGCGCCCTGCGGTCCCGCCACCACGACCGGATGCTGCGCGCGGCGTGCCGCGGCGATATGCTCGGCGATGGCCGTCACATCGATCGCGACCGGCGGCTCGGCCGCAGCGCGGGTGTTGGCGAGCAGGCGGCCGAGCAGCGCGTTGAGCTTGTCGGCCGAATCCTGGAGCGTCGCCACCATGTCGGCGCGGAAGGCGGGGTTGTCGGCGTGGCGCTCCGCATTGCGGGCAACCAGGCTCAACCCGCTCACCAGATTCTTGATATCGTGGACGATGAAGGCGAAACGGCGGTTGAACTCGTCGAACCGCTCAGTCTCGGCGAGCGCCTCCTGCGCGCGCGCTTCGGCGAGATAGCTCGCGACCTGGCGTCCGGCGATGCGCAACAGGTCGAAATCCTCCCAATCGAGTGCCCGGTCCACCGGCGGACGCGCAAGCACGATCGCGCCGACCAGCGTGTCCAGGTGCAGAAGCGGCACCACCGCCCAGGCGTCCCGCTCGTCGAGCAGCCATTGCGGCGCGACGTCGCCATCGACGTCGCCGCGGCGGGCGCGGTCGAGCTCGACGATGCGCTCGCCCTGGCCGAGACTGTGCGTGAAGGCCGCGTCGGCGCCGGTACGCGGCAGGTCTCCGCTCCAGTTCCAGCCGGTGCCGATGCCGAGCCCCGCGCCCTCCGGCACCAGCAGCAGCCCGGCCGGGGAATCGGTGAGGTCCGCGACCGCCTTGACCACGCGCTCGGCGAGCGGTGCGGCGCGATCGGGCTTGCCGAGCGTGCCGGTGAAGCGGATCCATTCCGCTCGATAGTCGTAGCGATGGCGGAAGAGGTGCTTGGCGACGCTCACCTTCGCCCAGGCCCGCAGCCACGGCGTCGCTACCAGCGTCAGCACCGCGGCCGCCGAGCCGAACACGAAAGCGGTCTGCCACATCCGCGCCAGCGTGCCGCCGATCGCGCCGAGTAGGCTGGTGCCGGCGGCGAGCAGCGCGAAATAGGCGCCGATCGCGACCAGCGACAGCGAACGATAGGTGACGGCGTGCGAGATGCGGACCTCGCCGCGCCCGTCACGCTGGATCGCCGCGCCGATCAGCGCCGCCGCCAGCACCATCGCTGCCCCACGGATGGGCGCCACCGCCGCCGGCCATGCGCCGAGCAGATAGGCGATGGCGGCCAAGCCGAAATCGCTGAGCCATATCGCCGCGAAGCCGATCGCAATCAGGCGGACATTGCCGCGGCCGTCCTCGGCGTCGAGCTGCTGAAGCAGCACCAGCGCGCCGACCGCCATCATCATGCGCAGCAACATGCCGGCACTGACGATCCCGACGTCTTCATGGGTCCCGACGACACCGAGAGGGAGCAGCATTTCCGCGGCCGCGACCAGCACGACCACGCCATAGACCGCGACCACGCCGGCCGGTGCACGCGGGGCGCCTTGCCGGCCGAGCGCGAACATGAAGCCGAGCAGCGCCAGTGTACGCGCGCCTTCGGCAAGCTGCGTGCCGGGCGCATTGCCGCCGAGCCCGGCGACCGCGAGCGCCCACGCCGCGAGCGCGGCCGACGCCACGACCAGCGGCCAACGCGGCAGCACCACGCGCGTACTTCGCCCCGCCCATAGCGCGACGGCGGCGAACAGCAGCGCCGCCAGCGCATGGCTCCACAGGGTCAGCGTTTCGGCCATCGCCTCAGCGCGCTCCCTCCGGGAACAGCACCACGCGCACCGTCTGGAGCAGGATCAGGAGGTCGAGAAAGGGCGAGTAGTTCTTGGCGTAGTAGAGGTCGTATTCGAGCTTCTGCCGCGCGTCCTCGATCGAGGCGCCGTAAGGATAGTTGATCTGCGCCCAGCCGGTGATGCCCGGCTTCACCATGTGCCGTTCGGCGTAATAGGGGAGCTTGGCTTCCAGATCGTCGACGAACTGGGGCCGTTCCGGGCGGGGGCCGACGAAGCTCATCTCGCCCTTGAGGACGGTCCAGCACTGCGGCAGCTCGTCGATCCGTACTTTGCGGATGAAGCGGCCGATGCGGGTGACACGCGGATCGTCCTTCTCCGCCCACACCGCTTGGCCCTGCACCTCGGCGTCGGTGCGCATCGATCGGAGCTTGATGACCTGGAACGGCGTTCCATACAGGCCGACGCGGATCTGGCGATAGAAGGCGGGCCCCTTGCTGTCGAGCTTCACCGCGATCGCGGCAAGGGCGATGACGGGAAGGGTCAGCGCCAGCAGGATCAGGCTGGCGGCGATGTCGAACAGTCGCTTGAACACGCTCGACAGCATCCGGCTCGACGAGAAGCCGTCGGAGAAGATCAGCCAGCTCGGATTGACGCTGTCGAGATCGACGCGCCCGGTCTCGCGCTCGAGGAAGGTCGAGATCTCGTTGACGTGGACACCGGTGGTCTTGATGCGGAGCAGATCCTTGAGCGGCAGCGCGTTACGCCGCTCCTCCAGCGCCAACACCACCTCGCTCGCGCTCAGCAGCACGACATGATCGGCGAGGTTGTAGATGGCGTCGCGCGCGATCGCCTCCGGGATCACGCGGTTACCCTCGCTCATGCTGACGTAGCCGACCACCGCGAAGCCGGCGCCCGGCCGCGCCGCCAGCGCCTTCAGCCGCGCCGCACGCGGGCCGGCGCCGAGCACGACGATGCGGCGCTTGAACGCCTGGCCGCCGAGCGCCTTGCCGATGAGGATGCGCAGGAAGGTGAGGCCGACGATGGCAAGGCCCATGGCGTAGAGCAGGTTCGATCGCCACAGGCTGAGGTCGGGCAGGATGAAGAAAACGGCGCTCAGGGCGAGCACGCCGATCGCGACGCCGGCACCGAGGCGCACCACGGCGTAGCGGATCGATTGCAGCGATTCGGCGCCGTAGACGCCGACCGCGATCATCGCCGTCTCGACCGCCGCGACGAACACGGCGAGCTGGACCATGCGGGTGTGGATCGGCTCGACCGCCATGCCGATTTGGTGTGCGCGCAGCGTCCAGCCGAGCTCGCCAGCGAGGGCGAGCACCACCAGGTCGAACAAACCGAGCAGCAGGACCGCATTGGGTACGTAATGCTTGAACAGCCTGATCATCGCGCTCGCCGCGCTCCCGACACCCGAGTGTAAACTTTGCCGACATGCCTCTCGCGCAAATTGGCGAAGAAATGCTGAATGGGGGAAATCGTTGGCGATTCTGAGCGTTGGACAAGCCCAGGGGGTCCGCTACACCCATCGCAACAGGAGAAAACTTCGCCATGACCGAGGCCAGGCCGATCATTCCTGTGATCCTCTCGGGAGGCGCGGGTACGCGGCTATGGCCGATGTCGCGTCCCGAGCGCCCGAAGCAACTCCTGGCGCTCACCGCCGAGGAGACGATGCTGCAGCTCACCGCCAAGCGCTGCGGCGGCGAGCGCTTCACCGCGCCGATCGTGGTCGCCAATGCCTTTCATGCCGACGAGATCGAGCAGCAGCTCGCCGCGATCGAGGGTTCGGTGCGTGCGCTGGTGCTGGAGCCGATGGGGCGCAACACCGCGCCGGCGATCGCGCTGGCGGCGATCGCGGCCGGCGGCGGGCACGATCCGCTGCTGGTGATGCCGTCCGACCATGTCATCACCGATGTCGCCGCGTTCCACGCGGCGATCCATGCGGCGCTGCCGCTGGTCGACGAGGGCTGGCTGGTCACCTTCGGCATCACCCCCGATGCGCCGGAGACCGGCTATGGCTACATCCGCATCGGCGAGGAGATCGCGAGCGGCGTCCACAAGGTCGATCGTTTCATCGAGAAGCCGCCGCGCGAGGCGGCCGAAGCGATGCTGGCGGAGGGCGGCCATGCGTGGAACGGCGGCATCTTCCTGTTCCGCGCGGACATGTATCTGGGCGCGCTCGCGGCGCATGCGCCCGACATGCTCGTCGCCGCGCAGGAGGCGATGGCCAAGGCGCGCCGCGAAGGCGTGCGGATCTGGCCGGACGAGGAGGCCTTCGCCAGGTCGCCGGCGGATTCGATCGACTATGCGGTGATGGAGAAGGCGACGCGCGTCGCGGTGGTGCCGGTCAGCATGGGCTGGAACGACGTCGGCTCGTGGGATGCGCTCCACGCGATCAGCGCGCTCGACGATGGCGGCAATCATCACCACGGCGAAGTGATCGCGGTCGATACGAAGAATTGCTTCGTTCGTTCGGACGGCGTCCGGATCGCACTGGTCGGCGTCGAGGACCTGATCGTGGTGGCGAGCGGTGACGACGTGCTGATCCTGCCGCGGGGGCGCAGCCAGGAGATCAGGAAGATCATCGAGGCGTTGAAGCGGTGACGCGGCGGGGGCGCTAGCCGGCTTGTCACTTTACTGACACACCCCTTCCCCATGAGGCGGCGCAACAGGGGGAGATCACCTATGAAACACCGCCACTTGCTGACGGCGCTGCTGCTGTCCGGCTGTGCCGCCACGCCCAAGCCGCAGGCGATGGTATCGCCGCTGCCGACCGCTTCGGTCGTTCCCTTCGCGCAGACCGACGCAGTCGCCAGCCTGCAGGATGCCGCCGACGATCCCGCGATCTGGCACAATGCGGCCGATCCCGCCGCCAGCCTGATCGTCGCGACCGACAAGAAGGCGGGGCTCAACGTCTACGGCCTCGACGGCAAGCTGCGCTCGAACCTCGCCGCCGGCCGGGTCAACAACGTCGACCTGCGCGAGACGCCGGCGGGCGTGATCGTCGCGGCGAGCGACCGCAACACGATCGGCGACAGTCGGCTCGCGCTGTTCCGGCTCGATACCCGGACGGCGACGCTGACCCCGCTCGCCCGGGTGCCGGTGGCGACGGCGGAAGCCTATGGCCTGTGCATGTACCAGGCGAAGAACGGGCTCTACGCCTTTGTGGTCGGCAAGGACGGGGCGATCATCCAGCTCCGCATCGCGGCCGACGGCAGCGGCGCCGAGACGGTGCGGACGATGAAGCTCGCCACCCAGTCGGAAGGCTGCGTCGCCGACGACCGCACCGGCACGCTGTTCGTCGGCGAGGAGGATGTCGGGGTCTGGAGGTTCGGCGCCGAGCCGGGCGATCCGGTGACGCCGACCTCGGTCGCCAAGGCCAATGGCAAGGAGTTGATCGCCGACGTCGAGGGCGTGGCGATCGCGGCGGAGGGGGCGGACGGCGGCTATCTGGTCGTCTCCAGCCAGGGCGACTCCGCCTATGCGCTGTGGCGGCTGCCCGACCTCGGCTATGCCGGGCGCTTCCGCATCGCCGAGGGTAGCGGCATCGGCGGGACTAGCGAGACCGATGGAATCGAGGTCAGCAGCGCGAGCTTCGGGCCCGGGCTCGAGGGTGGGCTGATGGTCGTCCAGGACGGGGATAACGCGCCCCAGGCGCAGAACTTCAAGCTGGTGCGCTGGGCGGAGGTGAAGACGGCGCTGGGGCTGGAGTAGCGCCTTTCCGGATCGGACAAACGAAGGGCCGGGAGAGGGATCTCCCGGCCCTTTGCTTTTGGGTTCGGTGGACCGGCGCGGCGAAGCCGCGCCGTCGGTCGGGCGGTTGGCGAAGCCAGCCGCCCGCCGGCCGAGCCTTTGGCGAGTCCTGAGCTAAGTCGCCTTAGCTCAGGCCGCCTTGGCTCAGAAATCCATCCCGCCCATGCCGCCCGGCATCGCCGGAGCCGCAGGCTTGTCCTCGGGCAGCTCGGCCACGGTCGCCTCGGTGGTGATGAGGAGACCGGCGACCGACGCCGCGTCCTGGAGGGCGGTGCGGACGACCTTGGTCGGGTCGATCACGCCGGCCTGGACCAGGTTCTCATAGGTGTCGGTCGCGGCATTGAAGCCGAGGTTGACGTCGTTGCCGTCGATCAGCTTGCCCGCGACCACCGCGCCGTCATGGCCGGCGTTCTGGGCGATCTGACGCACCGGCGCCTGCAGCGAGCGCCGGATGATGTCGACACCGCGGGTCTGATCGTCGTTCTCGCCCTTGAGGCCCTCGAGCGCCTTGGTGGCGTAGAGGAGAGCGGTGCCGCCGCCGGGGACGATGCCCTCTTCGACCGCCGCGCGGGTCGCGTGCAGCGCGTCGTCGACGCGGTCCTTGCGCTCCTTCACCTCGACCTCGGTCGCGCCGCCGACCTTGATCACGGCGACGCCGCCGGCGAGCTTGGCGAGACGCTCCTGGAGCTTCTCGCGGTCATAGTCGCTGGTGGTCACCTCGATCTGCTGGCGGATCGCCTCGATGCGGCCCTTGATCGCCGCCTCTTCACCGGCGCCGTCGACGATGGTGGTGTTGTCCTTGTCGATGGTGACGCGCTTGGCGGTGCCGAGCATGCCGAGCGTCACGCTCTCGAGCTTGATGCCGAGATCCTCGCTGACGACCTCGCCCTTGGTCAGGATCGCGATGTCCTCGAGCATCGCCTTGCGGCGATCGCCGAAGCCCGGCGCCTTGACCGCCGCGACCTTGAGGCCGCCGCGCAGCTTGTTCACCACGAGCGTGGCCAGCGCCTCGCCCTCGATGTCCTCGGCGATGATCAGCAGCGGACGGCCCGACTGCACCACCGCCTCGAGGATCGGCAGCATCGCCTGCAGCGACGACAGCTTCTTCTCATGGATCAGGATGTACGGATCGGCGAGCTCGACCGACATCTTCTCCGGATTGGTGATGAAGTAGGGCGAGAGATAGCCGCGGTCGAACTGCATGCCCTCGACGACGTCGAGCTCGAACTCGAGGCCCTTGGCCTCCTCGACGGTGATCACGCCTTCCTTGCCGACCTTCTCCATCGCTTCCGCGATCTTCTCGCCGACTTCCTTGTCGCCGTTGGCGGAGATGATGCCGACCTGCGCAACTTCGTTGGAACCCGCGACCGGCTTCGAGCGGCTCTTGAGGTCCTCGACGACCTTGGTGACGGCGAGATCGATGCCGCGCTTCAGGTCCATCGGGTTCATGCCGGCCGCGACCGACTTCATGCCCTCGCGCACGATCGCCTGGGCGAGCACGGTGGCGGTGGTGGTGCCGTCGCCGGCGATGTCGTTGGTCTTCGAGGCCACCTCACGCACCATCTGCGCGCCCATGTTCTCGAACTTGTCCTTGAGCTCGATCTCCTTGGCGACGGTGACGCCGTCCTTGGTGATGCGCGGCGCGCCGAAGCTCTTGTCGATCACGACGTTGCGGCCCTTCGGCCCCAGCGTGACCTTGACCGCGTCGGCGAGAATGTCGACGCCGCGCAGGATGCGCTCACGCGCATCGCGGCTGAATTTGACGTCCTTGGCTGCCATGTGGCTACCCTTTCAGATGAGAGGTTGAGAGTTGGAAAGTCACGAAAGTCGCACCTCCTTCGCGTACGCGCGCGCGGGAGGCGCCGGACGTCACTCGACGATGCCGAGGATGTCCGATTCCTTCATGATCAGCAGGTCTTCGCCGTTCACCTTGACCTCGGTGCCCGACCATTTGCCGAACAGGATGCGGTCGCCGGCCTTGACGTCGAGCGGCGTCACCTTGCCGTCCTCGGCCTTGGCGCCGGCGCCGGCGGCGACGACCTCGCCCTCCTGCGGCTTTTCCTTGGCGGTGTCGGGAATGATGATCCCCCCGGCAGTCTTCTCTTCGGCCTCGACCCGGCGAACGAGCACGCGATCGTGCAGCGGACGGAAGTTCATGCGCGTCATCCCTTGCTAGTGACGTGATGTGGACTGTCTTGGCACTCCCATGAGGAGAGTGCCAGCGCCGCGCATATGTGCCCGTGCGGCCACAGCGTCAAGGGTCGGGAGGCGAGTCGAACGCGACTCCGGTTAGGCGCCCCGGCCTTCCCAGGCAATCCGCGCCGGAACGGTGCCAAGCCCGATCGTGCGCGCGATCCGGACGAGGCGCCGCACACGATGGTTAGCGCGCCGGTGATCCCCGCCGAAGCGGCGGCGAGATGGGGAGAGAGTTCACGCTTTTCCGGCCCCCTGCCCCACGGACGGGCATGCCTGCCCGTCCCTGAGAGGAGACGTGATCGATGCATTATCTGATCCGATCGAGCCTGATCGCCGCCGCCGCCACGGCCGCGATCGCCGCGGGCTCCGCCAGCGCCCAGTCGCTGCCGGCGCCGGCGCTGCCCAACTCCGCCGACATCATTTCGATCGACGCGGGGAACTTCCACACCGGCCATTCGCCGAACGGCCCCGCCGCGGTCGCGGTCAACCTGGGCCAGACCCAGGGCCGCGAAGGCGGCCTCGCCGACGTCAATGCGCTGACCAACGGTCAGGTGATCGACGTGGCCGTCAACAGCCTGACCAAGCCGGGCAAGACCCAGCTGTCCGACATCGTCGCGGTCGGCGCCGGCGACGTCAACGTGACGACGCCCAAGGACGGCAACACCGTGCTCGGCGTCAACGTCGGCAAGCAGGCCCCGCTCAGCGGCAGCACCGGGAGCGTCAACCTGCTGAGCGGCAACAACATCGTCGAGGTGAAGCTGGGCTCGGCGAGCATCGCGGTGCCGACCTTCAGCGGCATCCCGGGTCTCAGCAATCTGCCGCTCAAGATCACGCTGCCGAAGCTGTTCGGCCGCTGATCCTTCCCTCCTCGTCCTTCGAGCCCCCTCGGACGAGGAAACGGCGGCGCGCGGGCTGTCCCCGGTTCGTCCCATTGCCCTGCGCGCCGCCGCATTTTCCTTCTTCGTCACCCCGGCCTTGGGCCGGGGTCCACTCGACCTCTCGGGCTGCGCTGGAGCCTCTTGTCCTGCACCTGCCTCCCGGTGGACCCCAGCCCAAGGCCGGGGTGACGGTTGGATGCCGATCCAGACTCCTTTCACCCCTTCCTCACACGCCAAGGTTTGCCCGCGCGCGTCCCATGCTCTAGCGTCGCCCGCGATTCCGCCTTTGGGGGATAGCGAAGACGTGAAGCTGGTTCGTGGCGCCTGGAAGCTGCTGGTGGGGATCAAGGACGCGCTCGTCCTGATTCTCATGCTCCTGTTCTTCGGCGGCCTGTTCGCCGTCCTGTCCGCGCGGCCCAACACCGCGATCCGCGACGGCGCGCTGGTAGTGGCGCTCGACGGCCGCCTATCGGAGCAGCCCGAGGAGGTCGATCCGCTCGCGAGCTTCGGCGGCGGCGTCGCCAAGGAGACGCGGCTGCGCGACGTGGTCCGCGCGCTCGACGCCGCGCGCACCGACGGCCGCGTCAAGGCGGTGGTGCTCGACCTCGACCGCTTCGCCGGCGGCTATCCCGCCGCGGTCGCCGAGGTGGCGAGCGCGGTCGGCCGCGTCCGCGCTAGCGGCAAGCCGGTGCTGGCCTATGCCACCGCCTATATGGATTCGAGCTATCTGATCGCCGCCAACGCGTCCGAGATCTGGGTCGATCCGATGGGCGGCGCGATGTTCATGGGGCCGGGCGGGTCGCAGCTCTATTACAAGGGGCTGATCGACAAGCTGGGCGTCAACGTCCACGTCTATCGCGTCGGCCAGTTCAAGTCGGCGGTCGAGCCCTATACGCTGACCGGCCAGTCGGCCCCGGCGCGCGCCGCCAACGAGGCGCTCTACGGCGCGATCTTCAGCCAGTGGCGTGAGAATGTCGCCAAGGCGCGGCCCAAGGCGAAGATCGCCGATTACCTGACCCAGCCGGACAAGGTGATGCTTGCCGCCAACGGCGATCTCGCCAAGTCGAACCTCGCCGCCGGGGTGGTCGACAAGCTCGGCGACCGGCTCGCCTTCGGCAAGCGCGTCGCCGAGATCGCGGGCAGCGACGGCGGCAAGCCGGCGGGCAGCTTCCGCACGATCAGGCTCGCCGACTGGATCGCAGCCAATCCGGCGCCGGCCGGCGGCGATGCGGTCGGCGTGATCACCGTCGCGGGCGAGATCGTCGACGGCAAGGCGGGCCCCGGCACTGCCGGCGGCGAGACGGTGTCGAAGCTGCTGCTCGACGGGCTGGCCAAGAAGAATTTGAAGGCGCTGGTGGTGCGGATCGATTCGCCGGGCGGATCGGCGCTGGCCAGCGAGCGGATCCGCCAAGCGGTGCTCCAGGCCAAGGCGCAGGGGCTGCCGGTGGTCGTGTCGATGGGCGGGCTCGCCGCGTCGGGCGGCTATTGGGTGGCGACTGCGGGCGACGCGATCTTCGCCGAGCCCAACACCATCACCGGATCGATCGGCATCTTCGCCGTGCTGCCGACCTTCGAGAACGCGCTCGGCAAGATCGGCGTCACCGCCGACGGCGTCGCCACCACCCCGCTCAGCGGCCAGCCCGACGTGTTCAAAGGCACGACGCCCCAGCTCGACGCGGTGCTGCAGGCGGGGGTCGAGAACGGCTATCGCCGGTTCATCGCCCGCGTATCCGAGGCACGCAAGCTGAGCCCCGAACGGGTGAACGAGATCGGCCAGGGCCGCGTGTGGGACGGCGGGACCGCGCACCAGCTGAAGCTGGTCGACCGGTTCGGCACGCTCGACGACGCGGTCGCCGAGGCCGCGCGGCGGGCGAAGCTTGATCCAGCCAAGGTGCATGCCGTGTTCCTGGAGAAGGAGCCCAAGTGGACCGCCAAGATCGCGGCGGCGCTGTTCGGCAGCGGCGACGATGACGACGACGCCAATGCGCCTTCCGGCGACGCGGTGGCGCGGATCGCGGCGGAGCGGCGCGCGATCTTCGCCCAGGCAATCGCCGACGCCCGCCGGCTCGCGCGCGGGCCGTCGGTGCAGGCGCTGTGCCTCGAATGCACCGCCTATGCCCCATCCAATGCCAGACAGGGAGATCTGAAGTTGGCCGACCTCTTGTTCGCGAAGCTGTTCCAATGATCGCGATCCGAGCGGCACGACCCGAGGACGCGGCGGCGATCGCCGCTATCTACGCCCCCTATGTGCTGGGCGGCACCGTCTCGTTCGAGACCGAAGCGCCCGATGCCGAGGCGATGCGCGCGCGGATGACCGCGTCGGACGGGCTCTATCCGTGGATGGTCGCCACCAACGGTGAGGACGATTCGGGCGTGCTCGCCTATGCCTATGCCGGGCGCTGGCGCGACCGGCCGGCGTACAAATACGTCGTCGAGACCTCGGTCTATGTCGCGGGGCCGGTGGTCGGCCAGGGGGTCGGACGGCTGCTCTACGAGGCGCTGATCGACACGCTGCGCGCGCAGGGCTTTACCCAGGCGATCGGCGTGATCTCGCTGCCCAACGACAGCTCGATCCGCACGCATGAGGCGGTCGGCTTCCGCCGCGCCGGCATGTACCGCGAGGTCGGCTTCAAGCAGGGCCGGTGGATCGACGTCGGTTTCTGGCAATGCGGGCTCAACGAGAGCCAGGTGCCGCCGGTGGAGCCGAGGCCATTCAGCGAGGTGGGCGTGGTGCGGGCGGCCTGATCGCGGCTGCCGGGAGGCGCTCGGGCAGTCCTCACGGGCCTAGCAGGCCGTCCCGCTTCTCCTATCGTCATCCCGGCGAAAGCCGGGATCCAGGACCACAAGCGGCGACCTGTTTGACTCTGGATCCCGGCTTTCGCCGGGATGACGGTAGAAGAGCCGGGAGGAATGGGAGAAATGCCTCCGCCGCGCGTTGACGCCGCCATGTCTCCGGCCATTTCCGCCTCGCATCACCGCCGCGGCACCCTTGCCGCGATCGGCCTGATCGCGGTTTGCTTCGCGGGCAGCACGCTGCTCACGCCGCTCTATGCCTTTTACGAGGCGCGGTTCGACTTCTCGCCGGCGGTGCTGACGATCGTCTATGCCGCCTATGTGATCGGCAATGCCGGTGCGCTGCTGTTCCTGGGGCGGCTATCCGACCGGATCGGGCGGCGGCCGATCGCCTTCGCGGCGCTCGCGCTGGCCGCGGTCGCGACGCTGCTGTTCCTGGTGGCGCGCGATACCGCCTGGCTGTTCGCCGGACGGGTGGTGAGCGGGTTCGCGGTCGGGCTGGGATCGGGGACCGGCACGGCCTGGCTGGTCGACCTCCGTCCCGACGAACGCCCCCATGCGACGCTGCTCGCCGCCGAGGCCAATACCGGCGGGATCGGTACCGGGCCGCTGGTGGCGGGCATCCTCGCCGCCTGGGCGCCGATGCCTCTGGTGATTCCCTTCCTCGTCTATGGCGGGGCGCTGGCGCTGGTTGCCGTTGCGGTGATGCGGTCGGGCGAGACGGTGGCACGCCGGGCGCCAACCGCCGACCTGTTCCGACCGCAGCTCGCCCTGCCTACAGGGTCGCGCGGCGCCTTCGTCGCGCCGGCGGTGACGGGGTTCGTGATATTCGCCTTCGTCGGCTTCTACGCGGCGCTGCTGCCGTCGATCCTGCGCCAGTCGATGGGGATCGTCAGCCCTGCGGTCGGCGGAGCGATCCTGGCCGAGCTGTTCACGGTCGCGATGGTGGCGATGGCGACGACGCGCCGGATCGCCAGCCGTACCGCGATGATCGCCGGGCTGGCGACGATCGTGCCGGGGCTGGCGCTGCTGGTGGCGGCGCAGGCGGCCCATTCGCCGGCGCTGCTGATCGTCGGCACCGCCTGCGGCGGGGTGACGCTGGCGCTCGGCTATCGCGGCAGCCTTGAGGTGGTCAATGTGATCGCGCCGCCCGATCATCGCTCCGGCGTCGTCTCCGCCTACCTCCTCGTCGGCTTCGCGGGCAATTCGATCCCGGTGATCGGGGTCGGCGTCGCGACGATGGCGTTCGGCGCGGTGGCGGCGAGCGAGATCTTCGCGGGGGTGATGCTGGTGCTGGCGCTGGTCGGGCTGGTGGCGGGGCTGCGCTACGCGCCGCCGCGATAGGCGGGCAGCGCGAGCTTCCATGTGATCGCGGCGGCGCGGAGCGCGAAGCCGGCGAGCGCGGCGACGGCCGCGGCGACGAACAGCGGGACGCCCGCCAGCACCAGGCCGACGTAGAGCGCCGAGGCAAGCGCGGCGGCGGTGACGTAGAGCTCCGGCCGCATCAGGATCGAGGGCTCCTGCGCCAGCACGTCGCGGATGATGCCGCCGACGCAGGCGGTGACCACGCCCATCAGCGCCGCCGGCACCGGCGGGACGCCATGGTCGAGCGACTTGGCGGCGCCGAACACGGCATAGGCGGCGAGCCCGGCCGCGTCGAACCAGTCGAGCGCCTTGCCGTGCCACCAATGCTGCGGCGTCACCCAGATGAGCAGCGCGACGCCGAGGCACACCGCCGCGACCCACGAATCGTGCACCCAGAACACCGGCGCGCCGATCAGCAGGTCGCGCACCGATCCGCCGCCGACACCGGTGATCAGCGCGAAGAAGGCGGCGGTGACCATCGTCTGCGTGCGCCGCGCCGCCGCCAGCGCGCCGGTGGCGGCGAACACGGCGATGCCGAACAGGTCCAGCCACGGGAGGATCGGGCCGAGCTGGGAGGGAATGGGGGTCACGCGGGGGAGAGTAGAGGCTATGCGGTTCAGATTGAAGCAGTGTCGGTGCTCCTGCGAAAGCGGGAGCTTGGCCGCAAGCGAGGTCCCCGCGATCCAGGGCTCCTGCCTTCGCAGGAGCACGCTTGCGGCTCATCACCGCGCCTGCGGAACGCCGACGCGCCCTACCCCCGAAGTATAGTCGATAACCGATGCGGGGTAGCGGTAAGGGCTCGTTAATCGGATCGGCTCAGCCTTTCCTCGTGCTCGATCATGTTCGGAAAGGTTTCATGCCGTACTCTCTGCCTGCCCTGTCGGCATCGGATACGCCGCCGGTCGCGCGGCTGGCGAGGCTGCTGGTCATGGCGAGCGGCATCGCTTTCGGGGCGACGCTGCTGACGGCGCTTGTCGCGCCGTCTTCCTGGAGCATGTGGGCCGCGCTTTCCGTGTTCATGGCGGTCACGGGCGTGCAGGCGTGGCTTTACCTGCATGTCGCGGTGGTGCCGGTGCGGGATGGGGTCAGGAGCCGATAGGTCTCGGCAGCCGTCATGGGCAAAGCCCATGACGTCGGTCGGCGCTGTGGCGCCGCCGGCCGATTTGAGCCGAGGTTCGCTCGGAATTAGCTTTCGCTAATTCCTTGCCGGCTCAAATGTGTATCGGCTTCCCTCTCACCGCCATCGCCGCTTCCTTGATCGCCTCGCTGTGCGTCGGATGGGCGTGGCAGGTGTAGGCGATGTCCTCGGACGTCGCGCCGAACTCCATCGCCTGCGCGGCCTGGGCGATCATCGTGCCGGCGACGCTGGCGATGCACCAGACGCCGAGCACGCGGTCGGTCTTGGCATCCGCGATCACCTTCACGAAGCCGTCGGGCTCGTGGTTGGTCTTGGCGCGCGAGTTGCCGAGCATCGGGAACTTGCCGACCTTGACCTCGCCCCGCTCCTTCGCCGCCTCTTCGGTGAGGCCGACGCCGGCGATCTCGGGCCAGGTGTAGACCACCGACGGGATCACGTCGTGGTTCACGATGCCGTGCTGGCCGGCGATGTTCTCGGCGACCGCGATGCCCTCGTCCTCGGCCTTGTGCGCGAGCATCGGGCCGGGGACGACGTCGCCGATCGCCCAGATGCCGTCGACCGAGGTGCGGAAGTCGTGGTCGATCTCGATCTGGCCGCGCTGGTTGGTCGAAAGGCCCGCCTTGTCGAGCGCGAGGCCGTCGGTGTTCGGGCGGCGGCCGATCGAGACCAGCACCGCGTCCGCCTCGATCGTCTCGGCCGCGCCGCCGGCGGCAGGCTCGACCGTCAGCGTCGCCTTCTTGCCCTTGACCGCGACGCCGGTGACCTTGGTCGACAGGCGGAACTCGAGGCCCTGCTTCTTCATGATCTTGTTGGCTTCCTTGCGGACGTCACCGTCGAAGCCGGGCAGGATCTGGTCGAGGAACTCGACCACCGTCACCTTGGCGCCGAGACGCCGCCACACGCTGCCGAGCTCGAGCCCGATCACGCCGCCGCCGATGACGACGAGATGCTCGGGGACCTTGGCCAGCTCGAGCGCGCCGGTCGAATCGACCACCACGCCCTTGGCATTGTCGATCTCGACGCCCGGCAGCGGGGTCACCGACGAGCCGGTGGCGATGACGACGTTCTTGGCGGTGACGGTCTGATCGCCGACCTTGACGGTGTGCGCGTCCTCGAACGCCGCGCGGCCCTTGAGCCAGGTGACCTTGTTCTTCTTGAACAGGAACTCGATGCCGCCGGTGAGCTGCTTGACCGCGTCCTTGCGCTGGCCGTGCATCGTGTCGAGGTCGAGCTCGGGCTTCACCTTGATGCCGAGCTTGGCGAAGGTGCCGTTGGCGGCGGCGTCGTAATATTCGGAGGCGTGGAGCATCGCCTTGGACGGGATGCAGCCGACGTTGAGGCAGGTGCCGCCCAGCGTCTCGCGGCTCTCGGCGCAGGCGGTACGCAGCCCGAGCTGCGCGGCGCGGATCGCGGCGACATAGCCGCCGGGGCCGGCGCCGATCACGAGGACGTCATAGTCGTACTGGTCTGCCATTCTTCTTCTCCGTGCCCCGGCGAAGGCCGGGGCCCAGTTGCGAGACGTTATGTGTCGAGCGTCCCGCGGGGGTTACAACCTGCGCCGAAGCTGGGCCCCGGCCTTCGCCGGGGCACAGGTGATTACAGGTCGATCAGAATCCGCGTCGGGTCCTCGATCGCGTTCTTGAGCGCGACCAGGAAGGTCACCGCCTCGCGGCCGTCGACCAGGCGGTGGTCGTAGCTCAATGCGAGATACATCATCGGGCGGATCACGATCTGGCCGTCGCGGACCACCGGGCGGTCCTCGATGCGGTGGAGGCCGAGCACCGCCGACTGCGGCGGGTTGATGATCGGGGTCGACAAGAGCGAGCCGAACACGCCGCCGTTGGAGATGGTGAAGGTGCCGCCCTTCATCTCCTCCATCTTGAGCGTGCCGTCCTTGGCGCGCTTACCGAAGTCGCCGATCGTCTTCTCGATGTCGGCGATCGACAGCTTGTCGGCGTCGCGCACGACCGGCACCACCAGGCCCTGCGGCGCCGACACCGCGACCGAGATGTCGGCATAGTCGTGGTAGACGATCTCCTCGCCGTCGATCTGGGCGTTGACCGCCGGCACGTCCTTGAGCGCGAGGCAGGCGGCCTTGGCGAAGAAGCCCATGAAGCCCAGGCGGACGCTGTGCTTCTTCTCGAACAGATCCTTGTAGCGGGTGCGCGCCTCGATCACCGCCGTCATGTCGACGTCGTTGAACGTCGTCAGCATCGCCGCAGTGTTCTGCGCTTCCTTGAGGCGCTTGGCGATGGTCTGGCGGAGGCGCGTCATGCGGACGCGCTCCTCGCGACGCTCGCCAGCCGGCGCGGCCGAGGGAGCCGGCGCAGGCGCCGGAGCAGCGGCCGGAGCCGCGGGCTGCGCGGCAGCGGCGAGCACGTCGTCCTTGGTGATGCGGCCGTCCTTGCCGGTGCCGGTGACCGTCGCCGGATCGACGCCGGTCTCGAGCACCGCGCGGCGCACCGAGGGCGACAGCGCGGCGGGTGCGTCACTGCTCGCGGCCGGGGCCGGGGCGGGTGCGGGAGTCGGCGCCGGAGCAGCAGCCGGCGCCGGAGCGGGCGCCGGCGCGGCAGCCGCGCCGCCGCCAGCCTCGACCACGCCGATCGTCGCGCCGACCGCGACGGTGTCGCCGACCTTCACGCCATGCGCGCCCATCACGCCGTCGACCGGCGAGGGCACTTCCACCGAGACCTTGTCGGTCTCCAGGCTGGCGACCGGCTCGTCGGCCTTGACCGGGTCACCCGGCTGCTTGAGCCATTCGCCGAGCGTCGCCTCGGTGATCGATTCGCCGAGCGTCGGTACCTTGATTTCGGTCGCCATCGGTCCTTCTTCCTCATTGTGCCCCGGCGAAGGCCGGGGCCCAGATGCGAGCCGTTCGAGGCGAACGTCCCGCGTTATCCATCCGTCGCCGCAGCTGGGCCCCGGCCTTCGCCGGGGCACGGCAGCGCGTAGCGGCTACCCCTTCTTCGTCCGCCGAATCTCTTCGCGGACATTGTGGCCGAGCGCGTCGGCGACGAGCGCGGCCTGTTCGAGCTGGTGGCGCTTCATCAGGCCGGTCGCCGGCGAGGCGGCGGCGGCGCGGCCGGCGTAGCGCGGGCGCGCGACCGGCGCCTTGGCGGTCGCCAGCACTTCCTCGAGCAGCGGCGCGGCGAAGAACCAGGCGCCGTTGTTCTTCGGCTCCTCCTGCGCCCACACCACGTCCTCGAGCTTCGGCATCTTCGCGATCCGCGCGGCGAGCGGCTCGCCGGGGAAGGGATAGAGCTGCTCGAGGCGGACGATCTGGGTGGCCTTGTCGCCGGCGGCGTCGCGCGCCTCCATCAGGTCGTAGGCGACCTTGCCCGAGCACAGCACCAGCCGCTTGGTGTCGGCATCGGCCGGGGCGTTGGGGTCCGACAGCAGACGGCGGAAATGGCTGTCGCCGAGGAAGTCCTCCGCCTTCGACACCGCGAGCTTGTGGCGCAGCAGCGACTTGGGCGTGAACACGATCAGCGGCTTGCGGAAGGTGCGGTGCATCTGCCGGCGCAGCAGGTGGAAATAATTGGCCGGCGTGGTGCAGTTGGCGACCTGGAGATTGTCCTGCGCGCAGAGCTGGAGGAAGCGCTCCAGCCGCGCCGAGCTATGCTCCGGCCCCTGCCCCTCGTAGCCATGCGGCAGCAGCATCACCAGGCCGTTGGCGCGCAGCCACTTGGCCTCGCCCGCGGCGATGAACTGGTCGATCATGATCTGCGCGCCGTTGGCGAAATCGCCGAACTGCGCCTCCCACATCACCAGCGTCTTGGGGTCGGCCAGCGCATAGCCGTATTCGAAGCCGAGCACGCCATATTCGGAGAGCGGGCTGTCGAGCACCTCGAACCGGCCGTGCTCGACGGTGGAGAGCGGCACGTACTTGTGCTCGTCGGTCTGGTCGACCCACACCGCGTGGCGCTGCGAGAAGGTGCCGCGGCCCGAATCCTGGCCCGACAGGCGGACGCCATAGCCTTCCGACAGCAGCGCGCCGAACGCCAGCGCCTCGCCGGTCGCCCAGTCGAAATTCTCGCCCGACTTGAACATCTCGCGCTTGGCGTCGAGCACGCGGCCGAGCGTCTTGTGGATGGCGAGTCCCTCGGGGACGGTGGTCAGCGTGCGGCCGAGCGCGTCGAACAGCTTCTTGTCGATGCCGGTCTCGACGTTGCGGCGCGCGCTCTCGGCGTCCGCGGGCGCGTGGAGGCCCGACCAGCGGCCGGCGAACCAGTCGGCCTTGTTGGGCTTGTAGCTGGCGCCCGCCTCGAACTCGCCTTCGAGCAGCAGGGTGAATTCCTTCACCTGCTCGTCGACCCACGCCTGGTCGACGACGCCCTCCTGGATCAGGCGCTCGCCATAGACCTTGCTGACGTCGGGATGCTTACGGATCGCGGCGTACATCAGCGGCTGGGTGAACGACGGCTCGTCGCCCTCGTTGTGGCCGAAGCGGCGGTAGCACCACATGTCGATGACGACGTCGCGGTGGAAGCGCTGGCGGAACTCGATCGCCATCTTGCAGGCGAAGGTCACCGCCTCCGGATCGTCACCGTTGACGTGGAACACCGGCGCCTGGACGCCCTTGGCCACGTCGCTCGGATAGGGCGAGCTGCGCGCGAACTGCGGGCTGGTGGTGAAGCCGATCTGGTTGTTGATGACGAAATGGATGCAGCCGCCGGTGTTGTAGCCGCGCAGCCCCGAGAAGCCGAAGCATTCCCAGACGATCCCCTGCCCCGCGAAGGCCGCGTCGCCGTGGATCAGCACCGGCAGCGAGCCGGTGTGCTGCTCGAGGTCGTTGGCGAGCGTCTGGATCGCGCGGGTCTTGCCGAGCACCACCGGATCCTCGGCCTCGAGATGCGAGGGGTTGGCGACCAGCGACATATGGACGCTGATCCCGTCGAACTCGCGGTCGGTGGAGGTGCCGAGATGGTACTTGACGTCGCCCGAGCCACCGATGTCGTCGGGATTGTCCGACCCGCCGGCGAATTCGTGGAAGACGACGCGATAGGGCTTGCCCATCACGTTGGTCAGCACGTTGAGGCGGCCGCGGTGCGCCATGCCGAACACGATCTCGCGCACGCCGTACTGGCCGCCGTACTTGATGACCGATTCGAGCGCCGGGATCATCGCCTCGCCGCCGTCGAGGCCGAAGCGCTTGGTGCCGACGTATTTCTTGCCGAGGAACTTCTCGTACTGCTCGGCCTGGATCACCTTGGTCAGGATCGCGCGCTTGCCCTCGGGCGTGAACTCGATCGCCTTGTCCTTGCCCTCCATGCGCTCCTGGAGGAAGCGGCGCTCCTCGACGTCGGAGATATGCATGTATTCGAGGCCGACGTTGCCGCAGTAGTTGGCGCGCAGGATATCGACGATCTCGCGGATCGTCGCCGTCTCCAGGCCGAGCGCGCCGCCGAGATAGACCGGGCGGTCGATGTCGGCGTCGGTGAAGCCGTGGTATTCGGTGCGGAGGTCCTCCGGCATCTCGCGCTTGGAGAGGCCGAGCGGGTCGAGGTTGGCGGCGAGATGACCGCGCACGCGATAGGTGCGGATCAGCATCATCGCACGGATCGAATCGTCGGCCGCCTTGCGGATATCGGCGAGCGCCGGAGCGGCGGCGGGGGCCGCGGCGGCCGGAGCGGGCTTGCCGCCCTTCGCCGGCGCGGGCGCAGGTTCCATCTGCGTCGGATCGAGCGCCGCCGTCAGCGAATCGGTATCCTTGGGCGGCCAGGCGGGATTGGCCCAGCTCGGGCCGCTCACCGTGCTCTCCAGCCCCTCGAACCACTGGCGCCAGCCCGGCTCGACGCTGTTCGGGTCCGCCTTGAAACGCGCATAGAGCGTCTCGACGAACGCGGGGGAGACGCCTCCGGCGATCTCGCTGAAATCCTGGCCTTCGTAGCCCATTTACCTTCTCCATCCCTCTCCCCTTGTGGGAGAGGGTTGCGCAGACTTGGGTCGCGCCCTTGCGCGGCCCTAGTCGGAGCTGGGTGAGGGGAAAGCGCTTGCACTTGCAAGCGCGCGAGGCTCCGCCTCGCTACCCCTCATCCAACCTTCGCTAGGCAGCAAGCTGCCAAGCTCCGGTATCCTTCTCCCACAAGGGGAGAAGGTTTGACCGTTAACCCTTCAGCACCTCGACCAGCGTGGTGCCGAGCTCCGACGGCGAATCCGCGACGCGGATGCCCGCCGCTTCCATCGCCGCGATCTTGTCCTCGGCGCCGCCCTTGCCGCCCGAGACGATCGCGCCGGCGTGGCCCATGCGGCGGCCCGGAGGCGCGGTGCGGCCGGCGATGAAGCCGACCATCGGCTTGCTTCGGCCGCGCCTGGCCTCATCCTTGAGGAACTGCGCCGCTTCCTCCTCGGCCGAGCCGCCGATCTCGCCGATCATGATGATCGACTGGGTGGCGTCGTCGGCGAGGAACAGCTCGAGCACGTCGATGAAGTTGGTGCCGTTGACCGGATCGCCGCCGATGCCGACCGCGGTGGTCTGGCCGAGCCCCGCATTGGTGGTCTGGAACACGGCCTCATAGGTAAGCGTGCCCGAGCGGCTTACAACGCCCACCGATCCCTTGGAGAAGATCGAGCCCGGCATGATGCCGATCTTGCACTCGCCCGGGGTCAGCACGCCGGGGCAGTTGGGGCCGATCAGCCGGGTCTTGGAACCCGACAGGGCGCGCTTGACCTTGACCATGTCGAGCACCGGAATGCCTTCGGTGATGCACACCACCAGCGGCACCTCGGCGTCGATCGCCTCGAGGATCGAGTCGGCGGCGAAGGGCGGCGGCACGTAGATCACGCTCGCGCTGGCGCCGGTCTTGGACACCGCCTCGGCGACGGTGTCGAACACGGGGAGGCCGATGTGCTCGGTGCCGCCCTTTCCGGGGGTGACGCCGGCGACCATCTGAGTCCCATAGGCCAGCGCCTGCTGGGTGTGGAAGGTGCCGGTCTCACCGGTCATGCCCTGGGTGATGACCTTGGTGCTCTTGTCGACGAGGATGCTCATTCGTTTGTCAGCCCTCAATTGTGCCCCGGCGAAGGCCGGGGCCCAGTTCGGAAAGCGTCAGCCGTTTGCGATCGACGGGTAGAGGTCTTCCCAGTCCGGGTTCGGCCCCTCGATCTCCCGCAGTTTCCAGCTCCGTTTCCACTCCTTCATTCGTTTCTCGCGCAATCGCGCTTCTTCCAGGCTGTCGTAGGCCTCGTACCAGACGAGGATGTGACAGCGATGTTCCTTCGTGAACCCGTCGGCGACCCCGTTGCGGTGCTGCCAGATGCGCTGCGGGAGATTGCTCGTCGATCCGATATAGATCGTCCCGTTGCGCTGGCTGGCGACAATGTAGACGAAGCCGCGTTTCTCCAATCGCATGCTCCCGGCAGCTGGGCCCCGGCCTTCGCCGGGGCACGGGGATCAGTTCAGGCTCGCGTCGATTCCCTTGCAGGCCACCAGCAGCTCCTTGACCGCGTCGACCGAGACCTGGAGGTTGGCCTTGGCCTCGTCGCTGAGCGCGATCTCGACCACCTTCTCGACGCCGCCCGCGCCGATGATGCACGGCACGCCGACGTAGAGGTCGTCGACGCCGTACTGGCCGGTGAGGTGCACCGCCGCCGGCAGCACGCGCTTCTGGTCGTAGAGGTAGCTCTCCGCCATCGCGATCGCGCTGGTCGCCGGGGCGTAATAGGCCGAGCCGGTCTTCAGCAGCGCGACGATCTCGCCGCCGCCGCCGCGGGTGCGCTTGACGATCTCGTCGATACGCTCCTTGGTCGAGAAGCCCATCTTGATCATGTCGCTGACCGGGATGCCGCTGACGGTCGAATATTCGAGCACCGGCACCATCGTGTCGCCATGGCCGCCGAGCACGAACGAATTGACGTCCTGCACCGAGACGTTGAACTCCTCGGCGAGGAAGGTGGTGAAGCGCGCCGAATCGAGCACGCCGGCCATGCCGACCACCTTCTGATGCGGGAGACCCGAGAACTCGCGCAGCGCCCACACCATCGCGTCGAGCGGGTTGGTGATGCAGATCACGAACGCGTCGGGCGCGTTCTGCGCGATGCCCTCGCCGACCGCCTTCATGACCTTGAGGTTGATACCGAGCAGGTCGTCACGGCTCATGCCCGGCTTACGGGCGACGCCGGCGGTCACGATGATCACGTCGGCGCCGGCGATGTCGGCATAGTCGTTGGAGCCGGTGATCTTCGCGTCGAAGCCCTCGACCGGACCGCACTGCGACAGATCAAGCGCCTTGCCCTGGGGCACGCCCTCGACGACGTCGAACAGCACGATGTCGCCGAGTCCCTTGAGCGCGGCGAGATGGGCGAGCGTGCCGCCGATGTTGCCGGCGCCGATCAGCGCGATCTTCTTGCGAGCCATGCGGGTCTCCTGAACTGGCGCGCAATGACGACCGGCGCGCGGAATCGGGCGCGGCATAGGCCGATCCCCGCGGCAGGGCAACCCTTAGATCGGACGAGTTAACACTTTTTAATGCAAATCGTTCGCAGTATCAATAACGTTCCGCGGCGAGATAGTCGTCGGAGCCCATCTCGCGCAGGCGGCTCACCGTGCGGGCGAATTCGAAGCTGCCGTCGCCCGACTGGTAGAGCTGCTCGGGCTCGGCATCGGCGGCGGCAAGCAGCTTGACCTTGTGCTCGTAGAGGGCGTCGATCAGCGTGACGAAGCGCGCCGCCTCGTTGCGGTTCTCGGGCCCGAGCTTCTGGATGCCGACCAGGATCACGGTATGGAAATGCCGTGCGATCGCGAGATAATCCGCCGCCCCGCGCGGCTCGCCGCACAGGCGCTTGAACGAGAAGACCGCGACGCCCTTCAAGCTCTTGGGCACGTGCAGCGTGCGGCCGCCGGGGACGGGCAGCTCCTCCGACGGCACGTTGGCGCGGTCCTCGACCGGATAGTCGGTCAGGCGGAAGAAGGCGGCGGAGAGCGTCGCGGTCGCTTCGGGTCCGTTGGGAACCAGCCAGGTCTTCATCGTGCCGAGGCGGTCGAGCCGGTAATCGACGGGGCCGTTCAGCGCCATCACGTCCATCTTCTCGCCGATCAGGTCGATGAAGGGCAGGAACAGCTCGCGGTTGAGGCCGTCCTTGTAGAGGTCGCGCGGCGGCCGGTTGGAGGTAGCGACCACCGTCAGTCCGCGCGCGAACATCTCGGTGAACAGGCGCGAGAGGATCGCGGCGTCGGCGGTGTTGTTGACCACCAACTCGTCGAAGGCGAGCAGGCGCACCTCGTCGGTCAGCGCCTCGGCGACCGGCCGGATCGGGTCGCCCTTCTCCTTGGCGCGCTCGACGCGCAGGCGATCGTGCACCTCGGCCATGAACTCGTGGAAATGGACGCGACGCTTCCTGCGGATATCGAGGCAGCCGAAGAACAGGTCCATCAGCATCGACTTGCCGCGCCCGACGCCGCCCCAGAGGTAAAGGCCCTTGGGTGCCTCCGGCTTGCGGCCGAAGCGCCAGAGGACGCTGCCGCGCTTGGGCTGCGCTTCCAGCTCGGTCGCGAGCTGGTCGAGCCGGCGGGCGGCGGCGGCCTGCGCTGGATCGGCGCGAAGCTCGCCGGCCACGACCAGCGCTTCGTAGCGAGGAAGGAGCTTGCTCATGCGCGCGCCTCCCGCGCCCCGGCGAAGGCCGGGGCCCAGTTGCGGGCCGGTCGGAGCTGGGCCCCGGCCTTCGCCGGGGCACGAGTGGTCATTTCGGCGTGCTCTTCCTCAGCGTGCCCGAGAAGGCGGCGATCTTGTCGCTCCCCTGGACGATGATGCCGCGGACGAACAGCATCCGGCCGGTCTCGCGCAGCAGCTCGACCTGAGCCTCGATCGGCTCACCGATCGCCGCGCCGCCGATGAACTGGGCCGAAAGGTCGAGCGTCACCGCGCCGCCCGCATTCAGCACCCCGAAGCCGCGGCAGCCGGCGAACATCGCGACGTCGATGAAGCCGAGCAGCGCGCCGCCATGGACATGATCGCGCAGGTTCGAGTGGCGATGCTCGGGCATCATCCGCACCCGCGCGATTCCGCCGTCGACGCGGACCGAGAGGGGGCCGAGCAGCGTGTTGAAGCGCGTGGGGTCGGTCGCCTTCCACAGCTTCCAGCCCGGCTGGTCGGGATCGTCCTCGTAGCTGAAGAAGGGGGGCTGCTCGCTCACGCGGTTCAGATGACCCGCTCGGCTTCCATCTTCTTGATCTCGGCGATCGCCTTGGCGGGCGAGAGGCCCTTGGGGCAGACGTTCGCGCAGTTCATGATCGTGTGGCAGCGGTAGAGGCGGAACGGGTCCTCGAGCGCGTCGAGGCGCTCGCCGGTCATCTCGTCGCGGCTGTCGGCGAGCCAGCGATAGGCCTGGAGCAGGATCGCCGGGCCGAGGAAGCGGTCGGAGTTCCACCAATAGCTCGGGCACGAGGTCGAGCAGCAGGCGCACAGGATGCACTCGTAGAGGCCGTCGAGCTTCTCGCGATCCTCCGGCGACTGCAGCCGCTCCTTGCCGGCGGGCGGCGGCGTGACCGTCTGCAGCCACGGCTTGATCGAGGCGTACTGCGCGTAGAAATGGGTGAAGTCGGGCACCAGGTCCTTGATCACGTCCATCGCCGGCAGCGGGGTGATGCGGATCTCGCCCTTGATGTCCTCGATCGCGGTGGTGCAGGCGAGGCCGTTGCGCCCGTCCATGTTCATCGAGCACGAGCCGCAGATGCCCTCGCGGCACGAACGGCGGAAGGTGAGGCTGGGGTCGATCTCCGACTTGATCTTGATCAGCGCGTCGAGGACCATCGGGCCGCACTGGTCGAGGTCGATCTCGAACGTGTCGTAGCGCGGATTCTCGCCGCTGTCGGGATCGTAGCGGTAGATCTTGAAGCGCTTCACCCGCTTGGCCTCGGGCGCGGCCTTGTGCTCCTTGCCCTTCTTGATCGTCGAATTCGTGGGGAGCGTGAACTGCGCCATCGAACGTCCTTACGCCGCTGATTCCGGGGCACCCGGACGGGCGCCCCACTCGAGATTGCGGGTCAGGTACATGATCGAGGCCAACGCCGCAAACAGGAGAAGCGATCCGATCAGCAGCGAATAGGCTTCGAGGCTCAAGAGCACATAGAGCACGGCATAGAGCGCCACCAGCAGGCCGGCGATGAAGCCCGCGCGGCGGCGGCTTTTCAGCACCGCGGCCGAATAGGCGGTCAAGAGGCCGATGATCATGGCGGCGGCGAGCAGATAGGCCGGCGTGAAGCCGATCACCTCGGCGAAGGCGAGCAGCATGACGAAGAACAGCACCAGCCCCGCGCCGACCAGCAGATATTCGGCTGCCGACACGCGCACCCCGCCGACCACGTCGAACAACAGGAAGGCCATGAAGGTGAAGCCGATGAACAGGAAGCCGTATTTCACGCTGCGGTTGACCTGGGAATAGAGGTCGACCGGGGTGATCAGCGTGACGCTGGCCTGATGGTCGCCGGCGACATTGCCGACGTCATAGGTCTCGCGCGCCTGGCTGGGCTCCGCCGGGGCATTGGTGCCGACCAGCGCGGTTCCCAGCGCGAGGTTGCCGACGCGCCAGCTGGCGGCGAATCCGTCCTTGGTGAGGCTGTGGCCGGTCGGCAGGAAGCCGCCCTGGAAGCTCGGATGCTGCCACGGCGAGGTCACCCGCCAACGCGTGTCGCCGGCACGCGGCGACAGGGTGAGGCTGCCGTTGCCGCGGAAATCGAAGGCGAATTGCGTCACGAGCGGACGGCCGCGGATCGCGCTGGCGTCGATGGGGGCGAAGAAGCCCGAGCCGCCGGTCTCGCGCGGCCCCTTGCCGGGCTGGAGCGCGCGCGTCTGTCCGTCAACCGTCACGCTCGGCGGCGGGCCGTAGAGGCCGCGGGCGTCACTGAGGCCGAAGCGCAGCTCGGCGCGGTCATAGGCGAGCGTGTCGGCGCTGACGCCATAGCGGGCGAGATCGGCCGGCAGGGCAAAGCGCGCGCTGCCCTCGTTGCGCGCCGAATAGACCACCACCTCGTAGATCGAGCGCTTGCGCCGCTCGGGGGCCAGCGAGGACTTGAGGTCGGCGACGTCGGGCGCGATCTCGAGCTCACGCCACACGCGGTTGACGCGGGTGACCTGGCGACCGCCTTCGGTCACCGTCTCGGTGGCGTCGGTCTGATAGGGGATGACCAGCACCGGCCCTGCGATCGTCTGCGGCCCGCCCCAGCCCTCCGCGATCGAGGCGGTCGCGGTGCGCGACTGCGACTCGCGGTCGTAGACCAGCAGATAGACGGTGAAGAGCGGGACCGCGAGCAGCGCCGCGACGAGGATGGCGAAGGCGAGCTTGGCACCAGGGCTGCGCTCGGCGCGGTCGGTGAAGGCCATTGCGGGCATTTCCTGTCGA